>SXPB01000139.1 GCA_005776475.1 Planctomycetia bacterium
TGCGCGCCGACCGCCAGCCCGAGTTCACGCAGATCGATCTCGAGATGTCGTTCGTCGAGGAGCACGACGTGCTCGACGTGGTCGAGGCGATGTTCGTGCACGGCATGAAGGAGGGCTTCGGCATCGACGTGCCGCAGCCGTTCCCGCGCTTCGACTACTTCGAGGCGATGGACAAGTACGGTTGCGACAAGCCGGACCTGCGCTTCGGCATGACGCTGGTCGATTGCACCGAGCTGGCGAAGAAGAGTGACTTCAAGGTGTTCAGTGGCGCCGTCGCGACCGGCGGCATCGTCAAGGGCATCTGCGCCGAGGGCGCCGCCGAGAAGTTCTCGCGCAAGGGCATCGACGAGCTGACCGCGTTCGTGACGCAGCTCGGCGCCAAGGGCCTGGCCTGGGCGAAGATCACCGCGGCCGGCGTCGAAGGTTCGATCGCCAAGTTCTACGAAGGCGACAAGGGCAAGGAGCTGATCGCGCAGCTCGGCGGCAAGCCCGGCGACCTGTTGCTGTTCGTCGCCGACCAGAAGCGCGTCGTGCACAAGGCGCTCGGTGACCTGCGGCTCAAGGTCGGCGGCATGCTCGGCCTGCGCGACCCGAAGGTGTTCCGCGGCTGCTGGGTGCTCAACTTCCCGATGTTCGAGTGGAACGACGAGAAGGCGCGCTGGCAGTTCGCGCACAACCCGTTCTCGGCGCCGGTCGATTGGAACATCGCCGACTTCGGCGTCGACACCGAGAAGATCAAGAGCCGCGCCTACGACTTCGTGATGAACGGCTGGGAACTCGGCTCGGGTTCGATCCGCATCCACCGGCCGGCCCTGCAGGCGAAGGTGTTCGAGTTCCTCGGCATCCCGCCCGAAACGCAGCGCGCCAACTTCGGCTTCCTGCTCGATGCGTACAAGTACGGTGGCCCGCCGCACGGCGGCATCGCGCTCGGCGGCGACCGCATCGTCACTCTGGCGCTCGGTCGCGAGGGCATTCGCGACGTGATCGCGTTCCCGAAGACGGCGATGGCGTTCGACTTGATGGCGGAAGCGCCGGGCACCGCGTCGCCCGAACAGATGGCCGAGCTGCAGATCCTGAGCACGGCGAAGAAGCCTGGCTGACGCAGGGAACTGCGCCTCGACGAGCAGGGCTCGCCGAGTTCGCGCCCATCTCACCGGCATCGCGGTGGCCGATCGTCGCTTCGACATCCTCTGGCAGAAGCCCTGACCGGAACGTCGTTCAGGCCGCGCCGACCGGCGGCGTCGCCAAAGCCCCCTGCAGCGCGCGATCGATCGTGTGCAGCACCTGCTCTTCGCCGATGTCGGTCATGCAGCGCCCGCGCGGCTCGGCTGTGCAGCCGGACACCTGCATCGCCGCGAACGACCGCGTCATGCAATGCAGGCATGCGAGGTTCGCGGCTTCGACGACGTGTACGACCGCACCCGGATGCACGAACCGCTGGGGGCTCGCCAGCGAGAACAGCGTCACGCAGGGCACCCCGGCAGCCTGCGCGTAGTGGAACGGTCCCGAGTTGTTGCCGACGAACAACGTGCACGCCGACAGCAGCGCGGCGGTCTCGCGCATGCTCAGCTTGCCGACCAGGTCCGTCCCGACGCCGAGGCGGTGCTGCTTGCCGATCTCGAGCACCTGCGCGCCCGCTTCCTGCAGCAGGGTCGCCACGGTGAACCAACGTTCCAGCGGCCAGTGCCGCAGCGAATCGACATGGTCGGCGCAGATCGCGATGCGCGGCTTGGCGAGCAACGGCACGCGTCGCAGCGGGGCGAAGTCGGCGGCGTCGAGCCACAGCCGCGGCCGGCGGTCGCCCGGCTGCACGGCGCCGTAGCTGCACATGTGGTCGATCAGGCTCGGCATCGCTTCGAGCCGGCCGTACTCGACCTTGTCCATGTGGGTGAACAGCTTCACTTCGACGACGTGGTCGAAACGCTGCCCCGTTTGCGCGGGCCCGGCAACCCACGGGTTGTGCGCGACGTTGCCGGCGTTGCCGTTGGTGAACACCCGCGTGCCGGGACCGAACTTCTCGTGCAGGCCCGCGACCATCGGGTCGCTGCACAGCAGGTCGCCGAGGCCCCAGTGGCCCTGGTAGTCGATGACGACGTCCATGCTCAGCCTTGCGCAGGCGCGATCGGTTGCATGGCATCGAGGGCTTGTTCGATGCGGCTGAGGATCTGGGCCGGCACATGCCGCAGGATGGTCGACTTGGCGTGCTCGACCATGCCGAGTTCGCGGGCGACGTGCAGCGTGCTGCCGACGATCTCGGTGCGGGTGACGCCGAGGTCGATCGCGTGCAGCAGCGCCGCCAGGCACTGCTTCTTCTTGTTCGTCTCGTAGAGCGCGACGCCGAGGTCGGCCCAGGTCTCGCCGTCGTCCTGGCCCGCTTCGCGTTGTTTGCCGATCGCCGCCAGCAGTGCCTGCTCGGCTTCGGCGTGGTCACCCTGGCCGAAGTAGCGGCGTGCCACCGCGCGGATCGCGTCGGGTTGCATCCACTTCAGGTAGACGCGGCTGTCGTTCGCCGTGCGCCGGAACACCTGACCGTTGATGTCGCGGAAGGCACCGTGGCCGGAGTTCTCGTGGCACGGATCGCAGAAACCGAAGTCCGTGCAGGCGAAGAATTCGCCCATCGCCGGCAGCGGCTTGCAGGCCTCGATCGCGGTGATGTTGCCGAACGCGTTCTTGCGTTCGGTGAGGTGGTACTGGCAGTTGAAGACGTTGCCTTCGGGATCGATGTTGACCCAGGCGCTGGTGCACTCGATCGAGTGCTTCTGCGCGCGTTCGTAGGGGGCGCCCATGTGGGTGCCACGGAACTCGTTGAACTGGTAGATCAGGCCGCGGCGGTCCGCGAGTTCGGTCAGCTTCGCCAGATTGCGGTCGTGCTCGTCGTCGCGGAAGTGCGGGAAGCGCTGCAGGTTGACCATCGAGAAGGTCGGCTTCTCGACGAGGCCCGAATCGCGCAGGCGCTCGGCCTGGTCGAGCCACTTCTCCGGCGTGATGAACTTCGGGTGGTAGGTGTGGAAGCTGGTGACGAAGCGCTTGCCGTGCGCCTTCATCTCGCGCGCGACCGCGTCGATGTCGAAGGTCAGGTTCGACGTCATGTCGAGTTCGTAGCCTTCGAGCCGGCTGGCGATGAACGCGAAGTCCTTGTGCAGCGACGGCTCGCCGCCGGTGAGGATCAGCGGGTGCACGGGGCGCACCGGGAACGCGTTCAACGCATCGACCCACTGCCGGCCGGTGAGTTCGGCGTACTTGCCCCACGGCTTGCGGCGCTGGCCGGGCACGATCTGCGGCTTCTGGATGCAATAGTCGCAGGCGAAGTTGCAGCGCGCCGTCAGGTACGCGACCCAGACGTGGATCTCGGGTGTCGGTAGGGGAAAGCGGGCGGGTGCGGCCATGGGGATCCTCTCCAAGTGCCGCTGTCATCGGCGCTTCCCCTGGGCCTACTTCAGCCGATCAGCGAGCGGCCAGCAGGTCGTCGAGGAACTGACGGAAGCTGGGCTGGCGGGCGAGGGTGTCGAGATCGATCTGCGCGGCGAGCTGGCATCGCAGTTGGCGAATCTCGGCGGCGCGCTGGCTCTGGTCCGCAAGCAAGCCGCGCGCCTCCACGCGGTTCCGCAACCATGACTTTGCTTCCCCTGGGGCCATTTGGGTTGGGTCCGGTGGCGTGTCCGCGCAACCAAGCACGTCCCGCAACGCGCGCTGGTCGGCGAGCAGCCACGCTTCGAACTCTTGCACTGCGGCGGCGACGACGCGTTGCGAAGCGTGGGCGAGGTTGTCGGTTGCGACCAGCAACACCTGCCGCCTCGACTTGTCGCCGTCGGTATCGACCAACGCGACGACGAGTTTGGCTTGGTGGAGGGTGATGCTGTTGAGGATGACCCGCCGCAGCAACTTCGGAACGTGCAGGTCGCTGCCGCGGACGCGCTTGCCTGCATCGCGAACCGGCACGAGGAAGCGAAGAGCCGGCGTCGGCACTCGGTGCGTGCGTTCGATGCACCGCGCCACCAGGGTGTGGGCCGGCCCCAAGTGGTCCCCCGACATCGGGTCGCCAGGCGGCGGCAACAATGCGTCGTTGCCGCGATCCTCGGCGGGTCCCTCGCAATAGAGAACGACGTTCACGCTCAGCCTCCGGGCACGCCACCGAGGCCGCCGGACTTCCACAGGTTGCCGAGCGAATCGTCGTACTCGCGCAGCAGTGCCGGCCAGTTCGGGTTGGCGACCGGCGCGGTCTTCACCTCGGTGGCGCCGGTGTCGCGGTTGCGATGCAAGAAGCGGATCTCCTTCGGATCGATGAACTCGAGCAAGTCGGCGGAGTGGGTTGCGAGCAGGACCTGGATCGGTGGGCGACCGTCGAGTGGTTGCGCCAGGCGGCGCAGCGCGGTGATCAGTTCGCCCATCAGGAACGGATGCAGGCCGCGTTCGGGTTCTTCGATCGCGATCAGGTCGGGGGCCGGCGTTTGGTACGGCAGCAGTTCGAAGGCGAGCATCAGCATCGTGCCGTCGGAGACTTGCTCGGGCTCGTACCAGACGTTCGCGTCCCAGCGATCCTGGAAGACGATGCGGTGATTACCCGGGGACGACGGGCGACTGTCGATGTCGGCGTAGTTCGGCAGGCTTGTGCAGAAACGGCGCGACACCTCGTCTCGAGTTCGCCGTGGCAACGTGGCGAACACGTTCGCTAGCCCCAAGCCGTCGTGACTGAGTTGATGTGCTGTTTGCAGTGTGTTGTGCGCTCGCAAACGGCCAAGTTCGAACTGCAGACTCTGGATCGTCGGCCAAGGGGCGTTGCCAGAAGAACCCCTGGACTGATCGAACGTGATGCCTGAGCCGTCGGCATTCAGCAGCGCGACTGTGATGTGCCGAGTCCTGTCACGCCGCCACGCGTCTTCTGGCGCAAACTGCCGCAGCATCGCCGAGATCACACTGCTCTTGCCCGAAGCATTGCCACCGACGAGCACCGTCAGCGGCTCGAGTTCGAGCGTGACATCGCGCAGGCACCGGTAGTTCTGGATGTGCAGTGTGCGGATCATGCGCCCACGTTACCGCA
>SXPB01000140.1 GCA_005776475.1 Planctomycetia bacterium
GGCTTCCATGCCGGCTGGGGTGGCCGCAACGGCACCGCACTGCATCGCATTCTCGCCGACTTGAAATTGGCGCCCGCCCGCTTCCTGGCCAGTGACCGCACGCACCATGTGCTCGCCGTGGATGCGCTGCAACTCACCGCCGCGCTGCCGGTGCGCGCCGACGTCGTCTATCTCGACCCGCCGTACAACCAGCATCCCTACGCGAGCAACTACCACGTGCTCAACTCGATCGTGCAGTGGGACAAGCCCGAACTGCCGCCGCCGACGCAACGCGGTTGGAAGGCCGGCATTCGCGCCGACTGGGGCGAACGCCGCAGTCCGTTCAACGCGCGGCAGGCGGCGCCGGCCGCGTTCGCGACGCTGCTGGAGAGAATCGACGCTCCGCACGTGCTGGTCAGCTACAGCACCGACGGCACGATTCCGGTCGAAGACCTGGTCCGCTGCGTGGCAGCCCATGGCGCCCTCGCCGTGCACTGTCGTTCGTACAAGCGCTACCGCACGAGCCCGACCCGACCGTCGCTGCGACCACGCACTGTCGAGTTCGTGCTGCGACTCGACCGCACGCGCGCGCCGCGACGCCGTGACGCCGACAAGGCGCTGGCTGCGATCGCCGAACAAGCCGCCACGGCGTGAATCGCGCTCAGCGATCGCCGTCGCAGACGAAGGCCCCCCACAGCGCCGGCATGCCTTCGCCACTCGCCGCCCGCGCGCGCGCGAGCGCGTGCAGCTGCGCCGCCCGCAGCGCCTTCGCGGGCGAACCGCCGGCACCGAACAGCTCGCGGTAGAAATCGGCCATCAGCGCGCCGGTCGCCTGGTCGTCGACACGCCACAACGATGCGATCGTCGCACCGGCGCCGGCGATGCGCAGCGCGCGCCGCAATCCGAGCAGGCTCTCGCCGGCGAACGGTTGCCCGAGCCCGGTCTGGCACGCCGACAACACCACCAGGCGGCACGCGCGCAGATCCAGCAGCGCCGCTTCGTCCACGGTCAGGATGCCGTCGTCCTGCTGCGGTGCTTCGTTGGCGCCGGCGAGAGCGATGCCCGCACGCAGCACGCCGGGACCATCTTCGAGCCCGCAGAAACCGTGCGTGGCCAGGTGCAGAACCGACGCCGTCGCGATCGCGTCGCGCAGGCGTGCCTCGGTGGCGGCGGCGCCACTCACGAGAACGGTCTCCCGCGTTCCCGCCAGTGTGCGCAGACTCTCGAGTTCGAGCGCGGTTGCCGGCAGCGGAGCGAATGGCCGCGGCACGCCGCGCATCGCCAGCGCCGTGAGGGCGGGGCCACCGTAGGCGATGTCACCGAACGCGACGACTCGCTCCGTACCCGTCTGCGGCCGTGCTCGCAGCAGATCCGCGGCATCCTGCAAATAGGAGATGGCCACCTCCTCGACCAGGAACGTGCCTTTGCGTTCGCCGGGCAGCGTTTCGAACGGCAGCATCGCCAGCACGTGGTCTGGACTCAGGCGGATCTGCTTCTTGCCGGCAATTGCTGCACGCAACGGATCCCAGACCAGGGCCCGTGCAGCGCGCCCCACCGGCTCGAGCAGGGTGCCAGCCCCCTTGCGATCGGCGCGCGCGACGAGCTGCAGATGCGAAGCAACCGCGCGTTCGATCGGTTCCACCGGTCCGAGATCGACGCGCGTCACGCCTTCGCGCGTGACGAGGAACGCATCGAACGTCGCCTGCGTGCCGCGCTGGCCGCGCACGATGTCCACCAGCACTTCCTCGGCCGCGAGCACCTTTCGCAAGGCGCCGACATCCGCGATGGTTCGCGCGGGCATCGTGCTCGCGACGATCGCCTGCAAGCGATCCTGTTCGGCCAGCAGCCCCGGCTCGGCGCGACCGATCGCGATCTCGCCGGCAATCTCCTGCAAACGGCGCAATCGGGCGACGCCCTCGGCGTCGGTGCGCGCAACGGCATGCTGGTCGAGCTGGCCGCGCGCCACCTTGCCTTTCCACGCCAGCACTTGCGCGTACACCGAATCAACCGACAGCAACCCCGGGGCGGCGTGCGTCCAACCCAGGAAGCGTTCGAAGTCGGAACGCAAATGCGTCAGAACCGCGAGGCGATCGTGGTCCGACAGTGCCGGCAAAGTGCGATCGAGGAAGGTGTCGGCGACACCAAGGTTCTCCGTCAGCAACGCGACTGCGCCAGGGGCGTCCCCGACCTGGTACCGACACCGCGCCAGCAACGACCTGGCTTCCCACGAAACCTTGTCGCTCGTGACCCCCAGTTTGGCGCCGACCGCGAGCACGGCGCGGAGTGAAGCTTCGGCCGCTTCGACTCGCCCGGCCGCCGCGAGCACCTGTCCATGGGTGCCCAGCAGGAGACACAGTCGCTCATCATCGGCGCCCGTAGCGCGGGCAGCACGCACGGCCGCGTCGGCGAGTTCCGCCGCCGCCTGATGTTCGCCCTGCTCGGTCAGGACGCGGGCGACCATCATGCGCCGATTCTCGCGTTCCCAGGCCCGCATGGCGCCGCGCACCGCACCCACCGAACGTTCCGCATGCATCTGCGCAGCAGCCAGATCGCCGCGTTGTCGAGCGAGGATGGCAAGGGACTGCTCGACGTCGCCGACGCCTTTGTGGTCGGCGCCGAGGTGCTTGGTGCGCAGTTCGAGCCCGCGACGCAACAAGGGCTCCGCGTCGTCGAGGCGTCCCGCCGTCAACAACACCAGGCCAAATCCGTAGGTCGCGTGCGCCAGCCGCGGCCCGTCGGGCTCGGCCTTCTGCAGCACCGCGAGCGTCTCCTGCACCAGGATGCGCGCTTGTTCCACGGCGCCGAGCCGCATCTCGATCGCGGCGAGATTCTGCAGCGCCTGCGCGAACAACGGATGGTCGGGCGCGTGCTGGCGACCGTACTCGACCGCTTGTTGCAGCAGGTCCTCGGCCACCAGGATCTCGCCGAGCAGGTTCTTGCAGACCCCGAGGTTGCCCAAGACCCCGAGCATCGCTCGGCTCGGCGGCGCCTTGGCCAGCATCTCGCGCGCGCGTTCGAGCAGTGGCGCCGCCAGACGCGGCTCGTGCATCTGCATGCGCACGGTCGCGAGGTTGGACAAGGCGATCGCGGTGCGCTGGTGCCCCGGCGGCAGTTTTGCTTCACGGATCGCGAGCACGCGTTCGGCGATCGGCAGCAGCTCTTCGACCTGACCGCGCACCGCCATCTGGTTCCACAACTTCACCAGCGCTTCAGCAGCTTCGATACTGTCGGCACCGTGCTTCTGCTCGGCGGCGGCGACGACGGCACGCGCTTCGGCGAGAGGGTCCGGCGCTTTCTCGCCTTGCGGAGCGAACGCGGCGAACACGACGACGAGGGCGGCCAACATGCCCCCATCGCATCGCGCGCCCCGACGTTGTCAAGGCGCGGCCATCCGCGCGCTCCCAACGCGCCGCAACTACTTCGTGCTGGCGGGCTTCTTCGGCGCCGGCAGGTAGTGCACGCCGTTCTCGCTGCGCGTGGTGTCGAGGGCGAACGCGTCGCGGTTGTTGAGGAAGTCGATCACGTACTTCGCGGGGATCGCGAAGTTGAGGCCCTGGAAGCCGCGGTAACCGGCGCTGTTCACGCCGACCACTTCGCCGCGCAGGTTGAACAACGGGCCGCCCGAGTTGCCGGGATTGATCGGCGTGGTGATCTGGAAGTGGCAGCGACCTTCGAAGGTCCGGTTGGTCACGCTGATGATGCCGCTCGACACCGTGCGATCGAGCCCGATCGGCGCCCCGATCGCGTAGACCGTGTCGCCCACCTGCATGCCGTCGCTGTCGCCGAGGAAGATCGTCTTCAGCGCGAGGTCAGCCGGCGCCTCCATCTTCACCAGCGCCAGGTCCATGTCGGGGTTGATCGCCGCGACCTTGCACTTGCGCACGGTGCGCGGCTCGAAGCCGTTCTTGCCGAGCGAGTAGACGACGACGTCGACTTCCACTTCGCGTTCGACGACGTGGAAGTTGGTGACGACCCAACCATCGGCGTGGGTCACGAAACCCGAACCCTGGCCGCCGGCGGCTTCGATCTTGACCACCGCTTCCCCCATCACCTTGGCGCCCTCGGCGACCGACCGCTCCGGCAGTTCGGCCCGCGCCCACAGCTTCTCGCGCACGATGCCGCCGCTGCGATTGCCGTCCATCGTCTCGCGGCGCAGCACGGCCGCCACCGGCACCTTGAGCACGTCGTAGCCAACGTCGACGAACACGGTCTGTTCGGTCGTGCGCAGCACGCGGCCCTGGATGCGGCAACCGTTGCCGAGATCGAGCACCTCGACGCCGTCGGCGCGCACCGGCGCCGGTTCGGCCGCGGGTTTGCCAGGGTCCTGACAGGAGAACAACAGCACGATCGTTGCGGCGAGCATCGCGGCAACCATAGATTGGCGGCCGGATGCTCGCCACGGCCAACGTCGCTCCGTTTGTATTCCTCGGCACCGCTTTGCTCGCGCAGAGCGGTCCACCCCCCATCGCCCCCGAACTGCGCGCCCGGTTCGGGTTCGACGGTCCGCTGGTAGTCAAGGTCGGTGACGGCCTCGGCAACCTGCAGATCGCCGACGTCGATGGCGATGGCAAGGTCGAAGCGATCGCGGTCGATTCGCGCCGCGCGCGCCTCGTCGCCGTGCGCGTGAAGGGGCGCGAAACCGAGCTGCAGCCGATTCCCACCAACGGCCAGATCAGCGGCTACACGCTCGCCGACGTGACCGGCGACGGCAAACCCGATCTGCTGCTCGTCGACACGCGCGGCCGCCTGTCGGTGCGCCGTCCCGGCGCCGAACCCGAAGGCCCCGCGATCGACCTCGGCCTCGCCGGCCGCGGCGTGGCGATGCTGACCGGCGACCTCGATGGCGACAAGAAGCAGGACCTCGTCGCGGTCGCGCGCGGCAGCCTGCGCACCGTCACCAACCTCAGCGGCACGCCGAAGCTGTCGGCGATCGAACCCGTCGAGGACAACGCCTATTCGTTCCATCTCGGTGACTTCGACGCCGACGGCAAGCTCGACCTCGTCGCGGTGGCCCCCGGCGCCAACATGAACCTGCGCCTGCGCCTCGGCAACGGCGATGGCAGCTTCGGCGCGTGGCGCATCTTCAGTGTCGACGGCATGCACGATGTGTTCCCGGCGCGCACCGCCGACGGCAAGCCGGCGCTCGCGACGATCGCTGGCAGCACGCGCGCAGTCTCGCTGCAGGTGCTGCAGAACGGCGACGATCGCCAGGCGCTCGATTGGTGGGCGTTCGGGGAAGGCGCCGGCGGCGGCAAGGCGCTGCCGTGGGCGCTCGGCGACATCGATGGCGACGGCGACGAGGACCTGCTGGTCGCGCGCGCCGACCGCGCGCAGTTGCTGGTGCACGAATGGCGCGACGAGACGTTCGTCCTGCGCACGCTGCCGACGCTCGCGGGCGTGGCGGCGATCGCCATCGGCGACATCGACAAGGACGGCAAGAACGATGTCGTGCTGGCGAGCCCCGAAGAGGACGCCGTGGCGTGGATCTCGGGCGCCGGCCCGCTCGACCGCTTCCCTGAGCAGTTGGCGGCCGCCGACAAGCCGATCGTCGCGGCGATCGATCCGCGCGGCGGCGTGCTGGTGATCACCCGCAACGAGAAGCGCGACGCCAGCCTGCTGACGTGCGCCCCTGGCAAACCCGCCGACAAGCTCGGCGAGCTCGGCCGCCTGCCCGCCGATCCGGCGCGGCTGCTCGTCGCCGACCTCGGTGATGCCGCCGGACTCGAGCTCGCGTTCGTGGTGCCCGGCGAAGGGCTGCGCACGCTGTCGCTCGGCGAGGCCGGCAAGATCGAGAAGAAGGAAAGCGGCAAGGCCACCGACACGGCGGGCTTCACCAAGAAGCTCGAAGATGGCGCCTGTGCGACGACCACCGTCGCGGGAGCTGCCGCGATGCTGGCGGTGCGCGAACGGTTCGTGCGCACGTTCCGCCTCGACGACAAGGGCCAGGTTCGCGTGCTGTCGCAGGACAACGGTCCCGACGGCATGACCGAATTGACCCTGTGCGCGGAGACCGACGCCGGCGTGCTGGGCGGCGTCGCCCGCTTCTACTTCGACAAGAAGGGCAACAAGCTGGTGCGCCAGCTCGGCGCCAAGACCGTTTCCGTCGAGGTGCCCGCGTTCGACTTCACGCACCTCGTGCCCCATCGCGGCGCCGTGCTGCTGCTGTCGGCGCGTGGCGTGCTGCGCGTGCCGTTCGCCAAGGGGCCTTCGCTGCGCACGCTGACCACGCACGAACCGCCGATCGTGCGCACCGCCTACTGGACCGGCCGCGCCGGCGATTTCGACCACGACGGCATCTGCGATCTCGTCGTCGTCGATCGCCACCTGCCGGGAGTGCAGATCCTGGCCGGCGGCACGGCCGGACTGCAACGCGCGCTGTCGATCCCCGTGTTCGAGACCGCTCCGAGCCAAGAACCCGACAATGAACCGCGCGAACTGGCTACGGGCGACCTCGACGGCGACGGCCGCACCGATTTCGTGCTCATCGCTCACGACCGCATCCTGATCTACCCGCAAGAACAATGACCATCACCCGCACTCTGTTCGCGGCGTCTCTGCTGCTGGCGGCACTCCCCGCCCAAGGCAAGCCGTCGCCGTTCCGCTTCGTCCCGGCCGATTCCTGCTTCGTCATGCGCATGGGTGCGCCGGCAGCCTGGAAGCAACAGTTCGCCACCGCCCAGGTCACCAAGTGGCTGCAAGGCGAGTCGCTCGGCCCGTTGGTGGGCATGCTCGGCAAGTCGGTCGACCAGGGCATCGGCATGCTGCGCGAGAGCGGCAAGTTCGACGCCGACCTGCTCGAGAAGATGCTCGCCGACTACAAGGGTGAGATCGTGCTGTCGCTGCAGTGCGACTTTGCGGCGCTGGCGGAAACGCTCATGAATGGCGAAGACCCGCCAATCACCATGACGCTCACGATGACGCCGGACGGCACGTTCGACCTGGCGGCGCTGGCGAAGGCCTGCGAAGGCGCCATCGACGAGAATGCGCCGCCGACGCGCGACCTGGTCGTCGGTGACCACAAGCTGCGCGGCATGCTCGACGCCGGCGGCGACGGCGTGACTGTGCCGACGATCATCGACGGCCACTTCGTCATCGTCGGCGGCAACGACGTCGAACAGGGCCTGTCGAAGCTGCTCGCCAACGAAGGGCGCTGGCAAGGCAATGCCACGCCGCACGCGTTGTCCATCGATCTCAAGCTCGGCAACGCACTGAGCATGTTCGGCAAGTTCGTCGATGAACAAGGTGGCGCACCGATCTCGGTGGAGTCGATCTTCAAGGCCACGGGCTTCACTTCGTTCGACGCCATGACCATGACGTTCGATGCCGACGGCAAGCACGTCGTCGGTGACGTGCAGATGTCGTTCGGCGACGGCGACCGCGGCATCTTCGCCGCGATGGCCGGCCCGACCACCGCCCCGAAGCTGCTGAAGTACGTTCCGGCCAGCAGCGAGTCGTTCTCGGTGTCGGTGATCAAGCTCGGCGTGATCTACGACGTCATCGCCAAGGTCTGGGGCGAGCTCGGTGAGGCGGTGCCGATGACGTTCGCCGACGTCGAAGCCGGCTTCGCCGAAGCCGCGAAGGTCCGCCTGAAGGAAGACCTGATCGCGCACCTCGGCGACGAACTCATGATGCTGCAGGATCCGCAGGCACTCGCCTCGGGGGTCGCCGACGAAGAGGACCCGACCGCGATGTTCAACGGTTCGTGCTTCGGCATCGCGCTGCGCGATGGCAAGGCGTTCGGGGAATCGCTGGAGAAGGTGATCCGCTCGCGCGGCCTGCACGCCAGCCGCAAGACGGAGGAGTACCAAGGCCTGAAGGTGCATCGCATGCGCCTCGCCGGCCTCGTCGAGATCGAGTACGCGGTCACCGACGACCTGCTGCTGGTCGGCGTCGGCACGAGTGAAGACTCGCAGAAGGCGCTGCGTTCGATCCTCGACACGCAGAAGACCCCTGGCGATGGCAGCGTTCCCGCCGTCGCCAAGGACGCGACTGCGGCGATGCCGGCTGGCTGGAACGGCATCTCGGTGACCGCGATGAGCGGCTACCTCAACGGCATGGTGGTCGGCATGGAGGCCGCCATGAACCAGTCGATGAGCGGCGTGCCCGACGAAATGGGCATGGTGATGGAAGCGATCAAGAAGTCGACCGGCGAGCTGAAGCGTCTCGGCATCGACCTGATGGTCGCTACCACCTACACCACCGCGAACGGCTTCGGGACCCGCCTGCGCTGGTGATCGCCGAGGTCGCCCCTGGCGGGCGGCGAGCGCGGCGCGTTTGATGCGCGCCCATGATGTGCCGTAGCGCCGCGCTCACGACTGCCCTCCTGCTTGCGCCGACGATCGCGCAGGACCGGCTGCCCCCGTTCCGCTTCGTCCCCGCCGATTCGACGTTGGTGGCGCGCATCGCGTTGCCGGCGCGCTGGCAGCAGCAGTTCGAGAAGACGTTGTTCGCCAAGCTGCTCGCCAGCGAGAGCGTCGCCAAACTGGTGGCCCTGGGCCGCGCCGAAGTCGATCGGCCCATCACCGCCATGCGCGAGAACGGCGACGCCGCGCTCGCCGATGGCCTGCAGCACTTGCTGACCGGACATCGCGGCGAACTGGTCTTCGCGGTGCACTGCGACATCGCCAAACTCGTACAGGCCCTGGCAGCGCGCGAAGTGCCGCGATTCCACGGGTCGCTGACGCTCGTCGGTGACGGCGTTTCCGACCTGGCGCCCTTGGCCGCGGCGCTCACCGCGCTGACCGAGGCCACCGAGGCAACGTCCCTGCGCGACCTGACGATCGCCGACCGCCCGTTCCGCGCGGGCACCGCCCGCGACGGCATCACCGTGACGATGCCGGCGCTCATCGACGGCAGCCTGGTGATGCTGTTCGGCACCGACCTCGAACAGCACGGCGCCCGCCTGCTCGCCACCGAGGATCGCCTCGCCGGTGACACCGACAGCCCGTTCTGGCTGCGCGGCGACCTGCGCGCGGCGGGTCCCGCGTTGGCGCAGCAGCTCGCCGATCGCGCCAAGGAAGAGGGACTGCCGTTCGACGGCGCCAAGCTGGCACAGGACCTCGGCATCACCGCACCGCAAGCGATGACCTTGTGGGTCCGACCCGACGGCGAACACATGCAGATCGAAGCCGCACTCGACCTCGCGGCGGGCGATCACGGCGTGTTCGACCTGATGCCCGTCGACGCCGACGCCCCGCGCCTGCTGCGTTATCTGCCGGCCGGCAGCGACGCGTTCAGCACGGCCCCGATTTCGCTGACCAAGGCCTACGAACTGACCAACCTCGTCTTCGCGGCGATGGGCGACGATGCCCCGATGCCGTTCGACGCGGCGATGGCAGCGTTCGCCGATGCGACCAAGGTGCGATTGAAGGAAGACCTGCTCGACCACCTCGGCACCGGCCTGATGATCGTGCAGGAAATCGATGACCAGACGGACCTCGACGCCATCGAAGAATCGATCGACGACAATCCGCTCGGCGCCGCCTTGAGCGGCTGCTACGCGATGTCGCTGCGCAACGGCAAGGCGTTCGGCGAATCGCTGGAGAAGCTGCTGCGGGCGCGCGGACTGCACGCGACCCGCAAGAGCGAGGACTACCAGGACGTGAAGATCCACCGGCTGCGGCTCGCCGGCCTGATCCAGCTCGAGTACGTGGTCCTGGACGACATGCTGCTCGTCGCCACCGGGGTCACGGAGGCCCAAGGTGCCTTGCTGCGTGGCATCGTCGATGCCCGCAAGAACGGCGACGGCAGCCTGCCGAAGGCCGCGAAGGCGCATGTCGAAGCGCTGCCGCAAGGTTGGACCGGACTGTCGGTGTCGCCGATGGGTCGCGTTCTGCGCAACCTGGGCACGACGCTGATGACGCTGGAGCAACGCGGCGGAGAGATCGAAGACCTCCCCGCCGAGGGCGCCGCGATCCTGCGCGCCGTCAGCACGCTCGGCGCCGACCTGGAACGAGTGGGCCTCGGGTCGATGGCGGCCTCGATGCACAAGGAGCCGCGGCGGCTGGCGTTCCGCTGGCACTGGTGAGCGCGGAATTATCTGCAAAATCCGCGTGCGCCCGGCGGCGGTCGGTTCTTCCGGAGCGAAGGCCAATCAGGCCCTCTCTTCCCCAAGAACCCGCCCATGAAATCCACCTCCCTGCTCGCCTTGGCTCTCCCTGCGCTCGCCGCCTTCCTCCCGGCGCAGACGCCCGACCACCTGGTCGGCATCACCCGCAACGTGCCGAACCTGCGGCACGTCAGCCACGCGCCGTGCATGCCGCTCGGCCAGTGCCCGATCCCGATGCCCAACTCCGCCGCGCTGCCGCCGTGGGTCGGCGGCACCGCGTGGGATCCGACGCGTTCCGGCGCCTGGGTCACCAACGGCCTCCTGCTGGCCAAGGTCGACGACGCCTGCGGCATGCAGTGCCCGCCCATGCCGGTGCCGACGCTCGGCCCGGCCGCGTTCCTGACCGGCCTTGAAGTCGTCGAAGGCCTGAACGAGCTGTGGATGATCGACAGCACGTTCATCCTGCACCGCTACACCAACACCTGTCCGCCGGCCCCGCTCGGTGTCTGCATCCTCGGTGGCCCGATCGTCATCGGCGGCGTCACCACCGGCATCGCGGTCGATGAGCTGCAAGGGATCGTGTTCACCAGCGTCGCCACCTTCCCAGGTGGCCCGAGCCGCGTGCTCGTGTCGCAACTCGCGGCGCCCTGCATCGTGATCAGCCAGTTCCCGGTGCCGGCGTGCGTCGCCGCCTTCGGCCCGGTGCTCGGCCTCGCCTGCGACTGGGGCAACCAGATCCTCTACGCGACGGATGGCATCGGCACGGTGGCGATGAACTACGCGTTCGTAGCTCCCAACGTCGTGCTCCTCGGCGTCAACTGCTGCCCGCCGATCGCCCCCGCGCTCGATCCGATGATCGGCCTCGCGGTGCGCCCCGGCCGCGCGACGTCGGTCGGCGGCCCGTGCGCCAATGGCTCGTGCCCGGCGTGCCCGCAGATCCACTCGCTGCTCAACGACCCGTGCCTCGGCAACGCCGCGTTCTCGCTGGCTCTCGACCAGGCCCCCTCGACCTCGATTGCGCTGCTCGCCATCGGTGCGGGTCCCTGCATGGTTCCTGGCCCCGTTGCGCCGCCGCTGTGCGGCCCCCTGCACACGATTCCGTTCCTCGGCACGCTCGGCCCGGTCCTGACCGGTGGCGGCTTTGGCCCGTGCGACGGTTCGGCAGTGTTCAACCTGCCGTTGCCAGTGGCGCCCGGCCTCGCCGGCCTCGTGTTCAGCTCGCAGGCGGTCACGGTCTGCCTCGGCGGCGGCGTGCTCGGCTTCGGCATGAGCAACTGCCTGAGCTGGCAGCTGCAGGGCAACTGATTCCAGCGACTGCTGCGAGGGCAACGTCCGACCTGGGCGCGCCCTCGAACGCCGGCCGCGAGCACGTTGCTCGCGGCCGGCGCCCTTTTCAGCGGAGCTCTTCGCGCCGGTCGAGCTTCGGCTTCTTGGCCTTGTCGGCCTTCTTGGCCTTCTTCGGCGCCGGCTCGACTTCGACGATCTTGAGGTCCATCGGTTCGCCTTCGACGGTGACCTCGATCGGCTCGACGTGGATCTTCACGTCGAGTGCCTGGCCCGCGGCGCGCAGCGCCAGGTCGACGGCTTCGAGATCGATGCCCAGCTTCTTCAGGTCGAGGTCGTCGAGCGCCTCGAACGTCGCCGCGTCGAGCTTCGGCTTCGCGGCCCGCATCGCCTTCTTGACGATCTCTCCGATCGAACGGTCCAGCTTCTTGCCGGCGCCGAGATCGTCGATCAACCGGACGACATCGCCGGTGATGCCGAGTTCCTTGAGCTCCGCGTCGCGCAGGATCTCGAGGCGCGCTTCGGCGAGCCCTTCCCGCATCCCGGAGAGGTCCAGGATCTGCATCCCCTCGAGACCCTTGAGTTCTTCGAGGCACTCGAGACCTTCGAGACCCTCAAGGCCCTCGAGAGCTTCGAGGCCTTCGATGCACTCCACACCCTCGAGACCCTCGAGAGCTTCGAGGCCTTCGACGCACTCCACACCCTTGAGACCCTCGAAAGCTTCGAAAGCCTTGAAGCCCTCAAGAGCTCTGAGGCCACCGAGAGCTTCGAGGCCTTCGAGGCCTTCGAGGCGCTCAAAGCCCTTGAAACCTTCGAGGCTCTGCAAGCCGTCGAGACGCAACACCCTCGGCTCGTGCTTGCCGTTCAGGTCGCCCTTGGCCTTGTCCTTCGACTTGCCCTTCTCCGCGCTCTTCTTCGCCGGACCATCCTCGGTGACGTCCAACAGCTCGAGTTCGAGGCCCTTCGCTTCGGGTTTCGACTTCGGCTTCGACTTCGACTTCGACTTCGCGGGAGCCACTGCTTCCGCCTTCTCTTCGGCAGCGAGCAGCTTGCGCAGCAACGCCGTGCGTTCGGCGCCGCTCAACGCCTCGACTTCCTTGCCGTTGATCCGGATCTCGATCCGGACCGGGTCCTGTTCGCTGGACTGGGCCTGGACCGGCACGGCGAACAAGCCGAGTGCCAGGGAAGTGAAGGGCAACCACCAGGCGCGCGAGGCGCGGCACGGCACGTTCTCGTTCAGGATCATCGTCAACCTCGTTTCGAATGCGGCACCAGCCGCCGGCCTCGCAGCGAGGACGGCGGACATCGGCACCATGGAGTCGGGAGCGCCGGCGGCCTGCACCAGGACCGTGGCGTAGTCGATCGTCGCGTCGGGAATGGTGGCGATCGCCCAGGCGTCGGCAGCGAGTTCGGCCTGCTGCCGCAACTGGCGGCGCGCGAACCAGAACAGCGGGTGCCACCACAACGCGATCGCCAGCGCGAGCTCGGCGTGGGCAAGCCAATGGTCGCGGCGACGCAGGTGGGCGAGTTCGTGCACCAGCACCGCCGCGCGACCCTTGGCGGAGGCGGCGGCGAGCACGCGCGCCGGCAGCACCAGGCGTGTGCGCAGGAAGCTGAACACGTACGGCGAACTCGCCGACGGGTCGTCGCACAACGTCGGCACGGGCACGCGCAGGTCCGCGGCCAACTGCGCCACTTCGCGCGCCAGCTTAGGCGGCACGGGACCGCATCCGCGCAATCGCCGCTGCGCTCGCACCAGCCCCACCGCGAGCCACACGCACATTGCTGCCGAACCGGATCCCCACAGCAACGCCAGCGGCATCGCCCACGGCGACGGCGCCGGCGCCACGTTCACGCCCTCGGCCCTCGCCGCCAGCACCGGCGTCGACACGTTGCCGGCAGCATCGACGGTGAACGGCAGCACCACCGTGCGCGGTTCCTGCCACCACGAGGTGTCAACCTCGATCGGGAACAGCGGCGGCGTCACCAGCTTGAGCAACACGAACAGCCACAGCGCGTGCAGCACCGCCGGTGCGGGCCGCAGCCAACGTCCGAGCGCCAACGCCACGAGCGCCACGACGCCGGCCACCGCCGTGTTGGCGACGAGCCAGCTCACGACCGCCCTCCGCCATTCTTGTCCTTGGCCTTCGCTTCGGCGGCGGCGAGCAGTTCGCGGAAGCGAGCCAGCTCCGTCGGCGTGAACTTCGTCTGCTCGACCAACCGCAGCAGCAACGGCGCCACGGCGCCATCGAGGAGCGAACTGGCGACTTCGCGCACCTGACGGCCGGCGAGTTCGTCACGCGCGACCATCGCCGTGAACACGTGCGCCAGGTCCTTGCGGTCCGCGCGCACGTGGCCCTTGTCGACCAGGCGACCGACCAACGTCTGCACCGTCGTGTAGGCCCAGTCGGTGCCGAGGCGGTCGAGCAGCTCGCGCACGGTCGCCGGGCCGTCGTCCCACAGCGCCTTCAGCACCAACAACTCGGCCTCGGTGATCGTGGATGACGGCTTGGGTTTGGATGGCGACATGGAAATCTGGCGTGGCGTTCGGGATGCGCGCAGCGACGCACTGGGTGCGCGAAACCTCCTACAGAATGTCGGAGTGAGGTGGGGAACTATGCCCAGTAGGGCACGAACTCCCCGGCATCGCCGGCTTCCCCGGTGCCGCCAAAGCCCCGCGCAGGGCGCTTCAGCGCAGCTTGCGCGCCGCCCGAACCCTCGCCGCCGCCTCGGGATCGAGGCGCTGTAGCGCCGCCACCACATGCTTGGCGTGCTCACACTGGTCGTTGCTGCCCAGCGCCTCGAGTGCCCGCACCGCAGCGGCGCCGCCCAACGTCCCCAGCACCTCGATCAGGTACGGGGCCACCCCGTCCCACCCCGGCTCGAACGCTCGCAGGCGCGCGTCGATCGGCTCCACCGCGCGCCGTTCGCCGAGCAGCGCGAGCCCCTGCGCGGCCGACATGAAGTGGCCGGCATCGGACCGATCCTGCAAACGCGCCAACAAGAAGGTGCGCACCTCCGGCGTGTCGGCGCAACCCAGCCCCTCCAGCACGGCCCACATGCCGTACTGCGGCAATTGCGGCTGGCTCGCGAGCGCGAACAGGCGCTTCTCTTCGCCGGGTCGCCACGTCGCCTGCAACAGCTTGACGGTGTGCAGGTGCACGTGGCCGACTTCGAGCAGCACGCACACGGCATGGAAGCCGTCGCTGCCGCGCGCCGTCAACTTCGCCAGCGCATCGGCCGGCGCGCCCTCCACTCCGAGTTGCAGCGCCGAGGCGTCGAGTGCGTCCTGCAGCGCTTCGCGCGCGACGCCGCGCGACCTGGCCAATTCGAGGAACGGTTCGACGGCGCGCGCGCGCACGTCCGTCGACGTCACGACGGGCCGCCGCACTTCGCCACCCAGCCGCTTCGCCACCGTCGCGTCCTTCGTCTTCAGCGCGCGCGCCGACAGCAGCAACTCGCCATTCAGGTTCTCACCGCGCGGGAAGTTGACCTTCCACTGCAGGAAACGTCGGCCGTGGTCCTCTTCGATCGCCCACAGCACGCGCGTCGGCTGCACCTTGTCACCCACCTTCAGTTGGTCGACGACGAAGTCGGCGACGTCGCTGTGGATCGGCACGCGACCGTACACACGCATCGCCATCGTCTTGCCCCAGGTCGCCGTTGGATCGGAACAGTGCAGGAACAGGTCCGAGGCGGCCACGCGAGCCTTGATGCGGTACTCGCCATCGGCCCCCTCGCACGTGATCGACACCGGCGCCTGCATCGGCCGGGCGACGAACGGCACACACGCCGGATCACCGAACACGATGCCACCGGTGGCGCCTTCGAGCATGATGTCGCGCACGGCGTCGCGCGACGGCGACAGCTTCGCCCCGTTCACGACCGGCGCCAGCTGCAGGCGTTCCGCGCCAAAGCCGAGGAAGCCGAGCACTGTCTTGTCGTAGTCGCGCCGGCGCGCCTCGCCGAGCGACAGCCCTTCGCTCACGAGCGCCGTCATGTCGGTGTCGAGTTCGGGTCCCGCCGGCCGCGGGCAGACGTAGGCGGTGTAGCCGACGACGCCGGTGCGCAGCACGGCGAGGCAGAAGCTCTCGTCGAGCGGCACCTGTTGCTCGACCACCACGCCGTTTCGCCAATCGTCTTCGAACCAGCGCTGCGTGACGCCGGTGTAGCAGGCGACGTTCAACACGACGGTGCCGCCGAGATCGAGGCCCACCAACTCGGCGAACGACGGACCGCCGACGACCGACTTCGGGTAGCCGTGGCCGGCGAAGGTCACCACGTCGCGGCCATGCAGCTTCGCCAGGTGCTCGCGCCAGAACGCGACGTCGGGCGCATTCTCGTCACCCGCACCGAGCAGGTGCAGCGATTCGAGCCGGTTGCGACGCAGCAGGTGCGGCACGGTCGACACCGACGACTTCGGACAGCCGCCAGCTGCCAGGGCGATTGCCTTCGCCGCCTGCGGCACGCGCGTGCTGCCGCGCGTCGCCAGCGCTTCGGCGTCGGCGGCCGTGCGCCCCGTGATGTAGCCGAAGGCGAAGTCGACGAAGGGATCGTCGTCGAGTCCGGTGGCGAGTTGCAGGAACGCCCGCACGAACGGGAAGTCGATCTGCTCCGGCCGCAGCACCAGGGCGACGTGGCGCGGCGCTGCGGCGAGCAGTGCCGTGCGCACCGGCGCCAGCTGGGCGGGATCGAACCGCACGATCGGCGCCCGGTGATGCCGGGCGAGCAACTGCGCCGCGGCGTCGAACGGGTCGTCGGCGGCGATCGCCGCGAGCACCACGTAGTCGCGGCGGACCAACGCCTCCTGCGCCGGCAGCAAGGCGGTGAACAGCAGCAGCGTGACGACGGGCAGCCGCAGCGGGAGCATGGCCCCTGCGACGATATCGCCCGCCGTTCCTTCCCGCTGGCTGCAACCCCGTCACTCGAGGATCTGTTCGATCAGGGTCCAGATCATCCCACCGACGAGCCAGGCCCAACCCAGGA
>SXPB01000141.1 GCA_005776475.1 Planctomycetia bacterium
CGTCATCAACGCCGGCGGCATCATCAACGTCAGCGTCGAGTTCAATCCGGGTGGCTACGACGAGAAGGTGTCGCTGCAGAAGATCGAGCGCATCCCACAGGCCCTGAAGGAACTGTGGACCATCGCCAAGGAGGAGCGCATCCCGCCGAGCGATGCCGCCGATCGTCTGGCCGAACGCATCGTCGCGGACGCGCGTGGTTCGAAGAAGACGGAGTCGTGTGCAGTGCCGCCGCGCGGTCGCGCGGGCGGCGGTGGTTGAGGCTAGTCGGCCTGCCCGGCGCGTGTCGCCGGGCCTACACGCAGGACTCGTGATCGCGGCTCAGACTTCGTTGCCGCGGCGGCCGATGCGGCCGCGAGACTGTTCGCGCTGCTGCGGCCCGCGTTGCTGCGGCGCTTGCACGCGCTGGAACTGACCGCGCTGGGCTGGACCGCTGCGCATCGCACCGCGCCCATGGTGGAGGCGCGCATTCTGTTGCAGGCGGTGCAGCAGCATCAGGCGAATCTGCGGCGGCAGTTGGCCGCCACGCTGCCCCGGCGCCCGCTCGCCGCGCTGCGGGCGCGGCCCACGTTCGTGGCGCTGGCTGCGTTCGCCGCGTTCGGCGCGGGGGCCGCGACCGCGTTCGCCGCGGGCTTCACGCTGCGGGGCCTTGCGACCCGGTTCGCCCTGCGCGCGCGGCATGCGTTGCTGCGGCTTCTGGCCCTGCACCGCGCGCCGCTGCGGCATCGTCTCGCGCAGTTGTTCGCGCCGCTCTTCGATCCGACCTTGCAGGCGTTCGCGCATCTCTCCGGCCCGTTCACGCAGCGCTTCCAGGCGTTCGCGCGGGATGCCCTCGGGTCGCAGTTTGCGTTCGGTTTGGGCGGCGGCGAAGGAGAGGAACAGACTCAGCACGAGGAACAGTCGCTTCACTTGGGTCACTCCGGTGGGTTGGTATGCCGCTTGCAACGGGCTCTGGTCAGCGCGTCCCACAGCGTGCGAACTCGGGACGATTGGCTTTGCGTCCCAGAACCGTCTCAACGCGCCGCTGCGGCGTCGCGATACACCGCGAGCACTTCCGTGGCGGCGCGCGCCCACGTGAACGAGCGGCCCCGTGCCATCGCCGCTTGCCGCATGCTGGCGAACGCTGCCACGTAGTTCTCGATGCCATCGACGAGCGCCGCCGCCATCGACTCGACTTCGTTCGGGTCGAAATAGCGGGCGTACTCGCCGCCAGCTTCGGGCATCGCCGAGGTGTTGCTGGTCACCACCGGCGTGCCGATCGCGAGCGATTCACCGACCGGCAGGCCCCAGCCTTCGATGAGGCTCGGATAGACGCACAGTTCGGCGCCTGCGTACACGGCGACGAGGTCCGCCTGGTCCAGGTACGGCAGGAAGCGCACGTGCTCGAGCACGCCGGCTTGCTGGGCGCGTTCGCGGAAGCGATCGACGTTCTTGCCGAGGCCCGACACGAGCAGCAGGTGCGGCCAGTCGGGGCGGCGTGCCCGCGCCATGGCCCACGCCTGCAGCAGGCGGCCGGTGTTCTTGCGTTCGAGCGCGGCGCCGATCGCGAACAAGTACGGCCGGCCTTCGGCGAAGCGGGCGCGCGCGGCGTCGCCAGCACCTGCCGGAGCCCCGGCGAGCACCAACGGATGCAGCCCGTTGTAGCTGAGTCGCACCTTCGCCGGATCGGCGCCGAAGCGTTCGCAGATGTCGCGGCGGCTCCATTCGCTGACCGTCACGATGAGGGTCGCGTCGCGCACGACGCGCGGCGTGACTGCGCGCGCGTAGCGAACGAACGGATCATCCAGGTCGTCGGGCCAGTAGGTGACGATGACGTCGTGCAGCGACACGACCATCGGTGGGCCTGGCCACAGCCGCCAGCGCGGCGGCAGCGTGTTGTAGGTGCCGTGGTAGACGTCGACGCGATCGCGGCGCAGCCGCCACGGCATCTGCACCCGTTCCCACGAATGGAAGCGGCCACCCGGCAGGTCGGTGTGCACCGCGCGCTGGTTCGCGGCGAGCGGGAACGCATCCTTCGGCAGCGTCAGCTGGTGGTAGAGCCGGAACTCGTCGCCAGGCGCCTGCGTCGCGAACTCGCGCACCAGGTTGCGCACGTACAGCCCGATGCCACGCGGCTCGGGCCGGAACGCTTCGCGCGCGTCGATGCCGATCCGCATCCGCCGGTCACTCCGGCGGCCGCGTCAGCACTTCTGCACCGGACTCGCCGATGAAGATGGTGTGCTCGAACTGTGCGATGCGCACGCCCGGGCGTTCGCACAGCGGCGGGTAGTCGTCGACGAGGTCCTTCTTGCGCAGCACCTTGAGCGCGTCGTTGGCGCCCGCCAACGTGCCGAGCCAGCGTTCGAGATCGCGCCGCGCGAAGGGCAACCCTTCACTCGACGCCATCGCCTTCTCGATCGCCGCCGGCAGGTTGTCCTTCGGCCGCACTTCCCGCTTGAGCATGAACACTTCGGCGGCGCCATCGATGTCGACCAGGCCCTTGCCGTCGCTGGCGAACGGTTCGCAGGCGATGGTCATGTTCGCGCGCAGGCGCGGCGCCCGGCTGTCGGCGTAGTTGGGCACCGACGGCGCGCAGTGGATCGTGTAGCGGGCGACACCGTGGCCGCACAGGTTGCGCACCGGCTTGAAGCCGAGCGCGCCGATGGTCTGTTCGACCTGGCGACCGACTTCGGTCAGCGACACGCCGGGGCCCATCACCGCGATCGCGTTCTCGAGCGCCATGCGGCTGGCGGCGCACAGCAGCGAGCCTTCGCCGTCGCGCAGATCGACCGTGGTCGCGTTGTCGGTGACGTAGCCGTCGACGTGGGTGCCGCAGTCGAGCTTGACGATGTCGCCGGGGTGGACCGTGGTCGGGTCGCCGGGCGGCGAGCAGTAGTGCGCGGCGATGTGGTTGCGCGAGACTTGCGCCGGGAAGGCCGGGGAACCGCCCAGCTCGCGGATCTTCGCTTCGACCGCCAGCTGGATCTCCTCGATGCGGGCACCGGGCACGATCATCGTGCGGCCGTGCGCGAGAGCGGTTGCCGAGATGCGACCGGAACGACGCAGCTTGTCGAGTTCGAGCTTCACGCGATCACACCGAGCTGCTTGCCGACCCTGGCGAATGCGGTGACGGCGGTTTGCAGCTGCGCGATCTCGTGCGCGGCGCTGATCTGCACGCGGATGCGGGCCTTGCCCTTCGGCACCACCGGGAAGCAGAAGCCGATCACGTAGACGCCTTCCTGCAGCATGCGGGCGGCCATTTCGACCGCGAGCTTGGCGTCGCCGAGCATGATCGGGCAGATCGGGTGTTCGCCAGGCACGATCGCGAACCCGGCCGCGGTCATCGACTCGCGGAAGAACTTCGTGTTGGCGGCGAGCTTGTCGCGCAGCGCCGTCGTCGCCGACAGCCGGTCGAGGCAGGCGATGGTGGAGCCGACGATCGCCGGCGCCAGCGTGTTGGAGAAC
>SXPB01000142.1 GCA_005776475.1 Planctomycetia bacterium
GAGCATGTCGCCGACCGTGCACGAGAACGACCCGCCGATGTTGTAGTAGGCGCCGGGCGTCGGGTTCACCGTGACCAGCAGGTGGTAGGCACGCACCGCGTCGCGCACGTCGGACCACGTGCGCATCGAATCGAGGTTGCCGACCTTGAGGATGGGCTCGATGCGGCCTTCCTCGATCAAGGCGATCTGCTTGGCGAACGTCGACTCGGCGAACACGTCGCCGCGCCGCGGTCCGGTGTGGGTGAACATGCGCGTCGTCATCACGCACAGGCCGTAGGCCTCGGCGTAGAAGCGACCGACGAGGTCGGTGCCCACCTTGCTGATGGCGTACGGACTCGCCGGGTGGAACGGCGTCTCTTCGTCGATGGGCAGGTGTTCCTTGCCGACGCGACCGAACACTTCCGACGACGCGCAGACGTGGATCACCGGGCGTTGGCCCGAGCGATGGATCGCGTCGAGCAGGGCCGCGGTGCCGAGGATGTTCGTCTGCAGCGTCTCGATCGGCGCCGAAAAGCTGGTCTGCGGGTAGCTCTGCGCCGCCAGATGGAACACGTAGTCGGGGCGCACCTGCTCGATGGCGCGGCCGAGCGACGGATGGTCGTTGAGGTCGCCGTAGACGACAAACACGCGGTCCTTCGCGTTGACGCGCGGCAGCAGGTGGTCGACGTTGGCGAGGTCGTCGTTCCAGCGCAGCAAACCGTGGATGTCCCAATCGGTGTGCGCCAGCAGGTGGTCGGCGAGGTGGCTGCCCACCATGCCGGTGAAGCCCGTGATCAGCACGCGCGGGCGCCGATCGGGGTTGCTGACGAGCAGCTCAGGATGCCGTGACATACGCCCCTCGTTGGTCGCGCGCGCTCAGGATCGGTTCGTCGATCGGCCACTGGAAGCCCCAGTCGGGGTCGTTCCAGCGGATCGTGAACTGGCGACCGTCCTGGAAGTGCGTGCTCTGCTTGTACCAGTAGACCAGTGGCCCCTGCAGCACGCAGATCGAGTTGCCGATGCCGGGCGGCAGCAGCAGTTGGTTGCGGTTGTCGCCGGACAGCGCGAACGCTTGCCAGCGGCGATACGTCGGCGATTCGGGACGGTTGTCGGCGAGGATCGCGTGGCCGCTGCCCGCCAGCACACTGACCAGCTTCCAGGTCGAGAAGTCCCCGTGCAGGCCACGCAGCACGCGTTCGTGCGACACCGAAATGTCGTCCTGCACGAAGGTGATGCCGGCGCACACCTCGCGGTAGTGCTCGCTGTCGAAGATTTCGCAGTAGCTGCCGCGGTGGTCGGTGAACGCATTGGGAACGATGCGCTTCACGCCGTGCAGGTCGGTGTCGTGGATCTCCATCACGTCGGTCGTATCGGGCGTTCGCCACCCCACCCTGAACCAGCCCGGAGCCGGATTTCCACGCCGTCCTGCCCCCGGTTCCCCCACTACGTAGCAGACACATCTTTACAGGAGCACCCATGTGGTCGATATTCCGTGCTAATAACCGTACGGAATTCCGCATGTCCGACATCACCGTTCAGGATCTCAAGCAGACCCTCGCTCGCGTGCTGGCCCGCGTGGGGCTGGGCGAGTGGTTCACCGTGCTGCGGCACGGCAAGCCCGTGGCGCGCCTGCTGCCGCCCGAGGAGCCCGGGGTCCACATCGGCGACCGGTTCGGTAGTGAGCACCGGATCCAGTCGGCCGGCAAGCGGCTCTCGCGTGGGGCGTTCCTCGCGGTTCTGGCCGAGGACCGGCGCGAGACCCGCGAATGAAGCGCCTCTACGTCGACACCTCGGCCTACCTCTGCGTCGTGCTCGGCGAGGATGGGGCCGCCACGATCGCCGCCGCTCTCGAGGGAGCCCAACTGCACTCGAGTGTATTGCTGGTGCTCGAAGCGCGGCGAAACCTGGTGCGACTGGCCCGCGGCGGCCAGGTGCCAACGGCGCGACTCAACGCACTGATGGTGCAGGTTGCCGATGACATGCGGCTGTTCACGCTGCGGGACGTCAGCCTCGAGATCTGCGCGGACCCGACCCTGCCAGCGGTGACGACGCCCAGAAGTCTCGACCTTGCCCATCTGCGCACGGCACTGTGGTTCCACCGCCGGCAGCGTCTCGACGGCTACCTCACGCTCGACGAGCACCAGCAAGAAGCCGCGCGGGAACTTGGCTTGCCGGTGGCCTGATCGTCAGCCACTGCTGGCACGCCACCGGGCCACCAGGTCAGCGGCGGCGGCGGGCCACTGCGGAAACTGGAAGGCGAAGTCGTTCGCCAACAGCGTGCCGGGCAGCACGCGACGGCTCTTGCGCACGAGCTCCGTTTCCGTGCGCAGCAGGAACGCGCCGACTTCGAGCATCCAACGGGTTGCCGGCAAGCCGATGCACCGGAGACTATGCACGGCTCCCTCTGCCCGCGCTGTCGCTGGCGCCGAATCCGACATCGACATGAATCTCGCCATCCATGGACTCGGCCGCATGGGCCGCTTGTTCCTCCGGGCTGCCGTGCGACGCGGCCTGCCCGTCACCGCGATCAACGAACCGAAAGGAACGCCCGAAACGCTGGCGCTCGGCGTCGAGTTCGATTCCGTGCAGGGCCGCTTCGAACGACCGCTGCGCAGCGAACCCGGCGCCCTGCATCTCGGCGAGCACCGGATCGCGCTGTCGCAGACCAGCGACCCGACCGCGCTGCCCTGGCGCACGCACGGCATCGACCTCGTCGTGGACTGCAGTGGCAAAGCCAAGAGCGCGGCGGCGCTGGCGGCCCATTTCGAGCACGGTGTGCGCGTCGTCGTGGTGTCGAATCCGGTTCCCGACGTGCCGAACCTGGTCGTCGGCGTCAACGACGGCAGCGTCGACTTCGCCCGCGAAGCGATCGTCACCGCCGCTTCGTGCACGACGAACTGCCTCGCTCCGATCGTGCGCGTGCTGCACGACGCGATCGGCATCGAACGGGGCCTCGTGACCACGATCCACGATCCGACCAACACCCAGGGCGTCGTCGATCGCGCCGATGCGGATCCACGCCGAGCCCGTTCGGCGCTGGTCAACCTGATCCCCACGACCACGAACTCGGCGACGGCGGTGACGCTGATCGTTCCCGAGTTGCGCGGCAAGCTGCACTCGATCGCAGTGCGCGCCCCGGTGCTGAATGCGTCGCTGACCGATTGTGCATTCCACATGGCTCGCGCCACGACCGTCGCCGAAGTGAACGGCGCGTTGCGCGCGGCGGCCAGCCGCGGGCCGTTGCAGGGCATCCTCGGTTTCGAAACGCGCCCGCTGGTCAGCAGTGACTTTGCGCGCGATCCGCGCAGCGGCATCGTCGACGCTGGTTGCACCAGCGTGGTCGACGAGCGCATGGTCAAGGTGATGGCCTGGTACGACAACGAGTGGGGCTACGTGAACCGCATGGTCGACCTCGTGCAGAAGATCCTGCGGGCGCGAGCCACGGCATGACCGTGGCCACGGCCAGACCCGGGTTGCTGCTCGTCACCGCGTGCTACCAGGGCTTCACGCTGAGCGATGGCGCCCTGCGCATGCTGGTGCTGCTGCATCTGCACGCCGCCGGCATGTCGCCGTGGGCGCTGGTCCTGGTGCTGCTGCCGTACGAAATCGCCGGCGTGTTCACCAACCTGCTCAGCGGCTGGCTCGGAGCGCGGTTTGGCTTGAAGTCCACCATGTTGGCGGGGCTCGCGCTGCAGGTCGTCGCGTGCGCGTTGCTGACGCTCGACGTGGTTTGGCTGACGGTCCCGTTCGTGATGGGAACGCAGCTGCTGTCGGGCATCGCCAAGGACCTCGCCAAGACCGCCGCCAAGAGCTACGTCGCCACCCTGGCCCCGGCCAGCCAAACCGGCCACGGCATGTTCCGTCTCGTCGCGTGGCTGACCGGCAGCAAGAACGCGATGAAGGGCTGCGGCTTCTTTGCCGGTGGCGCGTTGTTGGCGGCGGCCGGGTTTCGCGGCACGAACCTGGGGCTCGCGGTGCTGCTCTCCGTGTTGTTGCTGCTCGCCGCGTGGTTGCTGCCGGGCAGCCCGCACAAGGCGAAGGCCACCCTGCGCGCCGTCGTCGCGCAGACCCCGCCGGTGCGCTGGTTGGCGTTGGCGCGCCTGTTCCTGTTCGCCTCGCGCGATGCCTGGTTCGTCGTCGCGCTGCCCTTGTTCCTCGCCACCACGCTCGGCTGGTCGTCGCCCTGGGTCGGTGGCTTCCTGTCGGTCTGGGTGATCGGCTACGGTGCCGTGCAGGCAATGACGCCGCGCTTCGTGCGCCCGGCCGCCACGGCCGCCGGCGCCACCACCACCCTGGTCGCCACCGCCGCCCTGCTGCTCCCCCTGGGCGCCAGCGCGGTCGCGTTGCACGCGGGGCTCGCCCCCGCCGCCACCGTCGTGGTCGGCTTGTGCGCGTACGGTGTCGTGTTCGCGATCACCAGCAGCCTGCACAGTTGGCTCGTGCTGGCGATCGCCGGCGGCAACGACGTCGTCGAACGCGTCGGCTTCTACTACGCCGCGAACAGCGTGGGCAGGCTGGGCGGCACCGTGCTGTCGGGAGCGATGTTCGCGACGTTCGGCGAAGGGGTCGCAGGTCTCGTCGCCTGCCTCTGGGCATCCTTGGGACTCGTGGTCCTCGCCAGCGTCTCCACCATTCCGGTGCGCGCCAGGAACTGACGCCGGCACGTTGTTCAGGGCCGCACCGGCGATCCTGCGGCGCTGCCGCTGACAACTGCTGTCAGGGCACGCTGGCGAGAGCTTGCCGGGGGCGTTGCCACGGCACGCCGTTCGGACCTTCGAACACGTCCCAGGGCCGCTGCTCCGTGCTGGCGGTTGCGTGCACCTGGCCGCGCGCATCGACCGTGACGCCGGCGGCGAGGCGCGACTGCCGCACGACCTCGTGTTCCAGTTCCACGAACCGGAAGGCGCGCAACGACGGCGGCGTGGCCTGCCTCGCCAAGGCCAGGTTGTGTTCGCGCGACGCGGACGGCGCCGCCAGCGCGAACGCCCGCGCCGCGGCATCGGGAGCCCCGGCGGCGGCGAGGATGCACGCGCTGTTGGTCGCGAACGCCTGCTGCACGCGGTGGGCTTCGTCGCCGCGCAGGGGCAGCCCCATCGCCGCGCGGTAGCAATCGAGCGCCGACTGCGCGTCCGTGTAGGGACCGAGCGCACAGAGGTTGCCGAGTTCGAACCAGGCCGCAGCCTCGGCAAAGGGACCGTTGGCGATAGCGCCGGGCACGATCTCGTCGAGCGCCCAGGCACGGCGATGCTCGCGCATCACGGCACAGGCTTCGGCGACCACCGACGCCTGCCGGGCGCTGCCCGCATTGCTGTCGGGGCGTTGCAGGAACAGCCCCAGCACTTCGGCCAGTCGCACGGCTCCGCCGGCCCGGGCGAGGCGCAGGAACATGTCCTGGTCGTTGGCGATCCGCCACTCCGTCGACCACGCGCCCGCCGATTCGTGCAGATCCCGTCGCCACACCGGTTGCGCCCCGAACAGGCAACACGACAGGGCTCGCGCCGGCGTGTAGTCGGGCCACAGGAACCGCTTCGTCGCGGTCGTGTTCGCCCAGGTCTCGTTGTCGATCGTGTTGATCGCGGTGTCGGCGTAGACCAGTCCGACCGGCCGCTGCTCCAGCACGGCCACCGTGCGCGCCAGGAACTCCGGATGGTGGCGATCGTCGGTGTTGGCCGTGGTGAGGAACGGCGCCCGCGCCATCGCCGTCGCCCGGTTGAACGCCGCCGAGGTGCATTCGCGCGTCTCGGTGCGCAGGTAGCGGATGTTGGCGTGCCGTTGTTGGTAGGCGCGCACGATCTCGCCTTCCCGCTGCGGCGAACAGGCATCGATCACGACGATCTCCAGCCGGTCCGCCAACGTCTGCGCCAACAAGTCGTCGAGGCAGCCGCGCAGGTAGCGTTCGCTGGCGTAGGTCGAGACCATCGCCGTCACCAGGGGTTCCGTCATGACGCCGTGACGAGCGGTCGGGCCGCGTGATCGCGTGCCAACGGTTCGCCCAGCATGCGGTGCACTTCAGCGCGCGCCGCCGGTCCATAGGTCCGCTCCACCATCGACTGGTACTCGGGCCGCGCGAAGTACTCGTGGAAGGCCGCATCGCGGAACGCGAGCACCTCGGCGCCGCGCAGGTGGTTCGTCGGCAGCGGCAGGCAGTCCTTGCTGTGCTGGCTGTAGCCCGACCACTTCGCCGGCAGCGGCCAGCCGCGCTGCACGGCATCGCGATAGAGCTGCGAACCGGGGTAGGCCATCGCCGAGAAGAAGTTCGCGAACTCGGTGTTGAGCTCCTTGGCGAAGTCGAGCGTCAGTCGCATCGAGGCGTGGTCGTCCTCGGGCAGCCCGAAGATGTAGTTGCCCATGACGCCGATGCCGGCTTGCCGCACGCGCGCGACGGCCTGCTGGATCGCCGCGGGGCGATAGCCCTTGTCGACGGCGGCGCGCACGTGCTCGCTGGCGGACTCGATGCCGAGCGCCAACCACCGCACGCCGGCGGCCCGCATGCGGTCGAGCAGTTCCTGGTCACGGCAGGTGTCGACGCGTGCGTAGGCCCAGAGGTTGAGGTCGGCACCGAGCGCCTGCAGCCCATCGCAGATCGGGCCCACGTGCTTCTTGTCGAGCAGGAACAGTTCGTCGGCGATCTTGATGTTCTGGATGCCGTGCTGGTCGACCAGGTTGGTGATCTGCGCGACCACGTGGTGCGGATCGAACTTGCGGTAGCTGTTGAGCGACGGATCGAAACCCGCCGCCGCTTCGCCGGACTTGAACGGCGCCTGAATGCAGCAGAACGTGCATTGGAATGGGCAGCCGAGCGTCGTGTAGAGCGCCGCGTAGGGCTCGCGCGACGAACGGCCGAAGCAGTGCCAGTTGTGCGCGCGGTAGGCCTTCATGTCGAGCAGGTCCCACGCCATGCCCGGCATCTCGCCGGCCAGATCGCGCACCAACGGGGCCGCCGCGTTCTGCACCGGCACGGCGCCGTCGCGCCACAACAGCCCGCGCACCTTGCCGAGCTCCGGCCGCGCGTAGTCGGCGGTCAACGCCGCCAGCAGTTCGGCGATCGTGTACGGGCCTTCCCCCGTGCACACGCAGTCGACCGACTCTTCCTGCAGCGTGCGCAGCGGCAGCGCTGCCACGTGGCCGCCGAGCAGCAGTCGCTTGCCCTCCGGATCGGCGGCGGCGATGGCGCGGCAGACGTCGCCGGCACCGGGCATCACAAACGTCGACGCGTTCGGGTTGTGGCCGTAGACGACGACCACGCTCAACTTCGGCCGCAGCGCCGCCACGGCAGCGCCGACTTGTTCCGGCGTGAGATCGAGGGCGTTGGCATCCAGGATCTGCACGCTGTGGCCGCGCAGCCGCGCATGCGTCGCCAGCAAGCCCGCCCAGATCGGCGGCTCCTTGGCCACCAGGTTCTGGCCGAGGTTCTGGTAGATGCGTTGGTGGCCACCGGGGTTCACCAGCAGCAGATCGAGGCTGCGGGCGGCCGTGGTCACGACCGCACCACTTCGCCGAGCAGCATCGACGTCATCGCCTGGGCCAGCCGCTCCGGGGTCGGGTAGTAGGTGCGCTCGAGCACGCCGCTCGAGGGCATGCCGCGATCCGGGAAGCCGAGGCGCACCGGCGGCTGCCGCAGGGCGTCGAAGGAACGTTCGGTCACTGCCGCCACCACTTCGGCGCCAAAGCCACCGAACGGGAAGTCGTAGTCCACCACCATCAAGCGACCGGTGCGCTGCACCGACGCGATGATGTTGTCGAGGTCGAGCGGCTTGATCGTGCGCGGGTCGATCAGGTCGACATCGAGGCCGTGCTGTTCGATCGCAGTCAACGCGTGCATCGCCGCCAGGCTGTTCGCAACCACGGTGAGCCGCTCGCCACGGTGCAGCACGTTCGCCTTGCCCAGCGGCAGGGTGTAGAGCTCGCTCGGCACCTCGCCGGTGTTCTTGTAGAGCCACCGATGTTCGAGGAACACGACCGGCGAGTCGTCGGCGATGCTCGCCAGCAACAGGCCCGTGGCGTCGTACGGCGTCGACGGCGTCACCACCTTGAGTCCGGGACTGTGCGCGAACCAGCCGTGCAGCGTCTGGCTGTGCTGCGCCCCGCAGCCCCAACCGCGGCCGACGATGGCGCGGATCACCAGCGGCACCTTGCCCTGCCGGCCGAACATGTCCTGCCACTTGGCGACGTAGTTCACGATCTGGTCCATCGCCGTCAGCATGAAGTCGACGCGCAGGTGGACGTGGATCGGGCGCAGGCCCGACAGCGCCGCACCGAGGGCGACGCCGGTCATCGCGTTCTCGGAGATCGGCGTGCCCAGCACCCGGTCCTTGTGCGTGAGGTCACGCATCGAACCGAACACACCGAACTTGTCGTCGGCGTCGAGCCCGATCGCGAACACGCGCGGATCGTGGCTCATGGCCTGCTCGATGCCCTCGCGCAAGGCGTCGCAATAGGTGATCTGGCGGCCGCCGGTCGGCGCCTCATACGTACGATCGAATCGGCTCCACGGCATGGCTCAGGCCTCCAGCAACTCGGGAGTGGGGAACGGAGATGCGCTGGCGAACGCGATCGCATCGTCGATCGCGGCTTCGATCTCGCACGCCGTCTGCGCCAGTTCGGCGCCGGACGCGAGGCCGCTGCCGCGCAGGAACGCTTCCAGCTTGTGGATCGGGCAGTCGCGCTCGCGATCCACGGTCACGATGTCGCACTTCTCGTGCCCCTGGTGCTTCATCCAGCGTTTGGTCTGGCAGTGCAGGAAGCGCGGCCCACCACCCTGGCGAATCGATGCGATCGCTTCGCCGGCAGCGGCAAACGTCGCCAGCGCATCGGTGCCGTCGACCGCGACGGTCGGCATGAACACCTTCGCCAGGGTCTCGATGTCATGCGCGCTGTGCACGCTCTTCGGCATCACGTTGCTGTAGCCGTTGTCTTCGCACACGAACAACACGGGCAGACCGCGCAGGGCAGCGAAGTTCATCGACTCGTAGCACACGCCGGCATTGGTGGCCGCATCGCCGAACCACGCGACGCCGAGGAAATCCTGCTTCTGCAGTTGGGCCGCGAGCCCAGCACCCACCGCCAAGGCGATGCTGCCGCCGACGATCGCCGAACTGCCGGGCAGGCCGTGTTCCGGATCGTAGAGATGCATCGAGCCGCCGAAGCCGCGCGAGCAACCGGTCGTGCGGCCGTACAGCTCCGCGAACAGGGGCCGCAGGCCGAGGCCCTTCGCCATCGCCGGTCCGTGCGTGCGGTGGCCGAGGAACAGCTGGTCGCGATCCTGCAGGTGGTGGCAGATGCCGGCGGCGACGGCTTCCTGGCCGATGCACAGGTGCACCGGCGTCTCCATGACGTTGGTCGGATACAGCGCGGCGATACGTTCGCTGGCCTGGCGGATGGTGCGCATCGTGCGCAACAGGCGCAGGCCGCGTTCGCGGGTGATCGTGTGTGGACGGGTCATGACGCACTCGGGATGACGGCCGGCTCGGGCGCCGGCAGGGGATACGGAATGGTCCAGCTCGACGGGTCGTTCTCGCGGAAGCCTGCGATCGGCCGGCCGGAGCGGGCCGCCTCGGCGGCGGTGAAGTCCTCTTCGCGGCCGTAGAACAGGATCTGGCTGCCGCTCGATTCGAAGCGGAAGGGCACGTGCACCAATTCGGGCAGCGCCGCGAGCACGGCGGCCTGACGGGCCGGGGGCACGAACAGCAGCAGGAACCCGCCGCCGCCAGCACCGGTGATCTTGCCGCCGATGGCGCCCGCCGCGCGGGCCCGCGCGTACATCGCGTCGACTTCGTCGTTGCTGATGCCGCTGCCGATGCTGCGTTTCTGCGCCCACGCTTCGTCGAGCAGTTCCCCGAAACCGGCGATCGGACGCTCGCTGGCGAGCAGGTCGATGCTCTCGTCGACGAGATCGTGCAGGATGCGCAGTTGCCGGCGCTTGGCCGAGAGGTCGGTGACGTAGGCGCTGGCGACCTTCGACGCGGTGCGCACGATGCCCGTATAGAAGAGCATCAGGTGCCCATCGAGTTCTTCCAGGCGACCGGGGCGCAGCACGATCGGACTCACTTGGATGTGGCCGTTCTTGGCAAAGGTGATCTTGTTGAAGCCGCCGTGCGCCGCCGAGGCCTGGTCCTGTGATCCCACCGTTTCGCGCAGCAGATCCTGTTCGACGTGGATCGCTTCCTGCATCAGTTCCTGCTTGCCGATCATGCGGCCCTGCAGCGCGTGCAAGGCGTGCAGCAGGCCGACGGTGAACGCCGAACTGGAGCCCATGCCGCTGCGCGCCGGCAGGTCGCCGACGTGGTGCACTTCGACGCCGCGCGTCAGCCGCAGGTGGCCGAGCAGGCAGCGCACGACCGGATGCTCGATCTGGTCGATCGCGTGGCAGTTCTCGACCTTCGACCAGACGACGCGATAGCGGTAGTCGAAGAACGGCGGCAGGAAGCGGCACGACAGGTAGCAGTACTTGTCGATCGTCGTCGCCAGCACGGCACCGCCGTGGTCGCGGTACCAGCCTGGGTAGTCGGTGCCACCGCCGAAGAACGAGATGCGGAACGGAGTCCGGCTGATGATCACGTCCCAATCTCCTCGCTAGCCAGCTGCCGCAGATCGTCGACGATGAGGTCGGGAACGCACCGGCCGTCGCGCTCGGTGCCGACGCCATAGCCCGTTCGCACCAACGCCGTGCGCACGCCGAGGCGCGCCCCCAGTTCGATGTCGCAGTCCTTGTCGCCGACGACGAGGCACTGCTCCGGCCGGTAGCCGAACTGCTGCAGCGCCTGCAGCAGGAGGCCCGGTTCGGGTTTGCGGCACGCGCAGTTGTCCGCCGGCGTGTGCGGGCAATGCAGGATGCCGCGCACAGTGACGCCGTGCATGGCGAGCTGCGCGACGAGTTCGGCGTGGATCGCCGACAGCGTGGCTTCGTCGAAGTAGCCGCGGCCGATGCCGCTCTGGTTGGTGACGACCGCGACTTCGTAGCCTTGCGCCGCGAACGCGCGCAGGCCGTCGACGACGCCGGGCAGCAGTTCGACGCCGGCGGGATCATCGAGGTAGTTCTTCTCGGCAATCAGGGTGCCGTCGCGATCGACCACCAGCAGACCCTGGCGCGGTCGGGCGCGACGCTGCGTGCACTCGGCGAAGAACTCCGACGCGCGCGCGTACTCCGCCGGCACGCCGATGTCGAGGAACGGCGCATCGCACGGCATCGCGGCGAGGCGCCCGGCCTGCGCCAGCGGCGCGAGCAAGTCGCGTTCGAGGCTCGATGCGTTGGCGGCCAGCGTCAGCACATCGGCGCGGTGCAGCCAGTAGATGCCCGCGTTGATGAAGCCAGGACCGCTGCCGCACTTCTCGCCCATGGCCCGAACAGTGGCCATTCCCGCGTCGGTGTCGGCCAAGGTGAGCGAGCCATAGCGCGCGACGTCGTGCACCTGCACCGCGACCAGGCTCGCGGTGGCGAGCGGCGACGCGTGGCGCACGAACGCGGCGAGGTCCACATCGACATAGGAGTCACCGTTGCACACCAACGCTGCCGTGTCGTCGCAGTGGCAATAGGCCTGTCGCAGCGCCCCACCCGTGCCGAGCGGCTCCGTTTCGCGCGAGTAGCGCAACGGCATGCCGGCGTGGTCGTGGCCGAGTTCGCGTTCGACCTCCTCGGCGAGATGGCCAGTGCAGAGGATCGCTTCCACGCAGCCCGCGGCGGCGAGCTGGTCGAGCAGGCGCAGCACGAACGGTTCGCCATCGACGAGAGCGAGGGGCTTGCTGCGGTCGGCGACGACCGCACGCAGTCGGGTGCCGAGGCCGCCGGCGAGCACGAAGGCGCGGAACGGTTGCTCTCCACGAAGGGGAGTCCCCCCGGAACCTGGGCCGCGCTGGCGCATTCCACCTCTCCTTTGCCGTGTGCGCGGAACCGATGCGATTCCGCTGCCATCGGACTATCGGAGGGCGATCAGCCGCAACTGAACTTCAGAAAGGCCAAACCTACGAGTCGGAGGTTCAGCCACCGCCAATGGTTGCCTCTGCGGCATCGGACACAACTGCGCCCAGGCCGTTGCCAGAGTTCGCGTCAAACACCAAGACCTGGTTGTAGAAGCGGGCACCAACCAAGATCGGCAAGTGCGGGATTGGCAGTGTCCACTGGACTCGATTGCCCTGACCAAGTAGCACCGCCGTGCCATCAAGTGACACGTGCAACGCACAGCCAGGTGCGCCCACCGAAGCCAAGGAAACAGGTGTGACTGACTGCCAGCCGAAAGCGAGAACCGAGATGTTGTCAGGCACGTCGAACACAGTCACTTTGAGGACTTGTCCAATGTGAGGAAGATCGTGCGGCACCAGCCGCGATATCGGCCGGGAACCTGCGCAACCTTGCGCAATACCAATGTACTTGGCGTATGGCCCTATTCGCGCCGCACTACCTTCGTTCCCAGCCATTATCTCAACGAAAGATGTCCCAGGCTCTAACGGCGGGGGCGGAAAATTATATCCAACCATGCCACAAACCTCAATTTCCCCATCCGACCGCAGCAAGAGCAAATGACCGTAGCCTCCATCCAAATCAACGTAGTAGACGCCGAACGGAAGAGTCGGCACCGATCGCCAGCCAACACTGCCTGTGCTTAGGCTCCCCCAGTGCGTGACAGTGCCGTCCGACCGCAATGCAGCAGAGTTAACATGGCAACACGCCGCCTTCACATACTGCACGCCCGGAGGCAACGAAGGTATTAGATGATCATTCCACGCAGTTGTCCCAGCGTATGACAGATTGCCATCCGTACGCACAAGTAGCGTCTTGCCGTAGCGGACATCAACGTCCGAATACGCAACTCCAAGTGGCAATGCAGGAACGATATCACAGCCATGCGCTGCTGGCCCCCAGGCTACGGCGGCGCCGTCAGACCTCAACGCAACGGAATGTCCATCACTAACGGCGACGTCTCGAAATGTAATGCTTGCCGGCAACGCCGGAACGCTGCATTGCCCCGCAGAGTTGCTACCCCACGCAAAAATCATTCCGTCGTCTCGCAGGGCCACCGTGTGTGTCAGTCCGGCCCCCAGCTTCGTGAAATGCGATCCAACCAACGTGGACGGAACCGACATTTGGCCGTATATGTTGACGCCAAGCGATTGAATGCTACCATCGCTGAGAAGCAAAACTGAGTGCAGTGGAGCCGTTGCAACCCCTCGATACGACGTCCCCAATGGATACTGCTGAATATTTGGAATTGCGGCCTGGTGCACCTCGTTGCTCCCCCATGCAATGACTTTTCCAGAAACCGTCAACGCAACACTGTGCGCGTAACCGCTAGACAATGACAATAATTGCTCGGACAGGATTGGGGTATTGAGCTGCCCTTGAAAGTTCGCCCCCCAAGCTACAAGCGCCCCGTCGGATCGATAAGCAACACTATGGAATTGGCCAGCAGAAGCGAGCAAGTAGGTCGTGCCTGGAGGCCGAGCAGGAACGCTACACTGACCGAAATTGTTGCCCCCCCAAGCTACAATTTCACCGTCGGAACGAACAGCAAGACTGTGAACCCCTCCGGCTGACACATGAACATATTGCGTTCCAACTGGGGCGGACGGTACCTGGGTCTGGCCAGAAGCGTTGTAGCCCCAGGCAGCAATCGTGCCATCAGACAACAGGGCGAGCGTGTGTCCGGCACCGCACGCAATTTGGACAGGCGCGAATGACACTGCTGGAGGAATACACTGGCCGACAGAGTTGTCTCCCCAGGCAACAATCGCCCCATCGGAACGTATCGCTACAAAGTGCGCACCTCCAGCTTCGATATCGCTATATGCTGTGCCCAATGGGAGCGCCGGAGCCGCGACAGGCACAAAGTACGGCGACTGCCCCCAAACGATGACATCGCCGTTGCTCAGCAGCATGGCGGCAACATCAGCTGTGACGGCAAGCTTTACAACCGAGACGCCCGAAGAGACCGGGGGGATGTTGCGAATATACTTGGCTTCGCCGTTTATGTAGATCCGCCCGTACATGTCCACAATAGCGGTAGACAAGTAATTCGCCGTAACTTGCCGCGATGGCCGCGCCATGGAGTCCGTATGACTACAACTGGGCCCCCAGTGCACAATTGCACTCTGCGACTGACACCGTCGATCCAGCGACGCAACGGCAACGAGAACCGCAAGGAACGATCGGACAAACATAACGAATTACGATTCGGAGGCCCCTAGTATTGAAGAAATAGTGCGGGAGACGTGGCGGCAAAGGAGTTGCACGCTCCACCCGCTCCTATCGGCCGGAAGAACAGCACAGCTAGCTGGACCGTAAACAACCCTCCAACGGCGCCGGGATACATTGGGAATCGATATGCACGAATGTTATCGTTGAACGATACGGCGGACAAGAGCATCAACGGGCCACCGGTGCCCCAGAACTCTGACTGATCTTGAGGAACCAAGTTGAGAAATCCCGGCCCGAGTATCCCCGTAGAAGGAGACTGAGCCGGCAAGAACAGCTGCAAGACTCCGAACGCCCTCGCACCAACTGCAGCTAGGATTACGAGGGCGAAGGGCAATGTCGTCTCCCAGGGTCGGAACCAGCGCTAGAGGTGTGGATTTTATCCTCTTTGGGGTCCTTTGCAATCCCCCCATGGCATGGTCGCGTAGCCTGCCAAGCAACGACGAGAGTCGCCGCCTCGAAGCGAAGCTTAATTGCGCGCGAGCAACCGCCGCAGCAGGTCGAGTGGCAGGTTGCCACCGCAGACGATCACCGCCGCCCGTTGGCCACGCCGCTTGCGATCGGCCAGCAACGCAGCGACCGCGACCGCGGCCGCGCCTTCCACCAGCAGATGCTGCTGCGTCAGCATCGCCAGCAGCGCCGCCTCGATCGCCGCCTCGTCGACGTCGACGTAGCGATCGACCAGTTCGCGTACCCACGGGAAGGTGATGGCGCCCGGTTCGACACCGCCCGCCGTGCTGTCCGACCAGGTAGTGCCGCACGGCACGTCGATGATCGCACCAGCCCGCACGCATTCCGCCATCGCCGGCGACGCCACCGGCGAACACGCCACCACATCGAGCCCTGGCCGGTGCATCTTCGCGTAGGCCGCGAGCCCCGACACCAACCCACCGCCGCCGAGGGCGACATACACCGTGTCCACTTCCGGCCAGTCGGCCAGCAGCTCCACGCCGACCGTGCCCTGCCCGGCGACCACGTCGAGGTCGTTGTACGGCGACACGTAGGCCTGGCCGCGGCTGGCAGCGAACTCGCGGGCGAACTGCTCGGTGACCACGCAGTCATCACCGTGAACCCGGACTTCAGCTCCTTGCGCCGCGATCGCTGCGCGTTTCGCGGGGGGCGTCGTCTCCGGCACGAACACCGTCACCGCAACCCCGAGCTGTTGGCCCGCCGCGGCGAGACCAAGGCCATGGTTGCCAGACGAAGCGGCGACAACGCCGTGCTTGCGGACCGCCGCCGGCAGGCAGAGCAGCGAGTGCGTGGCACCGCGCACCTTGAAGCTGCCGGTCCGCTGCACGTTCTCGAGCTTGAGGCGCACTTCACACCCGGCCGCCGCCGACAGCCACGTACTCGGCACCGTAGGGGTCACGGTGACATGACCACGCAGCTTCACGGCAGCCGCGGCAACCGCCGCCGCGAGCGCCGCCGTGCTGGCAGCCGCCATCAGCGGGAACGCGCCGCGGTGTCGGCGGGCTGCAGGGCGGCGGCGACGAAGCGGAGCAACTGCTCGCCGGTGAACGGCTTTTCGAGCAACGGCACGCCTTCCAGGCCCGCCGAACCGCCACCAAACACGGAGCCCGAGATGAAGCGCACCGTCAGGCTGGGACGACTGCGGCGCGAGACCAGCAGCAGCTGCGGGCCGGACAGACCGGGCATCACCACGTCGGAGAGCAGCAGATCGATCTTGGTCGTCGAGTCCAGCAGGATGGCGGCGGCGGCCTGCGAATCTTCGGGGGCCACCACTCGATATCCGACCCGTTCCAACGTCGCTCGCAGCGTTCGCCGCGTGGCGGAATCGTCTTCGACGACGAGGATCGTGGCCGCCGTGGCCACAGGTTCCGCGCTCCCGGTTGGCGCCACGGACTGGCGATGCTCCGGCCAGCACACCTGCACCGTGGTGCCGACGCCCGCGTTGCTGTCGATCAACAACCTGCCGCCCGAACCCTCCAGCATGCCGCGCACGGCCGCCATGCCGATGCCCGTGCCCTTGTCGCCCTTGGTGCTGAAGAACAGATCGCCGACGCGCGCGCGCACTTCGTCGCTCATCCCGACGCCGGTGTCGCGCACGATCAGGCCCACGCGCACGTCGCTGGCAGTACCGGCGCGGAACGTGCGGATGGTCGCCGTGCCGTGCCCTTGGATGGCGTCGCGGGCGTTGGCCACCAGGTTGATCAGCACCTGTTCGACCTGACCTGGCTGCAGCAGCACCGGCAAGGTCCCCGACACGAGGTCGGCATGCAGGTCGATGCTGCGCCCGAGCAGACTGCGCAGCAAGGGCAGCAACTCGCCGACCTCGAGGTTGAGATCGAGCCGTCGCGACACCGTTTCCGATTGCCGCGCCATGCCGAGCAGGCGCTTGGTCAGTTTGCCGGCCTGTTCGGAGGCGTTGCTCGCATCGAGCAGGGCGGTGTGCAACTGGCTGTCGAGATCGCGGCGCTGCAGCGCGTATTCCAGGTTGCCGCTGACGACGGTCAACACATTGTGGAAGTCGTGGGCGATGCTGCCCGCGATCTGGCCGAGGCTCTCCACCCGCTGGGCGCGGGCCAGTTCGAGATTGCGTTTGCCGAGTTCTTCGCTGACGAACCGGGCCTCGTTGGCGAGATCTTCCTGCGTCCACAGGGCGAGACCGAGGCCGAGCATGCACACGAACAGCACTTCGGCGGCACCGAGGTACGCCATCACCTGCACCAGATCCCCGACCGAGAAGGCGTAGGCGTAGAACCCGAACACCGTGGCACCAGACCACAGGGCGATTCCGGTGAGGCGCGGCCCGAGCCGCAGCAGCCGCTGGCCGTGCCGCAGCAACATCGACCCGCACACTGCGAACACCACGGCGGTCACCGCGCACCGCAGGCCCACGCGCAGGGTCGGACGCCATTCGGGCAGGCCCTGCGTGAGCAAGGAGATGGAACTGGCGTAAGCGAGCAGCACGACGACGAGCAACACGAACCCGCGGGTACCGATGTCGACGACCCAGCGTTGCGACAACCGCAACAACGCCAGCATCACCAACACGACATGCAGGTAGTAGCCCACCTGCGAACCGATCGAAAACGCGAGCCCGAGGGCCACGGGTGTGCCCGGTCCTTGCAACGGCCCCAGCTGCAACCAGGTCACCAGTCGCGCGCCCAGGTAGCAGCACCAACCCGCCACCCACAGTTTCAAGAAGGGCAACCGGTGCCGCTGGTAGACCTGCCAGGACACCCACAACAAAACGGCGCAGGCCGCAACGACGAAGACCGTGTTGGCGACGAACAGGTCGCGCATCAACTGGGTGTCGACCAGATTCAAGGCGTTCGGCTGGCCCTGAGTGCCGGGACTCGCGCCGGCGATCATGTCACTTGCCGTCCTGTGACGGTGCCGCCGCCATGAGTGGCAATAGCGCGCCTTGTTGCGGATCCAGACGCACCGACGCACCGGCCGGCACTTCGAAGCGAGCGCCACACCACGTGACGTTGCCCGGCGCGCCCTCGGCGCGGCAAAGCACCACTTCGCCGGACTTCTCGGTCGACACCGCAGTCGCCGCCAGCGGTGCCGCGACGAACCCCGTCGGCGGCTGCAGGAAGAACGTCACCTGCTGGCCCGGCTCCACTTTGCTCACGCCCGCACAGTGCACCCAATCGACGGTGTTGTCGCCGAAGTTGGTAATGGTCGCACGGCCGCCGAGCCACGCCGGTTCGTCCGCGCGCTGCAGGACGAGGTCGCAGCGCATCGGCTCCTCGATGGTCGCCTGGAACTCGAGCCTCGACCCGTCGGGCAACGACACCCGATGCCGGCGCGTGCTCGCTTGCACACGAAGGTAGGTCAGTTGGCGGCACTCCACTTCGACGGCGTCCTCGGCGAGAGCAACCAACCGCACGTGGTTGGGCCCCCGGGCTTGCAGGCGCGTGGACGAGTGCAGCAACAGTTCGAACTCGCCGGACTGCCGGACCTGCACTTCGCCACCGACCGACAAGGTGCGCAGCTTGTCATGGAAGAACAACGGCACGAAAGGCTCGTCGCCGCCCGTCGTGAACCAGACCCGATCGGAGTTGCGCACCAACAGCGCAAGGTCGGGCGCGAACGGCAACGGCGCCCGATCGCGAGTGCGGGCCCAGGCCGGCCAACCCGCCGGCTCGTCGTCGGCCGGCAGTGGCTCCACCCCCAAGCGGCCGAAGGGAAACAGGCCCGGAGCCAACGGCGTGACGCCACCCGCGGCGCCGGTGCCTGGCGCCGTGGGGTAGAGGCCTTGCAGCCGGGACGGAAACACCGGGAAGCCACGGAACGGCGGCGGTGGCGTCGGCCGTTGCCACACCGGATCGAGAGGATCGCGTGGGCGCGTTCCCGGGTTTGGGTTCTGGCCCTGTCCCTGGGGCGCCGCTGGCGTGGTGGTCGACGGTGGATAGCCGCCGGGTTCCTGGGCGGCCGCGGTCGTCGCCAACAACACCAGGGACGCGGCAATCGATGCGGCGAACGGACGTGGCATGTTCACGGGCCCCCGATCGGCATGAAGAAGCTCTCGTAACGATCGAGGAACTGCCCCGTCAGCGTCTTGCGCGCGGCGACGGCAGCTTGCAGGGGCACCTCGACGATTTCACCCGCTCGCATGGCAGCCATGTACCCGAAACGGCGTTCGAGCACCAGACGCGCGGCACGGGCGCCCAGGCGCAACGCGAAGATGCGATCGAAGGCGATCGGTTTACCGGCGCGCTGCAAATGCCCGAGGACCACGTGGCGTGCGTCCCAGCCAAGGTTGGCCTGGATCCGGCGCGCCAGCGTCGCGGCAGCGCCGCCCGTCTTGTATTCGCCGAACTCGTCCTTCTCCATCGACGAGAGGCAGTTGCCGCCTTCGAACAGGCGAGCCCCTTCGGCCACCGCGACGATGGCGGAGCGGGCCCCGCTTTGCCGCAACCGGCCGAGGTTCTGGCACAGGTCTTCGATCTGGACCGGTCGCTCCGGCACCAGCACCGCCTCGGCGCCGGCCGCGACGCCAGCGTAGGCGGTGATCCAGCCGGCGTGGCGCCCCATGCACTCCACCACCATGACCCGCGAGTGCGAGTCGGCGGTGCTGCGCAGATCGTCCATCGCGCGGGTCGCCACTTCGACAGCCGAGAAGAAGCCGAAGGTGAAGTCGGTCGCTTCGAGGTCGTTGTCGATGGTCTTGGGCATGCCGACCACCGGCACCTGGTGCTCGCGGAACAAGCGGTCGGCGGCGCCAAGGGTGCCTTCGCCGCCGATCGTCACCAACGCATCCAGGCGATGCCGCTGCAGTGTCGCCAGCACCTTCGGCACCGACGTCGCGGGATCGCGGTACGGATTGTCGCCGCTGCTGCCGAGCAGGGTGCCGCCGTAGACGAGCAGATGCTGGAAGTTCTCGTGCTGCAGCGAGCGCGTGCGATCTTCCATCAGCCCGCGCCAACCATCGACGAAGCCGATCAACTCGGCGTTCGCGGCGAGCAGGCGCCGCGCGAGTCCGCAGATCGCCGCATTCAAACCGGGGGCGTCACCGCCGCCCGTCAACACGCCAACGCGCACGGTCATGCGACACCTCCATTGTCATCGTCGATCGGGTACTTCGGACCCGTGAACGGCGGCGGCTCCGGCGGCGGCACGTCGACGCCCTTCTTGCCGACCTTGCCGGCAAAGCCCTGGAACTCGAGGTCGAACTCGACCTCGGTGCCGTCCACCGGCCGTACCATCTCGGTGAAGCGGTCGCGCAAAGCACCGTGCAGGCGCTGGCTCGCCGACAGGTTGTTGCTGCCTTCGGCGCAATGGAACTGCGCCGTCACCAGGATCCGCTTCGCTTGCCGGTTGTCGACGAACACCCGCATGCGCGTGATCTCGCCGAGATGTTCGCCAGCCCGTTGCAGGCCGAACTCGATCGCCTCGCGCGCGATGCGCACCGGCCCGACCGGGGTGTCGCTGACGACCCAGTTGCTGATCTGGCGCGGCTGGCTGCGTCGCACCAGCCAAGTGAAGTTCCACAGCAGCAGCACGACGCCGACCGCCAGCGCGAGCCACGCCCACAGCGTGTTCAACGGCAGCAAGGCCATGCGGGTCGTGCCGAACGCGGCCGCGACCGGTCCGAGGTCGATCCCCACCACCCCCGGTTGCACGAACAGCGCCACCCAGAACGCCGCCGCCAGAGTGGCTGTGACGAGGTTCGTCACGAGCAGCAGGCGATCGGCGAACCTCTGGCGTTTGCCCACCATCAGCGCGGGGTGAAGTAACGATCGATGAAGCCGGTGTCGATCTCGCCGGCGCAGAAGTCGCTGTGCTCGAGGATGCGCAAGAACAGCCCGGCCGTCGTGGTGATGCCTTCGAGCGTCAGTTCCTGCAGCGCGCGCCGCGCGACCTCGAGGGTGCGCTTGCGGGTCGGCCGATGGATGATCAGCTTGCCGCCCATCGAGTCGGAGTGCGGCGGCACCGAGTAGCCCTGGTAGATGTGGCTGTCCCAGCGCACGCCCGGCCCGGCCGGCGGCACGAAGGTCGTGATCTTGCCGGGGCTCGGCTTGAAGTTGTGGTCGGGGTCCTCGGCGTTGATGCGGAACTCCATCGCATGGCCGCGCATCTTGATGTCCTCCTGCTTGAAGGACAGCTTCTGGCCATCGGCGACCAGGATCATTTCACGGATCAGGTCGGTGTCGGTGACCA
>SXPB01000143.1 GCA_005776475.1 Planctomycetia bacterium
ACCACCGAGGAACGTCCGGCGCGACACGGATCCGAGGTCAGGGCGAAGGATCATCGTTTGGTCACGAACTCGTCGAGGGACAACACGACTCCGGCTACTGCGTGCAAGCCGACACTTGCAGCCCACATCGGGGCTTCGGCGCGGTCGGAATCGGGCTTCGCCACCTCGGCCTTCCACTCGCGACTCATCTCGGTCTCGTACAACGCGACGAGGCGCTGCTCCTCGGTGGCCGTCGGCGCGCGCGACAAGCACTGCCGCCAGATCCAACGCACCATGCCCGTCGCATCGGTTGCTTTGCTTTCGGTCAAGGCGCGGTTGCCGAGCCGCATCGCCGCGTCCGTGAAGGTCGGCTCGTTCCACAGCACCAACGCCTGCAGCGGCGTGTTCGTCGACCGCCGTCGCAGCACGCACGACTCGCGGCTCTGCGCGTCGAACAGCAGCATCGCCGGGTGCGGACTGGTGCGGCGCCAGAACGTGTAGAGCGAGCGCCGGTACGCGTCGGCATCGGTCGCCGCCGTCCACGCCGCCCCGCTGTAGAGCTGCAACCACACGCCCTCGGGCTGCGGTGGCATCACGCTGGGGCCGCCGAACCGCGGCGCGAGCAACCCGGACACCGCGAGGGCCTGGTCGCGCACCATCTCCGCCGACAACCGCACCGACGGCCCACGCGCGAGCCACCGGTTGGTCGGATCGACTTCACGGTGCTTCTCCGTCTGCACCGACGACTGCCCGTAGGTCGCGGACAACACGATCGTGCGCAGCAGGTCGCGCAGCGACCAACCCCGCTCGACGAAGTGCAACGCCAGCCAGTCGAGCAGCTCCGGGTGCGAAGGCGGTTCGCCCTGCGTGCCGAAGTCTTCGAGGGTCGGCACGATGCCGGCGCCGAACAGCTCGCTCCAGATGCGGTTGGTCACCACGCGCGAGGTCAGCGGGTTGTCGCGTGCCACCAGCCACCGCGCGAAACCGAGCCGGTCGCGCGTCGCGTCGGTGGGCAGCGGCGGCAGCACCTTCGGCACGTTCGGCGTCACCGCGTCGGTCTGGTCGAGGAAGTTGCCGCGGCGATGCAGCCGCGTCGTACGTCGCTTGCCTTCAGGCAGTTCGCGCAGCACCGGCACCGCCGGACCAAGCTGCGCGTCGAACGCTGCCTCGGCCTCGCGCACCTTCGCCTGCAACGCGGCGACCCGAGCGTCGGTCGTCAGTTCGCAACAAAAGCCGCCGACGCCCCCGCCGTTGGTCACCTTGAGCATCAGTGTGTTGCGACCGGCCTGCATCGCCACTTCGAGCCGCTCCTGGCCGGGCGCCGCACCGCGACTGACCATCTTGCGCAGCACCTCGACACCGTTCCACCACACCACCAGCGCGTCGTCGCTGCCGAGCGCCAACACCGCGGTGCCCGCCGCGGCCGCATCGATCGTGCGGTGCAGATAGAACGCGCTGTTGTCGCCCTTCCAGGTGTGCACGGCGCCGTCGGCGAACTTGGGCCGACGCTGCCAACGCCGACCATCCTGCTCCGCGTCGAGCTGGGCGCCGTCGCGTTCGACCGCGAAGCGTTCGCTGTGCGCGTGCTCGAAGTCGCGCCCTGCCACCGGCCCCAGCCAATGCCAGTCCGACGCGGTTGGCGGCGGCGCGGCAGCGACCGCAGTCGCCAGGTTCGCGCGCAGCTCGGTGAGTTCGAGCTCGATCGCCTTCTGCGCCACTCGCTGCGCCAAGGTCGGCACCACCAGCGTCGGGGCGTCGCTGTCGCGGTCGGCGTCCTCGGTCTGGTCGAAGAACGCGAACAGCTCGAAGAACTCCCGCTGCGAGAACGGGTCGTATTTGTGGTCGTGGCACTGCGCGCAACCGAGCGTGCTGCCCATCCACACCGACATCGTGGTGTCCACGCGATCGACCACGGCGGCGACCCGGAACTCTTCGTCGTCGGTGCCGCCTTCGGTGTTGGTCATCGTCTGGCGATGGAACGCGGTGGCGAGGCGTTGCTCCTCGGTCGCATCCGGCAGCAAGTCGCCGGCGAGCTGCTCGATGGTGAAGGCATCGAACGGCTGGTCGTTGGCGAACGCCGCGAGCACCTGATCGCGGTAACGCCACATGGTGCGGCGCAGGTCGTCCTTCTCGTAGCCCTGGCTGTCGGCGTACCGCGCGAGGTCGAGCCACCACTGGGTCCAGCGTTCGGCGTAGGCCGGCGACCGCAGCAACCGATCGACCGCCGCCGCCTTCGCGTCGGCATCGGTAGCGGCATCCGCGAGGAACGCGTCGAGCTCGGCCACGGTCGGGGGCAACCCGGTCAGGTCCAACGTCACGCGCCGCAGCCACGCGCCGCGCTCGGCAGCGGGCGACGGGGCCAGGCCTTGGGCTTGCATCGCCACATACACGAAGCGATCGAGCGGGCCCTGCCACGCCGGTTCGGCGACCACGGGCAGCGTCGGTGCTTCGATGCGCCGGTAGGCCCAATGCTGGGCTGGACACGCCACGATGGCGAAGGCAGCGGCGGCGATCGTGGCGACGAGGCGCATGGCGGGGCGCGATCATCGCGAGGCCGAGCGAATGCGACAACCCCACAATCCGGCGTAGGGCGCAACCATCGTCGATCTCTTGCCCGGCATGACAACGCGCTTCATGTCTCCGCTCGCTCTGGCGTGTGCCGTTCTGTTCGCCGGGAGTTCGATTGCCCAGGACGCCATCGGCGTGACCTCACCGGCCAGGTCCTGCGCCTCAACACGACCACCGGCGCCGTGACGACCACGGTTTGACGTCAGCGCCAGGCGGCTTGTCGTTCAGCCAGGGAGTGCGCGTTCGCTCGCGGTTGTGACGTCGCGAGCGGTCACCACGCAGCGACGATCGCACCCGCGCTCGCCGCCACCGTGAGCCCGAGGCCGCAGCCGAACGCGAAGCCGCGCGCGCGGCCGAAACCGCGCCAGAACGCGGCGAGCATGCCGAGCGGTGCGAGGCACGCGAGCAGGAACGGCAGCTTTGGCAGTTCGCCATCGACGCGGCCGAGCCACAACAGGCCGGTGTGCGCGACGACGACCACCAGCGTAGCCCCGGTGCCGCAACGGAACGGGCGCCGCCAGGTCGCCGTCGCCACCGCCATCGCCATGGCACAGGCGCCGACGCCGGCCAGTTCCCACACGACCGCCGCCCCACGCTGGCGCAGCACGAACGCGTCGGCGGCAAGCACGAGCGTGCTCACCAGCGGCAAGGCGATGCCAGGCCAGGTCCTGGCGAACCGCCGCCACGTCCACCACGTGGCCAGGAGCACCGCCCACGCCGCCGAGAACCAGAGGATCTGGTGCAGCACCGACCACTGCGCGCGCAGCGGCGCCGACAGCAGCCACGGCATCGCCAGCACGACGAGGGCATCGAGGGTGAGCAGCAGCGGCTTCCACAGCAGCCGCGTGTCGTAGCAGACGCCGACGAGCGCGACCGCCGCGAGCACCCAGAACAACCAATCGAATGGCTCGCCCTGGTGCACCGACAACCCCCACGGCCATCCGGGCCAACCGTTCGCCAGGGCCAGCGGGACGCACAGCGAGGCACCGAGCGCCGCGGCGAGGAAGCGCGGACCGCCGGCGCCAACACAGAACGCCACCGCCGCAAGCGCGGGCAACACGCCGAACAGCACCCACCGCAACACGTCCACGGCCTGACTCTACGTTGTCGCCGGCGTCACCGGAACGGTAGTGTCCTCGCCCCGCATGAGCACCGCCGCGATAACCACCTTGCACCGCCAATTGAGTGAATGGGCGGGGCGCCCGGCGAATCGCAAGTTCCTGCAGGAAGACCAGGAGGCGCAGCTGCGCGCCGCGCTCGGCGATCCGGCGAAGAAGACGCAGATGCACGTCGCCGCGTGGATGCTCGGCACCTGGCATCTCGGCCACGGCCTGCTGCTCGTCCTCGAAGGCGACGGGGCGGGCTTCGACGAGGCCCGCATCGGCCAGGGGCTGCGCCGCAGTTCGCTGCTGCTGCGCGAGAAGCACCAGGGCCAGAGCCAGAAGAAGAGCGGCGCCTCGAAGCTGCCGTTCTCGCGCCTGCACGGCGCCTGGACCTCGCTGCTTGGCCTCGCTCTCGGCGACTCCCACTCCGATGCGCTCTACGAACTGATGCGCGACGAGTCGGAGGCGACGTTCAGCGAGGGCGAGCACTTCCCGCTGTTCGTGCGCGAACTGCTGCGCCTGCACGCCGGCCAACGCCCGACGTTGACGCCGCGCCTCGGTCCCTACCACGAAACCCTGATGCACTGGAACGGCGAGCCGCGTGTGTTCGCGCAGCAACTCGCCCTGCTTCTCAACGTGCATCTCGAACAGACGCGCGGCGCCGGCGCTTCCTTCGACGACCCGGCGTGCCGGCTCTATCCCGTCGAAGTGCTCGCGGTGGGCGCGGTGCGGCAATGGCTCGGCCTGCCGATGCCCAAGGTCGACCACCCGATGATGTTCACCAACCTGGTGACGATGACGCAGCCGCGGAGCTGGCCGCAGCACGAACTGGTGCAGCGCCTCGAACGCGAACTGCAGCGCCGCTGACATGCTGCAGGCATTCGCCAAGGCCTTCGGCCAGCTCGACGACCCGCGCGTGCTGCGCGTGCTCGGCTTCAGCGTGCTGCTGAGCGTGGGCTGTTTCGCCGGCCTCTGGTTCGGCATCGGCATCCTGCTGGCGACCACCAACGTGCTCACGTTCGGCTGGCTCGAACTGGTGCTCGACCTGCTCGGCGGACTCGCGACGCTGGTGCTCACGTGGCTGCTGTTCCCGCTGGTCGCGAGCTGCTTCGTCGCGTTGTTCCTCGACCGGATCGCGGTGGCGGTCGAATTGCGGCACTGGCCCGGTTTGCCGCCAGCGCCCGGCCTGCCGTGGCGCGAGGCCCTGGCCAGCAGCCTGCGCTTCCTGGCGCTGCTGGTCGTGGTCAACCTGGCGCTGCTGGTGTTGCTGCTGCTGCCGCCGGTCTACGCGGTGGCGTGGTACGTCGCGAACGGCTTCCTGCTCGGCCAGGAGTACTTCGACCTCGTCGCCCTGCGTCGGCTCAGGAGCGAACGCGTGCGCACGCTGCGGGCCAGGCACTCCCGCGAACTGCTCGCGATGGGCGTCGTCGCGGCGTTCCTGGCGTCGCTGCCGTTGCTCAACTTCCTGATCCCGGTGGTGCTGACCGCAGCGATGGTGCACCGCTTCGAAACGTGGCGGCGGGCGGCTGCCTGAAGTCCGGCGGCGGCGAACCCACCGGCCCCCGGCCCGACCACGGCGGACCTCGCCGCGGGACTGCTTCGTGACGCGCTGGCGCGGGCGACCTCGGTATCCTGCTTCGCCGTGACGCGCGCCCCCCACAACCCCGACACCACCGAGTTGGTGCTCAAGGACGAGCCGGCCACGCGCGTGGTCGTGCGCGGCGCCGGGGGCGATGCCGTCGTCGAGAAGACCTACCGCAATCGTGGCTTGCGCTGGCTGCAATCGCTGTGGCGCCAGAGTCGGGCCCAACGCGAACACGGCCACCTCGCCGCGATCCACGCCGCCGGCGTGCCGTGCCTGCAACCGGTGCGCTGGTCAGAGCGGCGGCACCTCGGCGGCGTCGATGAATCGACGCTGGTGACGCGCCTGCTGCCCGACGCCACCTCGCTGAAGGCCGTGCTCCAGGCCTTGCCACGCGACGACCACCTTCGCCCCGATCTCGCCACGGCGATGGGCGCCTTGCTCGCCCGCCTGCACCGCGCCGGCTTCCTGTGGTGCACGCCGATGCCGCGCAACGTGCTCGTCGCCGGCGAACTCGCCCGCGGCGCCCTCGTCGTCTGCGACACGCCGGCCTGCATCGCGTTCCGAACCCCGATCCACGGCGGCCGGGCGGCCCGGATCGACCTGTTCCTCGCCGCCTTCTCACCAAGCCGCCGGCGCGACTGGACCGCCAGCCAACGCCTGCGCCTGCTGCTCGGCTACACCGACGGCGATCGTGGCCAGAGCCGCGCCCTGTGGCGCCGGCTGATCCGGCGCCGCCCGTTGCAGAATGTCGTCGAGCGCGCCCTCGCGATGGCGATGTTCACCTATATCCTTGGCCGCGCACGACCACGCTCGAACCCGACCGACGCCGCCCGATGACGAACCTGCACGCGCCGATGCAGCAGAGCAAGCTGCAGAACTACAACAGCCCCCGCGGGGCCGAGGCCTACAAGGCCGACTACCAGAACAAGCTGCACCGCAAGTGGTCGGACAAGCGCGAACGCGCCTTGCTGACGCGCTACTTCGCGAAGATCGGCAAGGTCGATCGCATCCTCGACATGCCCAGCGGCCACGGCCGCCTGTCGGACCTGCTGCACAACCACTGCCACACGCTGGTCGAAGCCGACTGGTCGTTCACGATGGTGTCGCTCAACAAGCGCGACCACGGCACCGACCGCCGCCGCTACTTCCGCGCCTCGGCCCTTGAGATCCCGCTGCCCGACGACGCCGTCGACGTCGCGGTCAGCTTCCGGCTGTCGCACCATCTCGAGACGGCGGAACTGCGCGAACGCCATCTGCGCGAGCTGTTCCGCACCGCCAAGAAGCACGTGATCGTGACCTGGTTCTCGGCGACGTCGCTGAAGAACATTCTGCGCCAGGTGCGCGTGAAGCTCGCCGGCAAGAAGCCGAAGAACGTGCTGCGCAACAGCCGCGTGCGCGAGATCGCGCAGGAAGCCGGGTTCGTGCAGACGCTGGCCAAGCCCCTGTTCCTGATCGGTTCCGGCCACGTGCTCGGCTTGTTCACGCGGCAGTCATCCACTCGCTGAGGTCTTTCCCTCCATGAGCAGCACCGCCCCCCCGTTCGCGATCCAGCGGATCGTGTGCTTCGCCCTGCTGCTGGGCATGGCCGCGTTTGCGGTCGTGGTCGCCCTCGTGCTGCAGAGCAACGAAGGACGTGGGCTCGCCGAGACACGGATCGAAGTGCTCGACACGATGGCGATCGCGGTCGGCGTCGCCAGCGCCACGGGTGCGTTGGTGCTGCGCACGATCCTGAACAGCAAGGCCGCCGCAGCGCCGCCCGCCGAACGAGCCAGCGCGCGTTTCGTCGCGACGCTGGTGCCTCTCGCCACGCTCGAAGGCGGCTGCATGCTCGCGCTGACCGCCTGGCTGCTGAACGGGACCATGTTCCCCAACCTCGCGGTCGCCGGGCTGCTGCTGACGGTGGCGATCGTCGTGGTGCCCTTCCGCAACCCCGACGACGGCAGTTCCTGAGCGACGCGTCAGGCGCCGAACGACTCGCCTTCGCGCAGGCAATCGGCGAGCCGACGGCACAGCGTGCGCAGCATCGCGGCATCGGGCGTGGTCCCAGCAGCGGCGAGCAGACGCCGCGCCAACGGACCCTGGTCCAGGATCACCGCCAGCGGGCGTTCGAGTTCCGGCGCCAACGGTTCCGCATCCGGCAGCGTCGCCTCGGCAAGGTGCCGCCACACGTCGCCGGCCCGCCGCGGTTCGTGGCCGAGGCCGAGAGCCTGCAACAGCCCGGCGTGGGCGACCACCGCTTCGTCGCCGTCCTTCGCGACGGCCCACAACACCGAGGCGAGTTCGCGCGTGTCGAGCGACTGCAGCGTCGCCAACGACGCCCAACGTTCGCTGCACAGCGCGCGCAACACCGCCACCACCAGCGCACAGATCGCCAGATCGGCGGCCGGGTGCTCCTGCACGTCGAGCACGCGGATCTCGAGCGCATCGCGGAAGAACTTGGCCACCGCCCCGCGCGAATTGAGCCATTCCTCGCGCAGCAACCGGTCCGGATCGAACGGCGCGATGTCGTTCCAGATCGGCTCGAGGATGGTCGCGAAGTAGTCGGCGCGCGTCGTCACCGGTTCTGGCACTACGAGCCCGGCGATGCGCGGCACGCGCGCCTGGTTGTGGCGGTAGACGTGCAGCCGGGTGTCGAGCCAGCCAGTGCTGCGTCCGTCGCAATACGGCGAACTCGCCGCCAGCGCCGGCAGCAACGGCAGCAACGCCCGCACGGCGAGATGCAACCGGCCGAACTCGGCATCGTTGGCGAACGGCAGGTTCAGGTGGCAACTCTGCAGGTTCGACCAGCCGTGGCCGCGGCAATCGAAGATGCGATCGTAGGCGGCGTAGATCTCGCCGTAGTCGTGCGACCAGCGCACGAACTCGCGCGCCGGGTCCATGGTCGGATGCATGCCCGCCGGCAACAGCCGCGCCCCGAATCCCGCCAAGGCACCTTCGACGCGCGCGAGCGACCGCTGGAAGTCGGCGGCGCTGTCGCCGAGCGACTGCGTGACACCGTTCGTCTTCAGCTCCAGCACGTGCAGCGCCAGCTCGTTCGACCACGCGATCGGGCCGTCGTCATGGTCGCCGACGAAGGCGCCTTCGAAGTGCCGCAACAACTGATCGACCACTGGCCGCACCGCGAACGACTCGCGATCGACGACCATGTACTCGAGTTCGATGCCGAAGCCGGCGAACAGACCCAGTGTCACGCCGACCCCCAACCACGATGGCGCGCCGTGACGCGGGCGAAGAACGTGCGCATCACCCGCAGATAGAGTTCGTCGCCGAGCACTTCGTCCTCGAAGCCGGCGTCGACATTCGGGTTGTCGTTCACCTCGATCATGTAGACCTTGCCGGCGACCTCCTTCAGGTCGACGCCGTAGAAGCCCTTGCCGATGTGGTTCGCCGCCTTCAACGCGGTCTTCACCACCCGTGTCGGCGCCATCTCGACCGGCACCGTCTCGGCGCGGCCGACGTCCTCCTTCTTGCCAGCTACATCGCGCTTGAGGATCTGCCAGTGGCCATCGGCCATGTAGTAGCGGCAGGCGAACA
>SXPB01000144.1 GCA_005776475.1 Planctomycetia bacterium
CTACGCCAACGACCGCGATCCGATCCACTCGGGCCCGTGGGCGCAGTACGGCAACACCGGCAAGGGCAACGTCGGCGACAAGGCCAACTGGCTGCAGCACCCCGACCACAAGCACGACGCCAAGGCCGACCCGACGATCCCGCAGGATCGCTCGGGCCATCCGGTCGCGCATCGCTTCACCCGCGCGATCCCGTCGAGCACGTGCAGGGTCTGCCACATGCACCAGCCGAACTCCTTCCTGAACACCTACTACGGCTACCAGATGTGGTCGTACGAAACCGACGGCCAGCACATGTGGCCGGAGGCGCAGGCGTCGAAGTCGCCGGCGCAGGAACGCGAGATCAACGACCGCAACCCGGAAGGGGCGGCGGTGCGCGGCAAGTGGGGCGACAAGACGTTCCTCGAACGCGTCGCCGAAGACGTCAATCCGAAGGCGGAACACACCCAATTCGCCGACTACCCCGGCCACGGCTGGATCTTCCGCGGCGTGTTCAAGATGGACCGCAAGGGCAACCTGCTCGACACCAACGGCGACGTCATTCCGTATGACAAGCCGAACAAGTTCGCCGGCGTGATCCCGCCGCTGGGCCAGGTGCCGAGCGGTGCCGACATCATGGCGCGCAAGTGCTTCACGCCGCAGCCGGGCCAGCCGGTGCATCTGAAGGACATCCACGCCGAACGTGGCATGCACTGCGTCGACTGCCACTTCGAGCAGGACGTGCACGGCGACACCCACATGTATTCGGAGTACCAGGCGGCGCTGCAGATCCAGTGCCAGGACTGCCACGGCACCGCCCAGGAGCTCGCCGACCTGCGCTTCTCGGGCCCGGCTGCCAAGGGCGACCCGGCGACGGGCGGCAAGAAGAAGGAACGCGCCGCCGGCAAGACGCCGTGGGGCCAGGACCGCTTCGACGTCGATCCGGAGACGGAGACGTACGTGCAGCGATCGATGCTGTTCCCCGACGTCGAGTGGAAGATCCCGCAGGTCAAGCACAGCTGCGACCCGGCGCACGCGAAGTACAACAAGCAGGCGGCCTACGCCAAGTTGCAGCAGAAGCAGGACGGCAGCTGCGCCCACGACGCCGCCAAGATGGACTGCGCCGCGTGCCACACGTCGTGGATGACGTCGTGCTTCGGTTGCCACCTGCCGCAGGAGGCGAACTGGAAGACGCCGATGCACCACTTCGAGCAGAAGGATCTGCGCAACTGGGCGTCGTACAACCCGCAGGTCGCGCGCGACGACGTGTTCATGCTCGGCATCTCGCCGGACGTGAAAGACAACAAGGTCGCGGCGGTGCGGTCGTCGTCGGCAGTGATGGTGTCGTCGACCGACAGCCAGCGCGCGATCGCCTACAAGCAGCAGCTCACGGTCGCCGCCAACGGCATGAACGGCCAGTGCTTCAACACGCACTTCGCCCACACGGTGCGCACCAAGGAGACCCGCGCCTGCAGTGACTGCCACGTCGGCGACAAGAACGACAACAACGCGTGGCTGGCCCAGACCTACCTGATGGGCACCAACTACGTGAACTTCTTCGGCATGTATGGCTATGTCGGCAGCGGTGCCGGCGGCCTCGAAGCGGTGAAGATCACGGAGTGGCCGGAGCCGCAGGCGATGATCGGCAGCAACCTGCACCGCATGGCGTTCCCGGCCGAATACAAGGCGCACGAGAAGAACGGCCGCAAGCTGACCGAAGCGCACCACCACTCGGGCAGCGTGCGCGCGCTCGAGCAGCGCGGCGAATACCTCTACACCGCGTCGGGCAAGGACGGCTTCCGCGTCTACGACATCGCCAACGTCGCCAACAAGAACTTCAGCGAGCGCATCGTCACGGCGCCGGTGTCGCCGCTCGGCCAGGACACGCACGTCAAGACGAAGTTCGCGACCGGACTCGCGCTGCCGACCAACATGTCGATCAGCATGGGGCGACCGTACATCCCCGAGAACCGCGAGCAGAACTACCCCTACCAGGGCAAGGACCAGAACCTGCACGAGTCGTATCGCTACGCCTACGTCAGCGACCGCTTCGAAGGGTTGATCCTGGTCGACATCGATTGCCTGACCGACGGCGATCCCGACAACAACTTCACCAAGCGGGCGGTGACGTTCAATCCAGACGGCGCGCTCGACGGCGCCGAAGGTCTCACGATCGCCGGCACCACGGTGTACGTGTGCTGCAGCAAGGGCCTGGTCGCGGTCTCGGTCGCCGATCCGCTGGCGCCGAAGATCCTGTCGACGGTCGCGCTGGCCGAGCCGACGTCGGTCGCGGTGCAGTTCCGCTATGCGTTCGTCACCACGAAGCAGGGCCTCGAAGTCGTCGACGTGACGTCGCCCGCAGCGATGGCGCTCGTCGCCGGTGCTGCGGTCCCGCTCGCGGACGCGCGCAACGTCTACCTGGCTCGCACCTACGCCTACGTCGCCGCCGGCCGCGATGGCGTGGCGATCGTCGACGTGACGGTGCCGAGCGCGCCGAAGCTGCAGGAAACGTGGAGCGCCGACGGCAAGCTGACCGACGCCAACCAGGTGAAGGTCGGCATGGTCAACGACAGCGTGTACGGCCTGATCGCCGACGGCAAGTCGGGCTTGCATGTGGCGCAGCTGGTGACGCCCGAGGACGGCGGCCGCAGCGCCTACGGTTTCGCGCCGGTGCCAAAGCCCAAGTGGATCGCCGGGCACCGCACGCGCGGCGAAGCGTTGGCGATCGCCAAGGGCCTCGATCGCGACCGCGCGGTGGACGAGTCAGGCCACCAGGTCTCGGTGTTCGGCCGCATCGGTGGCCGCCCCTTCACGCTGGCCGAGATGCAGAAGCTGTTCCTGCGCGACGGCAAGGTGTGGACGGTCGCCGACAAGGCACCCGCCGATTGGACACCGCCGCCCGTGAAGAAGTGATTTGTCGAAACCCCGGTTCCTCCGCCGCAACCCCTCGCCCGATCGCAGCCCGTGACCACGACCAAAGGTGACAGTCCTTCGAACCCCCTCGACCTGCTCGTCGTCGGCGGCGGCCCATGCGGCACCGCCGTCGCCTGGCGTGCCCACGAGCTCGGCCTCGCGGTGCTGGTCGTCGATCGCGATTGCGTGCTCAGCATCGTCAAGGAATGGGGCGAGCACCAACCCAAGCCCAAGGACGTCGATGCCGACTACGGCGATCGCACCGACCTCGTGTTCCCGAAGGGTGGCGCGCTGATCTCGCAGTTGCCGTACGACGACCAGTCGCCGGCAAACCAGCTCTACGACAAGTGGATCAAGGTCTACGACGACAACAAGGTCCCTTACAAGAACGGCGTCGAGCTCGGCGGCTGTGAACGGCAGAAGGACGGCACGCTCGTCGCCGAAGTGATGGAGCTGCAGACCCAGGGCAAGAGCAAGGTGTACTGCAAGAACCTGGTGCTGGCGCTCGGCAGCGGCTCGCCGTCGAAGGTGCGCCTGATCGGCGACGGCCTCGGCATCCGCTACAAGCTCGGCAACGCGGCGGATTTCGTCGGCGGCCCGGCGTGCGTCGTCGGCGGCGGCATGTCGGCGGCCGAGGCAGTCGTCGCGATCGCGCTGGCCAAAGCGGCGGCGAAGGACAACAGCGACATCTTCTGGTGCTACCGCGGCCGCGGCATGCCCAAGGTCGCGCAGGGCAAGGCGCTCGCGGCCAAGTTCTATGAAGCCTGGACGCAGGGCAACATCCGCTACCTGCCGCTGTCGGAGCCGCTGGCGGTGTTCAAGGACGACAAGGGCAAGGAGTTCGTCGCCGTCAAGACGAAGCGCGTCGAGCAGCAGAACCAGCCGCCCGAACTCGTCTGCTACGAGTTCGAGAAGAAGCAGGTGCTCGCGTTCATCGGCAGCGAACGTCCGTCCGATTTGCTGTCGTCGATCGGCATCAAGGAATTCGAACTCGCCGACGCGCCGGCGAAGAAGCGACTCGCCGTCACGGCGCTGCGCGAGTCGCAGGTGCCGAACGTGTTCATGGCCGGCGGCCTGCTGCATCCCGCCTACATCGAGACCGGCGACTTCCGGCCCGAAGCGCTGCAATCGACGGTGAAGGAGAGCGAGACCAGTTTCAAACGCGCGATGATCGAAGGCGTCTCGATCGCGGAGACTGTGTTCCAGCGCATGAAGAAGGGCGCCTCGGACGATTCCATCCGCGACCAGATCGCGAAGCAGGAAGCGCAGGCGCAACAGCAGGCGGCCAGCAAGGCGAGCATCACGTTGCCGCCGCAGGCAGCCGCTGCACTCGTCGCGCCGGAGCCGCAGGTCGGCGCCGTGTTCACGCAGATCGGTCCTGGCGAAGGCGTCGCCAAGACGGAGCACTTCTTCCCGCTCGGCGACAGCATCATCGGTCGCACCGCCGGCCGCGTCGTCGTCGGCGGCGATTCGCTGCTGCTCGACCAGCACGCCGCGTTCCGAGTCGATGTCGATGAGTGCTACGTCACCAACACGCCGTGGGGTGGCGAGTGCTATGTGCGCATCAACAGCGAACGCACGGTGCAGCCGGGCATGGTGATCGTCGCCGGCCGCCAGCGCCTGCGCGTCGACCTCGCGGATGGCCGCGTCTGCCTGGCGCGTCTCGACGGCAAGGGGCAGGTCGTCAAGCTGCTGCCGCTCACGCGCGAAGAGAAGTCGTTCGGCCGCGACGATCTCGATGCGCGCGACTTCGCCTTGTCGCGTTCGCACCTGCTGGCCACCGATGCCGGTGGCGTGGCGCGCGTGCGCGATGCGAGCCGCAACGGCACCTTCGTCGAATTGCGTGGCGTCCTGCGTCTCAACGAAGAGGACGAAGTGTGGATGGGTGAGCAGCGCTTCCGCTTCGTCGATCTGCGCAGCCAGCTTGCGGGCACCGCACAGGGCGTGATGAAGCCGATGTCGACGCAGGTCGTCGCGCGCGGCACCGTCGCCCCGGCAGCCGCGTCGGCGCCAGCAGCGGCCGCCGCTCCTGCCC
>SXPB01000145.1 GCA_005776475.1 Planctomycetia bacterium
AGCCGACGTTGAGGCAGACGCCGCCGAGATTCTCCTTCTCGATGACGGCCGTCTTGAGGCCGAGTTGGGCGCAGCGGATGGCGCAGACGTAGCCGGCAGGGCCGGCACCGATCACGAGCACGTCGTAGGTCATGTGGGGGCAAGGAGGATACGGAGGGGCCGTCGGCTTTCCAGGAACGGGCCGGGGGAGGCGCCGCGAGAAAGGACTTGCGAACGGACGCCCCGGTTGCTATTGAGAACGCGTCTCAATCGCAAAAATGCACTCCCCACTCCCGACCGCCGTTGCCGTGTTGCTGGCGTTCGCTGCCACGGCATCGGGCCAGGCTGTCGTCCAGCGCACCGTCGGGGCGATGGGCACGTGGCTCGAGTTGGCGGTGATGGCGCCTGATCGGGCCCGGGCGCTGGCAGCGAGCGAAGCAGCCGTGCGGGCCGTTGCCGTGGTGGAGGGGCGACTGTCGACGTGGCGGCCCGAGAGCGAGATCGCGCGCGCCAACGCGTCGCCGGTCGGCGTGGCGTTCGGGTTGTGCCCGCCCACCGCGGCCGACGTGCGGTTCGCGCTGGCGTTCGCCCGCGACAGCGAAGGCACGTTCGTGCCCGGCCTCGGCGCGCTGCTCGACGCCTACGGCATGCGCGGTGAGCGCCGCTGGCCCGAGCCGGCGGCGTTGGCGGCGGCACGAGTCGCGTCGGCGTCGGGCGCCATCGATCTGCGTGGCGACGCGCTGGTGCGCACTGCGCCGACCGCATGGTTGGCGACCGACGCGCTCGCCAAGGGCATCGCGTTGCGTGAAGCCGCCGCCGCCGTGCGCGCGGCCGGCGCCGCGGCGACGTTCGACTTCGGCGGCCAGTGGCTGGTCGAAGGCGGGACGGCGATGCGGGTCGACCTCGCGCACCCGGACGATCGCGATCGCGTGGTTGCCACGCTGCAGCTGCAACCGGGGTTCTCGGCATCGAGTTCTGGCAACGGCGAGCGGCGCGTGACCGTCGATGGGCGCGCCCACGGCCACCTGCTCGATCCTCGCACCGGCGGTTTCGCCGTCGATTTCGGCAGCGTCACCGCGGTGGCCGCCGACCCGGCGCGCGCCGATGCGGCTTCGACGGCCTTGTTCGTCGCCGGTCCGGTTGCCGGCATCGCACTCGCCAGGCGGCTCGGCGTCGACGCGGTGTTCGTCGTGCGCCGCGACGGCGCCGCCGTGCAGCTCGTCGCCACCGAAGGCATGCAGGCGTTGCTGAATCCAAGACATCCATGATCATGATCCGAACTTCGTTCCTGCTTCGCGTCGCGGCGGTGTCCGCGGCATGCACCGCCTTGCTGGCCCAGGAGACCGTCGAGCAGCGCCTCGACCGCCTCGAACGCGAGAACCGTGAGCTGCGGTCCCGCGTCGATGCGATCGCACCGTCGGCTGGTGCCGGTGCCGGTGCCAGTGCAGGCGCTGGCGGCGCCGTCGGCTTCGATAAGGTCTACGCCACCGACCACGGGGTGTCGCTCGCCGGGTACGGCGAGGTGCTGTTCACGCAGAACAGCGGGCGCACCGACGTCGCCGACGCGCTGCGCACGGTGCTCTACGTCGGCTACCGCTTCGATGCGCAGTGGCTGTTCCACAGCGAGATCGAACTCGAGCACGGCACCACGGCGGATGCGTCGGGCACCACCAGCAGCACGGGCGAGGTGTCGCTCGAGTTCGGCTACCTCGAGTACGAGGCGTGCCCCTGCCTGTCGCTGCGCGCCGGCATGGTGCTCATGCCGGTGGGCCTCGTGAACGAACAGCACGAGCCGACCATGTTCCTGCCGGCGCAACGCGCGCAGACCGAGAACCGGATCCTGCCGACCACGTGGCGCGAACTCGGCTTCGAAGCGGTGGCGACGTTCGGCGATTGCGAAGCGAAGTGGTTCGTCGGCACCGGCCTCGACGGCGAGGACTTCGCCGCGTCGGGGTATCGCGCTGGCCGGCAGAAGGGCAACCGCGAAGCTGCCGACGACATCGCGACGGCGCTGCGGTTCGACGTGCGGCCCTGCGACACGATCACGCTCGGCGCCTCGGGCTTCTACCAGAAGGCGGGCCAGGACGGCCTGCGCGGCACGACGCCGATCCCTGAACTCGACACCGTGATCGCCGAAGGCCATGTCGATTGGCGACCGGGTTCGTGGGTCGTGCGTGGGCTCGTCGCCACCGCGTGGAACGACGACGCGGCGCAGTTCGGCGCCGCCACGGGTCGCAACCTCGCCGAGCGCATGTTCGGTGCCTACGCCGAAGTCGGCTACGACATCGCCCCTTGGCTGCTGCGCGAATCGCAGGCGGCGGTGTTGCCGTTCGTGCGCTACGAACGCATCGACACGCAGCGGGAGATGCCGACGGGCGTCGCGGCGAACGAGGCGAACGACAGCGGCATCCTCACGGTGGGTGTGCACGTGCGGCCGATCGAGCAGATCGTGTTCAAGGTCGACTTCGAAGCGTGGGACGACAGCTTCGACCGGCTCAATTTGTCGATGGGCTATGTGTTCTAAAGCCCAACGACCATTCGGCGCCGCGCTCGCGATGCTGCTCGCTTCCGGCCTCGCTGCCCAGCAGGTCACCGAGTCCGAAGCGCTCGCACTCGCGTTCCCCGGAGCGACCTTGCGTCGCGACGAGGTCGAACTGACGACGGCCCAGCGCGACGCCGCCCAGAAGGCCGCCGGCCACGAGGTGCCGGCGCGTGCGGTGCGCCATGTAGCGACCAAGGATGGTGCCGTCGTCGGGGTCGGTTGGATCGACGTGCGCAAGGTCCGCACGCATTCGCAGACCCTGCTCGTCGTCATCGACCCCAAGGGCGTGGTGCAGCGGGTCGAAGTTCTCGCGTTCGCGGAACCAAAGCAATATCGGCCGCGTCCGGAGTTCTTTGCGCAGTTCGTGGGGCGTTCACTCGACGGCGACCTGCAACTGCGGCGCGCGGTGCGGCCGGTGGCTGGGGCGACGATGAGTGCCAAGGCCGCTGTCGAGGCCGTGCGCACGGTCCTGGCCCTGCACGGCGCTATCTCCGTGTCGCCATGAGTCCAGTGCTGCGGCGGGTGACGTGGGCGACGACGGCGGCGGTGACCATCAGTGGTGCCGTGTTCGCGTGGATGGCGTACGCGATGACGTCGACGGATCCGCTCGCCGCCGTGAACCATCCGTGGCAGCCGACCGTGCTGCACCTGCATGTGCTCGCCGCGGTGCCGTGGTTGATGGGGTTTGGCGCGTTGCTGCAGTCGCACGTGATGCCGAAGCTGCGCACGCACGCCAAGGCACGCCGCCGTTCCGGCCTTGCGTTGCTGGCCGCCGCCCTCGTGATGGCGGCCAGCGGCTACTTGCTGCAGACGGCCGTCGACGATGGGTGGCGCGACGCCTGGCGAACGGCGCACCTCGCCAGCTCGGTGCTGTTCACGCTGCTGTTGCCGGTGCACCTGCGTTCGCGACTTCAACCGCCAGCAACGCTTCCGCTCAGGGCCGCGTGACGCTCACTGCGTCGCTCGCGGTCCAGCCTTGCGGACCCGTGAGATCGAGGAACGCGGCCTGCGCCCAGATCTGGAATCCCGGCGGCAGGGCAGCCAGCCAGCTGGCGTCGTGCACGATCGGGGCGCCGCCGCCGACCAAAGTCACGGTGTAGTCGAGCGCCGGCACGAGCGTTCCGCCGAACAGGGGCACGTTCACGGCGGTGACGCCGAGGATGAGCGCGCCGATGCCCGGGGCGCCGTAGCCGCCGATCGACAGTTCGAGCGGCGCCAACTGGTTGATCGTGCCGGTGCCGACCAGGGATGGCGTGCCGCTGGCGCCGGCGATGCCGCCGCCGAGCTGGCACCACCGCGGCGCTTGCGTGGCGCGGAACTGCGCGACCGTGAGGCAGGTGTTGGCAATCGACAGCACGTTGTCGGCGCTGCCGGCTACGCCCATCGTGTAGCCGAGGTGCGTAACGTTCGGGCTCGACCAGCGGTTGATTCGCGTGCCCGGCGAGTAGGCCATGATCGTGCGGTAGGCGTTGTCGGGCGTGCGGTAGCCGTACGAATATGGATAGATCGCGGCGCCGGCGTTGGCCGCATCGTGGTGGCAGCCCATGTTGTGGCCGCATTCGTGCGTCAGCGTGCGGCCGGGAATGCACGTGCGCACGGTGACCGCGAACGCCGAACTCTCGAACCCGAGCGACAGGCTGCCCATCAGGTAGCCGACGCCGCAGAAGCCCGCCGGCGGCTCGATCAGCAGGTGCATGAGGTCGCCGCCGTAGTCGTTCCGCAGGCCGTGCACCTCGTCCATGATTCCGTCCGTGGTCGAACGGAAGCGCGACAGGTCGGTGCTCGACCCCACTTCCGTGTAGTTGGTCTCCGCCATGTGCACGAGCCGGAACTCAATCGGCGCACCGGAGCCAAGATGGCCTTCGTTGGCTTGCGCGATCGCACCGACGATCGCCGTCTCGATCGCGGCAGTGCCGCCAGCGCCGTTGCGTGCATTCGGTGTGTAGAAGATCAGGATGTCGATCGTGGTGCGCGAGCAGTCGCTGTTGCCGTCGTGCGGCGATGGCAGAGCGGGAGCCACCGGCGGCGTCACCAGGTGCGTGTGGTCGGTGCCGCAGCCCATGTGCGCGGGGAGCATGCTCGCGTCGATGCGCTGCAGCACGTGCACGCCGGCCACCGGTGTTGGAACCAACGCGTATTGGTCGTCGCCGATGTCGATCAGGCCGTGCACTTCACCGGTCGGCGCAGCCGTGAGCACGACCGAACTCGTCGTGTTCGGCACGTGGCCGCGGAACGAACGGTAGCCGAGCGTCCAGCTGGTGCCGGTCAGCGCGAGGGTCACCGGGCCTTGGTGCAGGTCGAGGCGGAACGTGCCGAGCGGGGGCGCGCCGCCGGGTGGGAGCGCCAACAGTGCGGGCACATCGACGAGTACGAACGTCGCCTGCGTGACCATCATGCTCTTCTGGCGTTCGGCCGCTTCCCACGCGATCGCGGCGGCGGGTGGTTGCGCGACGAGAGTCAGCAGCGGGGGATGGGTCTGCGCGCGCAGCGCAGTCAGCGTGGCGAGCACGAACGAAGCGGCGAGAGCGCCGCGGCAGAGGAGTGCGGGCATCGAACGAGTCCTCGGGGTGGCCGAGCCACTGTAGCGGCCGGATTGCGCCGCGGGTGCGCTACTCGATGCCGTCGCGGCGCAGTTCTTCCGACGTCGCCAGTTCGGCGACGGTGCCCTTGGGATGCGCGTAGTGGCCGGGGTCTCCGTACTCCGTAATCGCGTCGCGCACCTTCAGCACCGTGACCATGCCACCCATCGTCACGTAGCCAAAACCCGCGGTGCCACCGACCATCGGCTGGCTGTTCTTCGGCAACGTGTCGTCGCCACCATCCTGCGGTTCGCCGCCCTTGCCCATCTGTGCGAACGCGGGCAGCACCTCGGCGAGCTTCTCGTCGAACAGGCTCGGATCGACGCCGATCAAGTTCGGGATGTCGTGCCCCATCTGCGTCATCACGTGGTGCGTCATGTGGCAGTGCATCGCCCAGTCGCCCGGCGCGTCAGCGACGAAATCGACCGTGCGCGTTTGCCCAACCGCGACGAGCACCGTGGTCTCCGGCACGCGCGCACTCGCGGGCACGACGCCGCCGTCGGTCGCGGTGACGACGAACGAATGGCCGTGCAGGTGCATGGGATGGTGGTCCATCGCACTCAAGTTGCCGATGCGGATGCGCACGCGCTGGCCGGTGCGCACGACCATCGGGGCGGTCGCCGGGAACACCTTGCCGTTCAACGTCAGCACGTTGAAGTCCTTCATCTCGTTCGGGTCGGGCCGTTCGGTGCCGACCTTCAACGCCCATTCGCTCAGCAGGTAGACGAAGTCGCGCTCCGGCGGCGGTTCGTTCGGTTGGCGCGGATGC
>SXPB01000146.1 GCA_005776475.1 Planctomycetia bacterium
ACGAAGGGCTTGAGCCGGCCGCCGACGCTGCCCTAACCTCCGGCCGTCCGCCGGGTCGTGCCCACGCCCCGACGACCACGCACCGTTGACCTACGATCCGACCAACGTGTTCGCGCGCATCCTGCGACGGGAGATCCCGACGCCATGGCTGCACGAGGACGAACACTGCATCGCCTTCCGCGACATCGCTCCGCAGGCGCCCCTGCACGTGCTGGTCATCCCGAAGAAGCCCCTGCGCAACGTCGCCGATGCCGGGCCCGACGATGCCACCCTGCTCGGCCACCTGCTGCGCGTAGGCGCTGCACTCGCAAAGCAACTCGGCTATCCCGACGCACGCCTCGTCACCAACAACGGGGCCGGGGTGGGCCAGACCGTGTTCCATCTCCACGTCCACGTCCTGGCAGGCCGTTCGCTGGCCTGGCCGCCCGGCTGATCCCATGACGGAACGTCCCGAACCTGCCGGCCTGCACGACCCCGAGGTCATGTTCCTGCCGCTCGCCGTCACCCAGGGTGACGCGTGGCACGGACTCGACCGCGTCGTGTTCGCGCGCCGCATCCCGGACTTCCTGCATCAGGTCCTGAACCAGGGCAACGCCGGCCCGACCGCGATGCTCGAACTGCAGACCGCGACTGGCGACGGCCCCGTGTCGTGGGTGCACCTCGAGTCGCCGCCGGATCGCGACGAGGCGTTTGGCTTCGTGCCCGACGACCTCGACGTGCGCGCGGTGGTCACCGGCGAAGTGGCCGTCGTCGACGGCAACCTGCGCCTCGAGTTCATCGTGCACCGCGACGACGAAGCCGAGGAGTTCGTCACTGCGAAGGTCGAAGGCCTCGTGCCGATCGACGATCCGACGCCGGCGTTGATGCGGCTCGCGCGCCACCTCGCGCGTTTGCTCGAACTCGAGTTCCACGAACCGAAGCCGAGTTTGCTGACCCGCAACGGGGCCGCGTTCCGCTTGTTCTTGCGCGGCCTCGACGGCGCCATGTTGCTCAGTGGCGACCTCGACATCCGCGTGCCCGAGGATCGGCAATCGCTGGTGGCGCCGTTTGCCGAGGCGCTGCGGCTCGATCCCGAGTTCGGGCTCGCCTTGCGCGTCGCCAATGCGACCGCGGCGCTGGCATTGCAGGGCGAACGGCTCGACTACGACGTCGTGCGCGCGTTCCTCGATCGCTGCTACGAAGCGCAGCCGGTCGATGGCGAAGCGTGCGTCGCGATCGCTGACCAGTTGACCGAGATGGGCGACGACGACCGCGCGCTGGCGTGGCTGCAGCATGCGTCGCGCCTCGATCCGCCGCCGGGGCGTGGACTCGAAAACCTCGGCATCCTGCTCGTGCGTCGCGGCGAACGCGGCGAGGCGCGCGACCTGTGGGAGAAGGGCCTCGACATCGACGGCCATCCCGACTTCTTCTCGCACCTGGCGCAACTGAGTTTTGCCGAAGGTCGCGATGACGATGGCTGGGCGTTCACGTTGCGTGGCCTGCGTCGCTTGCGCGAGCGCACGTTGCGTGCGGGCGAGTGGGACGACGCCGAACGTGGTTCTGGCGTGTTGCTCGAATGCCTGCATGCGGGCCTCGGCCGGCGCCAGCCGCCCGCGGCGATCACCGAATCGCTGCTCGAACTGCGCAACCTGTTCGTCGCCGAAGAACGTGTTGCCCTCGGCCTCTGTCTGTTCGCGTGCGGCGAACGCCGCGACGCGCGCACCGAACTGGTCGCCGGCCTGCGCAGCGTGGTCGATCTCGACACCCGCGATCGCGCGGTGCGGGCATTGCTGCAACTCGACGTCGCCGACTTCGAAGAACGCTTCGCGCGCGCCAGCGACCGCGCCGTGCGCGGCCGCAATCCCGCCCCCGTCATCGCCGAGTTCCAGTTGTGGCTGCACCTGCAGCCCGAGTTCTGGCCGGCGCTCTACTTCTCGGGGCTGGCGTTGGCGCGCATGGCGCGTGGCGACGAGGCGCTCGACCTGTTCGCGTCGGCCCTCGAGATCGCACCCGGCCAGCCGGACGTGCTGTTTGCGGCGGCGGAGAGTTTCGATCGGCGGCGCAATCCGAAGCGCGCGATGGAACTCATCGACGAAGCGTTGCGCGAGCGGCCGCGCGAAGTGCGCTTCCTCGGCGCCCGCATCCGCTACCTGCACCATCTCGGTCGCCGCGACGAAGCGAGCGACGGGCTGCGGGCGGCGCGGGCGGCCGGTTGCGACAGCCCCGAACTGCGGCGGCTGCAGCGGCGATTGCGCCGCTGAACCGGGCTCGCGTTCACTTCATCGGCGCGGCGAGCTGACGCAGGTCGGCCTGCGGCACGCTGCTGCTCTGCACCAGGTGCTCGAGCTTCTCGCCGGCGAGCCAGTCGTAGACCGCTTCGATCGGCGTGCACAGGCCCATGTGCGGCACCACGACCGGCGTGCCCTTGCCGTGCGTGTAGATCTTGCTGAACACACCGATCAGCTGGCGCGTGTCGGCGCGGTAGACGCCGCCGCCGCTGTTGCCGAAGTAGGTGGGCGCGTTGACCATCCAGTAGTTGGCGCCGTTGAGTTCGTTCTTCAGCGAGCTGACTTCGCCGTGGCTCGGCACCGGATCGTTGCCGAGCGGGCAGCCGACGGCGCAGACCTGATCCCACACCTTGACCGCGGAGGTTTCCGAACGCGGCAACACGTTGGCGACGAACGGCAGCTTGCGGTCGGTGAAGATGCGCACCAGCGCCGCATCGATCTTGGGCTGGCTGCTGACCATCTTGCCCTTCACGACGAGCTTCTCGCCCTGCAGGTAGATGGTGACGTCGAAGCCGTCATGCTGGGCCTTCGGCGTATCGGCGAGGATGTTGCGCACGACGTGGAAGGAGGTGAGCGCGTAGGTCTCGACCTTGCCGCCGTTCTTCGTGTTCTCGCCCGAGAACACGATCGTGCCCGAGCCGACGGTGTCGTCGCCGTTGAGCTGCACCGTGGGCAACAGCATCTTGTGCGTCAGTTCGTTCGGGTCGCGGTAGATCTGGCCGGCCAGCGTCGCGATCGCGTCGTTCGCCTTGGACAGGCGCTCGGCGGCGGTCGCTTCCTTGGTGCGCACTTCGCTGATGTAGGCGTCGACGAGGGCCTTCTGGCGCTCGAAGTCGTTCGACAACTGGTTGCGGAAGGTCGACACGTCGGCCTTGGCGCGCGCCAGCTCACCGGCGATCGCCGTGGCCTGTTCGCTGCCGGCGGCGGCGGTCGACAGCTGCGTCTCCAGCCGCTGCATGCGGACTTCCATCTGCTCGACGATCTGTTGGCGCAGCGAATCGAAGTCGCGCTGCGTGCCGGCCGAGGACACCGCCTCGACCGCGCGATCGACCTTGCGTTCGAGCGCGCCGACGTCGTGCTGCTGCGCCTCGAGACGGGCGATCTGCTGATGGAAGGACACCATCAGGACCATGGCCATGAGGCCAGCGAACACTTCCAGCAGAGTGCGTTTCATCCCCGTTGCTCGTTTTCCCAGTTGCACCGACTCGACCCTTGCCAAAGGTCGATTCGGCCCCCTGGGGAACCGTGCTGAAGGAAAAAACAACTACGGCTGGTGTATGGACTTGCGACGACCGTGCCATGGCCGGAAGGGGCTTTTTCGCGGCGCCAGGAAGTGCGCCGGGTGCTGCGTCCTGCAGCAGTCGGAGTGGGGTCGTTGCAAAGCTCGGCAACCGCCGCCGCTGCCAGTCGGCACGCTTTGCCAGCCGTGCGGCTCCGATGGCATCGAGCGCGAGAAGCGGACTCGGTTGCTTTGTAGGATGCGTGGCCCGACCAGGCCCGGTCGGACGACGAACCTGATGACGTTTGCACCCATCCCCGAGCTGCTCGAAGAACTGAAGGCCGGTCGTCCGGTCGTGTTGGTCGACGATCCTGCGCGTGAGAACGAAGGCGACCTGTGCTTCGCGGCGGAGTTCGTGACCCCGCAGTTGATCGCCCTGATGATGCGCGAGTGCTGCGGGCTGATCTGCCTCGCCCTCGATCCGGGGATCTGCGACCAGCTGGCGCTGCCGCCGATGGTGGCCGACAACAAGTCGCGCTACGGCACCGCGTTCACGGTGTCGATCGGGGCGGCCAAGGGCATGGAGACCGGGATCTCGGCGACCGACCGCGCGCTGACGGTGAAGGTGGCCGTGGCGGCGAATGCGCGCCCCGAAGACCTGACCCGGCCCGGCCACATCATGCCGCTGCGCGCGCGCGAAGGCGGTGTGCTGGTGCGCACCGGCCACACCGAGGGCATCGTCGACCTGTGCCGGTTGGCCGGTTTGCGGCCCGCGGGCGTCATTTGCGAAGTCACCAAGCCCGACGGCGAAATGGCGCGCGTGCCGGACCTGCTGGAGTTCTGCAAGAAGCACGGCTTCAAGCTCGGCGCGATCTCGGAGCTGGTGGAGTATCGCCGCCGTCGCGAGCGCCTGATCGAACGGGTCGCGGTCGCGCGCATGCCGACCGAACACGGCGAGTTCGACTGCCACACCTACCACAGCCTCGTCGACGGTCGCACCCACATGGCGCTCACCGTCGGCATCCCGCGCGTCGGTGACAGCGGGCGCTTTCCGCCGATCGCCGAGCCGGTGCTGGTGCGCGTCCATTCGCAGTGCCTGACCGGCGACGCGTTCGGGTCGCTGCGTTGCGACTGTGGCCCGCAGCTGCAGGCGGCGATGAAGCGGGTCAGTGCCGAAGGGCGCGGCATCGTGCTCTACATCAGCCAGGAAGGACGTGGCATCGGCCTGGCCAACAAGCTGCGTGCCTACGCCCTGCAGGACACCGGGATGGACACCGTGGAGGCCAACGTGCACCTCGGTTTCCGCCCCGACGAACGTGAGTTCGGCACCGGGGCCCAGATCCTGCACGACCTCGGGGTGCGCAAGCTGCGGGTGCTGACCAACAACCCGAAGAAGCTGGCCGGCCTCACCGGGCACGGCCTCGAAATCACCGCCCAGGTGCCCCTGGTAATCGAACCTAACCATCACAACCAAAAGTACTTGGATACCAAACGGGACAAGATGGGGCACCTCTTCCAAAAGCCCGATGGCAGCGCCGGTCCGGCCGCACCGGGACGCCCCGGGAAGGTCCCAGACTGAGTTCCGCGACTCGGGAAGAAACGCGGCCCAGGTTCCTCCAATGCCCTCGTGCTCGCCTTGCAAAGACCCACTGAGACTCCTGACAACGAGCTGATCACCGCGGTGCTCGAGGGCAGCGAGGCAGCGTTCGCGCAACTCGTCGAGCGCTACCAGGATCGGGTCTTCCGGCTGCTCGGCCGTTACTGCCGGGATCCGGTCGAGTGCGAGGACTTGGCGCAGGAAGTGTTCCTGAAGGTCTTCCGCAAGCTGCACACCTTCCAACACGGGTCGGCGTTCTTCACCTGGGTCTATCGCATCGCGGTGAACGCGGCGACCGACCACCTGTCGCGCGCCAGCTCGCGCCGCCTGCGCCTCGTCGAAGACGAAGCCGTGCTCGACGCCGGCACCGATCGCTTCGACCAGCACAGCCCGGAAGCGCCGCTGCTGACGGCGGAGCTCGCCGCGGTGACGCGCCAGATTGTCGATTCGCTGCCGGAGAAGTTCCGCACGATCCTCGTGCTGCGCGAGTTCGAGGACCTCTCCTACACCGAGATCGCCAACGTCCTGCAGATCCAACTGGGCACGGTCGAGTCACGACTCTTCCGCGCCCGCCATCGCTTCAAGGAAGCGCTCGAACGATTGCACCCCGAGCTGTTGCCCAATGGTGGCGACAGCCCTGCCCGTGGAGGCCGCCGATGAACCGACCGCACCGTGAACTTCCCCAGCGCGACGCACTCCAGCTGCAGCGTTACCTCGACGACCGCCTGAGCCCCGCCGAGCGCACTGCGTTCGCGGCGCGGCTGGCCGCCGAGCCCGCCCTGCAGGAAGCCGCGGCCAGCGCGAAGTCGCTGGGCACGATGTTCGCGACGGCGCGCGCCGACGTGCGCACGCCATCGGCCGGATTCACCGCCAACGTGCTCGCGGCGGCGCGGCGCTTGCCGGCCCGCGACGAACTCAAGCAGGCCGACCTCGCCGCTGCGGCCGTCGGCATGTGCCGCCGGTTGCTGCTCGCCGCCGTGTTGCTCGCGGGCCTCGGCCTGGTCTGGCACTCGGGTCTCGTGCACGACCAGGGACCGGCCGAACTGCAGGCGGCGCCGGATGACGTGCAGCGCGAAATCGAACGCCTCGACCGCCTGATCGAATCGGGCGCGGTGCCGCCGCGCAGCGAGAAGAAGTGACCCGGGTGTGACCAGGACCGAGTGATTCCGACAATGGACGCCATGCGCAAGTGGATCGTGGGCCTGGCGGCCGGCTGCTTTGCCGCGGGGGCGTCGGTCGGCCATGCCGTCGCCGGCCACAGCGCGGGCAACATCCCGTTCGACGAGCAGGCGTACATCGAGAAGATGACGGCCGACTACGGCCTTGCCCCGAAACAGCAGCAGTCGTTGGCCCTGGTGTTGCGCCACAGCTACGAGGCCGAGACTGCGATCCTGCGCAACGTCCAAGAGGACCAGTTGCCGCCGGCGGTGTTGAGCCAGCTCAAACACCTCAGACGCCAGACCGAACAACGGTTCCGCGCCTTGCTCGACGACGGGCAGCGGGAACGTTATGACCGCGACAGTCGTCCCGAAAGCCGAGCGGATGGAACCCCTTCCAATCCGCCGGGCAAGCGATGAACGCGTTGGCCGCACGCGACCCAGCGGCCGAATCCGACAGGTGAACGCATGAGGAGCATCGGCATCGATCCAGGCGACCAGGCAGTGAAGGTCGTCGAGCTGGACGGCAGCTACAAGAAGACGCGGCTGCTGCGTTGCCATGTCGCTCCGGCCGGCGCCCCCGGCGCCGATGGCGGCATTCGCGTCGATGTGGTTGCGACGGCGGCGCGCGAAGCGCTCGACGCTGGCATGCGCGGCGACGTGGCCGTCGGCCACCCGTGCCGCGAAGCGGTGCTGCGCACGCTCGACCTGCCGTTCAAGGGGCACGAAGCGATCCGCAAGGTCGTCAAGGCCGAGATCGAAGGCGAGATCCAGAGCCAGTCGGTCGACGACATGGTGGTGGACTTCCACGAGGTCGGCGAAGCGCCAGGTGGCGGCACGCGCATCATGGTTGCGTCGGTGCCGAAGGCGAGCCTGCGCGCGCAGCTTGGCGCCCTCGCGGCGCACAAGATCGAACCGGAGAGCGTCGACCTCGACACGATGGCCTTGTGGCGCACCGCGCACTGGGCCGGTGCGTTCGACTACGACGACGCCGCAGCGGGTGCCGGTACGGCCGGCAAGCAGGTGGCCGCCGTCGTCGACATCGGTTCGCGCAGCGTCAAGGTGTTGCTGGTCGAAGCCGAGAACCTGGTCGAGATGCGCGTGCTGCGCATCGGCGACGGTGCGGTCGGCGACGAGATTGCGCGCAAGCACGGCCTCGACGCCGGGACTGGCCGCGCGGCCGCCTGGCAGTGCTTGACCACGGGTGCCGACCAGCGCATCGACGTGCCGTCGGCGGTGCCGGCGGTGCCCGGCGCCGAAGGCGAGCCGGCGACGGCCGTAGCGCCCGCACGTCCGGTCACGGTGAAACACGCCGAAGTCGAATCGGCGCACACTGCTTGGCTGCAGCGCCTCGCGCGCGAGCTGACGCGCTTCCTGACCGCTTCGGGTCGCGCTGCCGCTTTGCACGCGGTGTGGGTCACCGGCGGCGCCAGTCGTCTGCACGGCACCCGCGAGATGCTGGCGGCGGTGTTCGGCGTGCCGGTGCACGAGCTCGATGTGCTCGCCAAGCTGCAGCACGACCTGACCCCGGAGCAGGCGGTCGATCTCGGCCCGCGCCTCGCGACCGCACTCGGCCTCGCACTCGGCCGCATGGGTGGCCCGGAAGGCTTCCAGCTGCGGCAGGAAGACCTGATGCTGACGCGCGGCTTCGAGCGCATCAAGTTCCCACTCGCCATCGCCTGCATGGTCGCGATGCTGTCGATGTTCGTGTGGTGGAACACGAAGCAGACCGAGCTGAAGTTGCTCGAACTGCAGATCGGCAGCACCTACACGTCCGGCACCAGCAAGACGCCGGTGTTCTTCGGCATGCTGAACTCGGTGTTCGCCGGCAGCTGGTTCGAGAACCCGTCGCACTTCCGCATCGAGAAGGCCGGCAAGGACTACAAGCACGCCGAGCTGGTGGCCGAGCTGGCCAGCGAGCCGGTGCACAAGCGACTGCAGATCGTGCGCGACAAGCTGCGCGCCGTCGTCGACAGCAAGCAGAAGGAGTCGGGCATCTACGAGGACGTGACGCTCGAGTCCGGCCTCGCGGTGCTGGTGCGGTGGGCCGAGATGATGAAGCAGGCCGAACCGCGCCCCGACGCGCAGGAAGGCATGCTGGGTCGTTACCTGGTGACGAACCTCAAGCTCAACATGCGTGCGCCCAACCGCACGCTGGAGTTCACGATCGCGTTCCGCGATTCGAACTTCCGCTCGCGGCGTGACACGTTGCAGGGCCTGATCGACGCCGAACTGGCGAAGCCCGATTCGCCCTTCGAGAAGCCGGAAAAGGTCGCCGAGAAGGACGAGAACCGTTTCACCGACAGCGGCGAGAGCGGCGTCGAAGGCGCCTACTTCAAGGTCACGCTGCACGTGAAGGACTCGTTCGATTCGTTCGGCCCGAGCGGCGGCGACCGTCTCGGGGCTGCCCTGCCGCTTCCGGCCACGCCGGGCGACCTGGCCAAGGACATGCTCGCCGCGACCGGAGGTGGCAAGTGAAGTTCCTGCGTTCACTCGACCTCTACAAGGTCATCGTGTTGCTGTCGTTGGTGCTGCTGCCGGTCGGATACCTGCTGGTCCGCCAGCTCGACGAGTCGATCATCGCCTGCAAGCGCACCGTCGCCGAGGCCACGCGCAACGGCGGTCTGCTCGACCAGATCGGCGCGCTGCAACGCAAGGTCGAGATCGTCGACAAGAACAAGACCATTGCGACGGGCATCGTCAGTCAGCCTCGCACCTACTTCGAAGGCCAGATCCTCGGTTCGGCCGCGGCGGGCACCAACCTGAAGACTTCCGACTTCGCGCCGAACGAAGCGCCGGCGGAAAACACGGTGCTGCAGAAGGGCAAGCAGGCGGTCACCGACCACATCGTCGTGGTCGATTGGTCCAGCAAGGACCGGTCGCGCGAGCTGACGGTGACGCTCGACTTCGTCTATTCGGTGATCTTCAACTGCGAATCCGGTGCACGTTCGGCGAACCGGGCCGCGGCCGCGGTGGCCGACGGCCAGCGTTCGATCTGGAAACTGCGCGAGCTGGAGCTGGTCAACATGACCGACGAGCAGGTCTTCTCGCGGCACCGCACGCCGCGGGCGGAGCTCGCCGACAAGTGGAAGATCAAGAACATGAAGTTCGCGCGCCGCGAACCGCGCAAGATCGAGACGCGCGGGTGATCGCCGTGGGCAGGTGCAGAACCGGATTCCGCACTGCCCTTGCTGCGGCCCTGGTCGCTGCGAGCAGCCTTGGCCTGGTCAGCTGCACGCCGCTGGTGCGCTACACCGACCAGCTGGTCGATGCGCGCTCCGAGCGCACCTGGTTCACGCGGTTTCCGGCGACGCTCGGCGGCACGGTCGGTTTCGTGGTCGGGGTGCCGGTCGACGTCGCCGCGTTCGTGCCGGCGTGGTTCGTCTACCGCTCGCAGCCCAAGGAGACGCGCGACCCGCTGTCGGTGTTCTTGTTCCCGTCGTTCGTGCTGTGGAAGGTGGGTGTGCTCGTCGGCGCGCCGTTCGATCTGGTCGAGTGGGGCACCTACCGCGCGTTCCTGCCGCGGCGCCCGGAGACGCAGGCCGAACGCGACGCGATCGAGCTGGAGTGGGACAGCCGCGGCAACTTCTCGGAGTATCCGGTGACGCCGATCTACCCCGTTCCGGTTACGCCGCCGCCCGCTGTGCCCGTGCCGACCTCGCCGGACGGCTGAAGCCCGCCGCGCGCACGGGCAGCGCATGGTCGCCACTCCGCACCGTCGCCAGTAGATTGGTTGCGATGAACGACGGCGCCGTTGCCCTGAAGAAGCTCGCGGAGCGCGTGCTCGGCAAGGGCTCCGACGTGCCGCTCGCGATGCTGCTCGAACTGCTGGTGCCGGTGAAGAAGCTGCGCGAGACGACCGCGCACTTCGGGCTGAGTCCCAAGGGCGGGTTCCGGCTGGAGAAGGCGCCCGCGCACGTGCTGGCGCCGTTGCTGGCCGACTTGCGCGATCCGAAGCAGCTCGACGTGGTGCTGCAGTTGTTGTTGCCGCCGAAGAGCGCGGCTGCGAGCGCGATGGCGACTGCGGACGACGACGAAGCGGCGACCGAACCCGCCGTCAGCGAAACCGCCGTACTCGCCAACCTGCGCGCCGCCGAGCTGGTGCGCGCGCGCGACGAACTCGAGCGCGCGCGCGAAGCGGCGACGCGGGCGCGCGAACGCGAAAGCGACGTGTCGCGTCGGCTGCAGCGGGCCGAACAGGAAGTGACGCTGCTGCGCGGCGAGCTCCAGCACCGTTCTGGTGGCGCGGTCGGGCCCGCTGCCCCACCGCCGGCCGCCGCCGGCGCCACGGAGCTGCTGCAGCGCGTGCACGATCTCGAAAGCGAGCTCGAGGGCATGGTCGCCAACGACGAAACGCTGCGCCGCCAGCTGGCCAAGGACCATTCGCGCCTGCGCGAGCTCGAAGCCACCGTCGCCGAACTTGATGCGCTGCTGCCGAAGGGCAAACGCCGCTACAAGCCGCAGCCCGAGCCGGAGCCCACCGTCGACGACCGCCGCTTCCTGCTGCCGCGCTTCCTGCCGTCGTTCTACAAGTCGCTCGAAGGCAAGGAACGCAAGTCGGTGGCGCGCGCGTTCGCGGCGATCCTGCAGTTCTGCACCGAAGGTCACGCCTACCCCGGCCTCGAAGTGAAACAGCTCGGCGGCCAGGACACCTGGAGCCTGCGCGCCTCGCTCGGCCTGCGGGTCTACTTCCGCCAGCTTCCCGACGGCGAGATCGAACTGCTCGAACTCGGCAACCGCGAGGACCAGAACACCACGCTGCGGCGGTTGAAGGAGCGCTGATGCGCGGTCGACCACGCGCGCCGGTGGTGCTGCCGCTCACCGGCCCGGTGCGCTTTCCCGATCCCGGGCTCTACGACCACGACGGTCTGTGCGCGATCGGCGGCGACCTGCGGCCGGCGACGCTGCTGCAGGCGTATTCGCACGGCATCTTCCCGTGGTACGGCGAAGGCTACGTGCCGATGTGGTGGAGTCCCGACCCGCGCGCGCTGCTCGATCCGGACCACCTGCACGTGTCGCGCAGCCTGCAACGACGCATCCGGCGGGGTGGCTTCCAACTGAGCTGGAATCGCTGCTTCCCGCGCGTGATGCGCGAATGCGGCCGCCGGCGGCCCGAGGGCACCTGGGTCATTCCGGAGATGGTCGAGGCCTACACGGCGCTGCATGCGATGGGGCACGTGCACAGCCTCGAGGTCTGGCACGGCAGTGAGCTCGTCGCGGGCACCTACGGGGTGCAGATCGGCGGCCTGTTTGCGGCCGAATCAATGTTCCATCGCGCGACCGACATGTCGAAGGTGGCCCTGGTCGCCCTGGTTCGGTCGTTGTTCGGCGCCGGCATCGAACTGCTCGACGTGCAGTTCGCCACCTCGCACTTGCAGACTTTGGGGGCGTTCACGATTCCCCGCGCGGAATACCTGCGGCGTCTGGACGTCGTGTGCGGACTCGCCGTCGATCTGCGCGCGCTCGTGCCCGACCTCGGGGCCGCGGCCGACTGACGGCGGGCATTCCACCGAACGACAAGGAACGTTGCATGCCGGCGCTCGCCGCGTCGCGCCTGCGTGCTACGTTGCCGCCCCCTCGAGGAGAACCCTGATGCGTTCCCTGCCTGCTAGCTCGCTGCTGTTCGTTGTCTGCTCGTCGGCATTGTCGACGGCTTCCTTGGTGTTCGCGCAGACGCCGGTGCCGAGTGCGCCGGCGATCCGTTTGCGCACAGTGCCCGGCCTGCAGATCGTGCCGGCACCAGGCATCGCCCCGCCCTCCGCATTCGAAGTCGGGCAGCCACAGGACCCGAACCAGCCGGCGATGCCGCAGGATCCCGCCGCCGCTGCCGCCGCCGCCGCCGGGATGGCCCGCGTGCAGAAGTGGAAGCAGCTGCAGTTCGATCGCCGTCCGTCGTCGATCCTCGCCGCCTGGTCGGCGCCGGAGTTGAAGCCGTACGACCCGGCCGAGGAGAAGGCGAAGGAAGACAAGGCGAAGGCTGCAGGTGGCGCGACCGGTGCTGCGGCGCCGACCACGGCTGCGCCGTCCGTTGCGCACGCCCATGAGCATGGCGATCCAACCGATCCGCTGGCCGCGCCACGTTCGCGCGCGGAGATCGAACGTCTGCTGGTCGAACAGTTCGGGGCGACACCGGCCGGAACTCCGGCGGGGGCGGCTGGCCCCGGTGTCGCCGTCGCCGTCGGCGCGCCGAATGCAGCGGCGGCGGCAGCAATCGCTGAGCAGCAGTTGGCCGAGAAGAAGTTGCAGCGCGAGTTCGAAATGTTGCAGCGCGACGTGACGCTCGGCCGGTGGTCCAAGGTCGCCGAGTTCCTGCTGACGATTCCGGAGAAGGAGCGCAAGGGTTGCTTCGAGCACTTCCTGCGCGCGTTGCCGAACACGGCGCAGCGGCCCGAGGACCAGCGTGTGCCGCAGCATCTGCAGGAGAAGAACCGCTTCGCTTTCGAGGACGTGTTCGCGCTGGCGGCGTTGGCGCCCAAGCCCGAGGGTCTCGACAAGAAGCAGGTCGCGATGCTGGCGCCGTTCGTCCTGCGCGCGATCGAGGCGGGCAGCGTGCTCGAGGAGTTCGTTCGCCTGCTGACGGTCGAAATCGGCAAGCCCGAGGCCGAGCAACGGCTGGATCGCCGCAAGGTGGCGCTGCTGCTGTCGACGATCGGCCAGGACGTCGAGATGGGCCCGTTCCTGCCGGCTGCCGACGCCGCCGAACAGGCCAACGACCGCGAGGGCCTCAATCTGCTGGCCCGCCACGCTCTGGCGATGCACCAGAAGGAAAAGAAGACGGTGCACCTCGAAATGGCGTGGAAGGTCACGCAGGCCGCACTCGCCAAGGGCGACATCGGCGACGACGAGAAGAAGGAAGCGTTGCGGCGCGCGGTCGAGCTGGCGCCGAAGGTCAGCGAGGACCTCGGCCCGTCGTGGCTCGCCGACAGCTTCACGCAGCGGCCCGAACGCGGCATGGAGATCATCGCCACGATCGGCGGTCAGGTCGCCAAGGGCTTCGCCGAGAAGCCCGCCGATGCGACCTTCCGCGCCAGCGGCCTGCGGCTGCAGAAGACCGCGGTCGAGGCGTTGCTGCGCGTGGCGCCGCAACTGGCCGAAGAGTGGAAGCCCACGCTCGGCCTGCTCGCCGCCGGTTGGATCGTCGAGGCGTCGTACAGCTACACCAACTCGAAGTCGGACTCATTCGGGCCGATGATGGAGCGCGACGAGTTCGGCAACATCTTCTGGACCAATCGGCGCATGGGCGGCGGTGGTCAGGTGGTTGCGATCGAGCCGGTGGACCTGGTCGAGGCGCAGCCCGGGGCGGCGTGGGCGGCGTTGCTCGACGACGCGCTCGAGCCGCACTTCGCGACGGTGTCGGCGCAGCTGTTCCTCAAGGTCAACGAACCGGAGAAGGCGTTCCCGTTCATCGAGACGCTGGCTGGGCAGAATGCGCGCAAGGCCAAGGATCTGGCGCACGAGTTCCTGCGCGTGTGGATGCGCAGTCACAACCCGAACGCCAACACGCGCACCAACTCGTACATGTTCATGTACGGCTTCGAGCAGCGCGCCAACGGCATCCCGCTTACGCGCAGCAAGCAGAACCGCAACCTCGAAGAACTCGGCAACTGGGTCACCAAGCTGCGCGCGCTGCCGATCGGGGGCGTCGACGAGGCGCTGCTCAGCGAAGCGTTCACCACCGCGCACAGCCCGGCCGAGGTCTACCGGCTGGAGACGATCGAGCGCGTGTTCGGCGACGTCGCCAATCTCGATCCGGTGCTGCTCGGCGAACTGCTCGGCAAGATGCGCACCAACCTGGCGACGACCTGGCGACGGCCGGCGGTGCAGGAGAAGGAGAAGACCAAGCGGTCGCAGCGCGAGATGCTGGAAGAGGTGATGAAGGGCTACGGCACGGCGCTGCAGGTCGCGCAGCGCGCGGTGCAGAAGCGTGGCTCGCACTGGGCGCTGCTGGCGGTGGTCGGCTCGCTCGTGCACGACCAGAACAACTTCGCCAAGGAGCTGAAGCGCAGCTCGAACTTCGCCGAGAATCGCAAGGCGGCGTTTGCGGTGTTCGCCGAAGGGGCGGCGCACTACGCCCAGGTGGTCGGCGACCTGCGTCTCGACCAGGAGACGATCCGTCCGTACGACACGTGGTTCTATGCGGCGTTGGGCGCCTCCGACCTCGGCGCCGTCGACGAGGACACGGTGCTGGCCAAGAGCCAACTGAAGGAGATCCGCGCCGCGATCGATGCGCTGCCGAAGCCACAACGCGAACGCCACCTGGCCATGTTCGCCAACCAGTTGTTCACGCGGATGTCGGCGGTGAAGCCGCAGATCAAGTACCGCTATCTCGACGCCGGGTTCCAGGTGATCGGCGACCACCCGCAGGCCTTGGAAGCGAAGAAGGTCTGGGACTACTACCAGGACCTGATCCGCGAGCTGCGACTCGAGGCGACCGTTGACGGCGACACGGCCGTCGGCACTGCGCCGTTCGGGCTGCGCGTCGACATCGTGCACTCGCCGGAGCTCGAGCGCGAGAGCGGCGGTTTCCAGAAGTACGCGACCAACCAGAACAACTCGCCGTACGCGTGGAACTACGGCCGGCCGCTCGAGAACTACCGCGACAAATTCCAGGAAGCCGTGAACGCGGCGCTGGACGAGCACTTCGAGGTGCTGTCGGTGACGTTCAACAGCGAAGCGATGGCGTCGACGCCGACCGAAGACGCCAGCTGGCGACGCACGCCGTACGCGTTCCTGTTGCTGAAGGCGCGTGGACCGCAGGTCGATCGCGTGCCGGAGATCAAACTCGACTTCGACTTCCTCGACACGTCGGGCTTCACGATCCTGCCGGTGACCAGTTCGTCGCTGGCGATCGACGCCTCCGGCAAGCCGGAGGTGCGGCCGTTCCGCGACCTGCACATCACGCAGCTGCTCGACGAGCGCAAGAGCGACGAAGGCAAGATCACGCTCGAGATCAAGGCGCGGGCCGTGGGCCTCGTGCCCGACCTCGACACGATCCTGCAGCTCGACCTGCCCGGCTTCGCGATCGAGAAGCAGGACGACCAGGGTGCTTCGGTGAACAAGTTCAGCGAGGAGCACGACGGCATCGAGAGCGAGCGCATCTGGCTGTTGGCGTTGAAGGCGAAGGACGGCGACAACAAGCCGGGCAGCTTCGTGTTCGGCAAGCCGCGCGACGCCTCGTTCGGCGCGCTCTACCAACGTTACGACGACGCCGACCTCGCCACCGTGAGCCCCGAAGTCGCGCTGTCCGGCCGACGCCCCGGCGGTCCGCCGATCTGGGCGTGGGTGCTGATCGCGTTCGGCTTCCTCGCCTACATGGGCTGGTTCTTCCTGGCGCGCGCCGCCAGCGGGACCGGCGCTCCGAAGGGGGTGCTGCAACTGCCCAAGCACGTGACGCCGTTCACCGTGCTCGCCCTGCTGCAGGAAGTCGGCCGCCGCGCGCGGCTCGACGACGCCCAAAAGCAGGAACTCGCCGCCGACCAGGCGCGCATCGAGGCGTGCCACTTCGGCCGCGCCACCGACCCGACGCTCGACCTCACCGCCGTGGCCACGCGCTGGCTGATGCGCGTGAGCTGAGCGATTCCCCGAACTCCAACCGACCGCCGCTGATTCCCATGATCGCTCCCGAACCTGCCACTGCGCCCCGTTTCGCCGAGACCCGGCAGTTCCTCGAACAGATCCGCACCCGCGTCGGCAAGGTCGTCGTCGGCCAGGATGTCGTCGTCGAGCGCGTGATCATCGCGCTGCTGACGTCGGGCCACCTGTTGCTGCAGGGTGTGCCCGGCCTCGCCAAGACGCTGCTGGTCGCGGCGGTGTCGAAGACCGTCGACCTCGCCTTCGCCCGCATCCAGTTCACGATCGACCTGTTGCCGTCGGACATCGTCGGCAGCGAGATCCTCGACCAGAAGACGCACGAGTTCCGCACGCACAAGGGACCGATCTTCACCAACCTGCTGCTCGCCGACGAGATCAACCGC
>SXPB01000147.1 GCA_005776475.1 Planctomycetia bacterium
CAACATGCTGCTGCAGATCATGGAGGAAGGGCGCCTCACCGACTCGTTCGGGCGGCACATCGACTTCCGCAACGTGGTCCTGATCATGACGTCGAACATCGGCGCCAACCTGATCAAGAACAGCACGGGCCTGGGCTTTGGCAAGGGCGCGTCGCAGAGCGGCACGGACAAGATGCGCGACATGATCATGGGCGAAGTGGAACGCCACTTCCGACCCGAGTTCATCAACCGCCTCGACGAGATCGTGATCTTCAACCAGCTCGGCCGCGACGACATGCAGCGCATCGTCGAGAACGAACTGGCGAAGGTGAACAAGCGCGTCAAGCACAAGGGCCACGTGCTCGAGGTCGACCAGTCGGTGATCGATTGGCTGATCCAGAAGTCGTTCCACGAGGACTTCGGCGCGCGACCGCTCAAGCGCGGCATCGAGAAGCACCTGGAAGACCCGCTGTCCGAGCAGATCCTGCGCGGGCAGATGGAGACGCCGTACACGATCAAGGCGGTCGTGGTCGATGGCGAAATGAAGTTCGAGATGACCGCACGCGCGGTCGAGCCGAAGGTCGAAACCGGCAAGGCCGCGACCGGCGAGACGAAGAAGAAGTAGTCGGCGCGCGCAGCGCGTCGACGAACGCGAACGGGCGGCCCTTGGCCGCCCGTTCGCGTTTTGGGTCAGCGCACCACGCTACCGACCGCTGCCGAGGCGCGCAGGACGACGCCATCGAGCTGGAACGCCTGCGCGAACAGCGCGACCCCGACCAGCGCCGGCGCGCTCGGCACCAACAACGCATGCGTCACGGCACTGCCCGGGACGGGGTTCGCGAGCGTGAGCGTGACAAGGTTTGTAACCGGAGCCAGCACCGGCTCGACGACGATGGGATGGGTTCCCACTACCCCATCGAACCCAGCCAGGATGCCGAGCAGTGTGCCGGTGCCAGCGATGGCAGTGAGCACGGAGGTCTGGCCAAGGCGCAGACTCTGCGACATCTGCAGACCGACGAGTTGCCGCGCGTTGCTCTGCGGCCCCGTCGTCGTGCCGAACATCGTGCGCGCGTAGAACGTGGTCGCGCCGCCAACCAAATGCGGCAACGGCGCACCCGCCGGATTCGCGCCCGCGGTCAGCGTGCAGTCGGCGAAGTAGGACGTCCCCGCCGCCTGCACCGCGCTGCTGCCGAGGGCGCTGACGAACACGCCGCCGAGCCCGCCCGAGCCGCCGATGAAGACCGTGTTCGATGCAGCCACCGTGCCACCGTTCACCTGCAGCGCCACCGTCGCGGGGATCCAGTAACTCGGGCAGCCGCCACAGAACACCGCGTTGCCGCCGCGAATCGTGCAGTCGACAAGCGAGCAGTAGCCCGACTGCACGACCATGCCGCCGACCGTTTGCTGCGCGAACGACGACGCATCGCCAAGCACGGAGCAGCGGTTGAGCAGGATGTCGCCGGACACGACGAGGTTGTTCGGCACACCCTGGTGAAAGAAGCAGTGCTCGAAGGTGACGCGACCATTCGCGACCACCTTGTGCCCGCCCAGCAAACCAAAGCCTGGAATGCCGTAGGGCACGAAACCGACGTCGGAGAGGTGGGCGCGCTCGCCGGCTGGAATCGTCAGCGTCGATTGCAACGCCGTTCCCACCCCCGCCGCGATCGAGCCGGGACCGAGGATCGTGAGGCCCTTGTTCATCACGATCGGTGGGAACGTCATGCCGTTCAACAGCACGATGTCCCCTGGTGCTGCCGCCGCAATCACCGCCGCGAGATCGGTCCACGGCGAACCCATGCTCCACACGGTTTGCGCCGAGGCAGCCGACACGCAAGCAAACGCGGTCAAACAACGAGCGAGCACCATCCGTACGAGCATACCGTCGCCGACGACCGCGGGGCGGTCAGGGGACGCCGCCGACTCAGGTCCACTGCCGCAGCGGCTTGTCCTCGGCATCGCGGAACGCACCGCAGACGATCATGATCCAGTCGATCGTCGCCCAGATCCCGGACACGATCGCCCCAAACAGAGTCAGCGTGAAGAGCAGCATCGCGATGCCACTGCCGGTCTTGCCGACGTAGAAGCGGTGCACGCCGAACACGCCGACCAGGAACGCCAGCAAGAACGCGGGCAGGATGCGCCGATCCGACTCCGGCTCGCCGTCGGCCTCGACGCGTTCGCCCGGTAGCGGCGGCAGATCGACGCCACCGAGAATCGCACCCAGGGGTCGCCACGACGGCGTGCCTTCGACCCAGGCGAGGTCGTCGCGCGTCACGCGGCCGGCGATCAGCATCTGCTGCGCTTCTTCGGGCGAGAACGGGCCGTAGTTCTGGTTCTTGGCGTGGATCGTGATGCGAGCGGCGGCGGACATGGCGCGCTCCACTACGCGTCCCGGCCGGGAGATTCGCCTTTTCTTGCGGGAAGCGACCCCGAACCGCCACCGGAACGCCCGTTCCGAACACAACAGCAGTGTGCACGACTTCCACCTGATGCTGGCCGTCGCCGAAGGCTTTGGCGAATCCCCGATCGCAGCGTTGCTGCAGCCCGACCTCGACCCACAGGCGCTGCTCGCGGCTCCGCCCAACCCACCCGAAGTGCCGCCGCGCGCGGCGGTCCGGCTGCGCGATCCGCACCTGGCGGCGAAGGCGGCGGCGTTGCGAAGGCGCGCCGAACAGCACGGCCTGCTGGTGCTCGTGCCGACCGATGCGAGCTATCCCGAACGCTTGCGGCAAGCCCCACAGCGACCGCTGGTGCTGTTCGTGCGCGGCGACCCGGCGGCGTTGCAGCGCACCCCCGCGGCTGCGTTCGTCGGCAGCCGCACGCCAACACCCTACGGCATCGAAGCGGCCGCGCTGCTGGCGCGGGCCCTATCGCGCGCCGGGGCCACGTTGTGGAGCGGGCTCGCGCGCGGCATCGACGGCATCGCGCACACCGCGTGCGTCGAGGCGGGCGTTCCCACCGTCGCCGTGCTCGCCGGCGGCCTCGATGCGCTGTATCCGCCGGAACACCAGAGTCTCGCCGAACGCATCGTCGCCGGCGGCGGCTGCCTGCTCACCGAACTGCCGCCCGGCCATCGTGGCCGCCGCGGCCACTTCGTGCGGCGCAACCGCATCCTCGCCACCGGCACCGGCGCCGTCGTCGTCATCGAAGGCAGCCTCACCAGCGGTGCGCTGCACACCGCGCGCTTCGCCGCCGAATGCGACACCGACGTCTACGCGCTGCCAGGGCCCTGGACCAGCGAACGCAGCCAGGGTTGCCATCGCCTGATCGCCGAAGGGGCCACGCTGCTCGAAAGCCCCGAAGCGCTGCTGCAATCGCTCGGCCTCGCCGCCCGTTCGCCGCAAGAGTCGCTGGCGTTGGCAACCAGTGCCGACGAAGAGCGCCTGCTCAGCACGCTCGGCGGCGGCCCGCGACCGACCGACTTGTTGGCGCGGGAATGTGCCCTCGACCGCGTCGCGTTCTTGCGGGCGCTGTTCGGGCTCGAACGCAAAGCCGCGATCGCGCGATTGCCCGGCGACCTGTGGCGGCGGACCTGACGGCTCACCAACCGATGCACACGATCTCGAGCCCGAGCATCACCGCGACCAGCACGAACGACCAGACGATCCAGCGCCCGGTGCGCCCGACGACCGCGCGCAGCGTGTCCCTGGCGTTCTCGTGGTGTTGGCCGACCACGACGATCGCGATCAGGAACAACACGACGACGTAGACCCCGAGGCGGAACAGCAGGTTCACGAGGCAGCCTCCGTGGGCTTCTGGACCGGGAACACCGAACGTTCGGCGACGGTGAACGCGTCGATCATCACCACCAGGTTCATCAACCCCGCCACCGTGCACAGGATGACGCCGAGATCCAGGTGCGGCGGCGCTTGTTCCATGCGCAGCGGCCCGGTCATCAAGGCGGCGAACAGCGAGCCACCGCCGAACAGGTTCTGCGCGATCCACCACACCGAAGCGTTGGCGCGGTCGACGGCGTGCCCATGCGAGAACAGCAGCCCGAGCGCGAACACCGCGAGCACGGCCGCGCCCATCAGCATGCCCTTGTCCTTCTGGCCGGCCTTGGCGTGGCCAAGGCCCGGTACCAGCCAGCTGATCGCCGCACACAGGGCCGGGTTTGCCGAGGGCACCGGCTCCGGCGTGCCGCCGTCGCGCCGCAAGCGCAGGTCCCAGTGGCCCGCCGCCGCCCAGAACGCGGACAGCATGCCCGAGGCCCCGGTGAGGAACGCACCGACGTGCTCGAAGTCGCGCGGCAACCGCCACGCCCGTTCACCCATCGGCGTCACATCGAACGCGAGGATCGAGCCGAGGGCATTCGCCGGCAAGTTGAGCAACTCCGGCAAGGCGATCGGCAACCCGATCGACGCCAGGCCCTGCAGAACGGTCGAACCGAAGGAGTTCGACGTGTCGGGCGACAGCAAGCTCCAATAGAACAGCCGTTCGCCGACGATCACCCAACCGGCGAAGAACAGCGCGGTGCAGCTGGCGAAGGCCATCATCGCGCGCGACTTCTGGCCGAGTTGCCACTGCAACAGCCCGGGCACGAAGCCGGCGAAGAAGGCGGCCATGCCGACGCCGCGGGCCGGGTCGAGGTTACTGCGGATTACCATTGGCGGGGCAGAGGTTAGCCGCGCGACGGATCAGGTCGAGAGGCGGCCGTCCGTCACTTCAGTTTCTTCCGCTGGCTCGGCCATGGGTCCTTCATCTCGACCACCCACTTCTTCCAGGCCTTCTCCAGCGCCGGCAGATCGACGCCTTCGAGCATCGTCTTCAGCGCCGCCTTGCGCGCCAGGGCGCCGGCGAACTGCTTCTGGTTGAGGCCCGGGTTCTCGCCCGCCTTCTTCAGTTCGTCCCCGTAGGCCGCCTTCACGCCGTCGAAGTAAACCTGCAGCAACTTGCTCCATTGCGGGTGCGCCGCGACCTCCTTGCTGTGCTTCAGGAAGTACACGAACGACCACGCGCCGGCGTAGAACCAGCGCACGCGCGACGGGTGGTAGAAGACGGCGCGCTCGGCTTCGAGGATCTCCTTCAACGGAATGAAGCCGACGCCGTGCTCGCACATGTCCTTGGCGGTGTGGATGCGCCACGGGCTCGGGTCGATGCGCAGCACCCGGCCGGTGCTCTCGCCGATGACCGCCCCCGAGAAGTAGTCGCCGTAGCCTTCGTTGAACCAATCGTGCGGCGAGAACTCGCCGATCGCGTAGTGCACGTACTGGTGCAGCGCCTCGTGGTAGAGCACGAGCATCGAGTCGTCGTCGGTCAGCTTCGCCTTGCCGAGGCGCTTGCGCTCGTCGTCGTCGAGCGTCTTCATCGTGTACGAGTAGTCGTAGAAGACGAGCTCCTCGTTGCCGGGATGCCAGTAGCCGCCCGAGTTCGGCGGGCCGCCGTACTGATGGTATTCCTCGGCGGTGCGGCAGATGCGCACGACGGACAACGACTCGAGCTTGCCAGCCGGCGGGAACACTTCGCAGTAGAAGGCGCGCATCGCCTCGACGTCGCGCGCGATGCGCTTGATCAGCGACTCGTTCTTGCTGTGGTGCACCACCAGGAAGTTCTCGGTGTCGACCGCCTTCCATCCCTTCGGGATCTCGGCGCGCGCCTTCTTGCGCCACTCGACCGCGCGGTACTTGCCGCTGGCGTAGAGCTTCTCGATCGCCGCTTCGGCGGCCTCACCGGTCTCGGCCTCGGCGGGTTTCAGCGTGCCGGCCATCTTGACGACGTGCGCCTGCTGCACCTTGAGGTGCTCGACCAGCGTGATGCCGTAGACGCCGAACACGTTGCTGCCCTCCTGCTTGCGCACCAGGTAGCCACTCAGCGTGGCACCGGGAGCGCGCCATTCGCCGGTGTAGACCATCGAGAAGTGGCCTGGCTTCTTCGCGTCTTCCTGCAGCCGCCAGGCGCCCAGGCGTTCGACGAACTCGGTCCACGACGTGACCTTGCCCTGTTCCTCCATCGCCTCGCGCACGGTGCCGGGCTTCTTCTCCTCTTCGCCTTCCTGCTTGCCCGTGGTCGGCGCCGCAGCGCCGAACTGGAACACCACCAGCTGCGGCTTCGCGGCGTCGTAGACGCGGTCGTGGATCTTCTTCAATTCCTCGGGCTGGTTCTTCAGCAAGAACTTGGCGACGTTGACCTGCTCGGTCGGCGGCAGCGGCACCTCTTCGTAGGAGCCGGGATAGGCGAACGTCACCCCTTGCAGCTTGTTCTCCCACGTCTTGAAGCCGGGTGGCACCTGCGCGGGCAGCGACACGGCGACCAATAGAACGGCGGCGAAGCGACAGGTTCCCATGGGGCCGGAACCATACCGGGTAGCCGCTAGAAAAGGGCGAGCCAGCGCCGAGCTCAGTCGCCGAGTTTCTGGCCGACCGCGAACAACTGCGCGCGCGTCAACGCGAACTTGCGTTCGCTAACCGGCGCCGCGACGAGCGCAGCATCCTGCACGGTCGCGATGCGCAGTTCGAAGCACCACGGCTCATGCCGGAACACCAGGGAATGCAGCGTGCCGAAACCACGCTTGCCGCCGCGGTCGACGCTGCCGAGCAGCTTCCACGCCTCGGCCACCGAGACGACCTTGTCGTCGACTTCGACGCAGCCGGCGATGCCCTTCTGCAGGCTCTGTTCGCGATCGAGGCTGTCCTTGCTCGCCTTCCTGCCGTCGGTGCGGGTGCGGAAGTGGTTGGTCAGCACCTCGCAGCCGGCTCCCGCGGTGGACGGCACGCACTTCTTGGCGTCGGTCTCGAACACGAGCGCCGGCGAACCGTCGGCCGGTGCCTGCGGCAGCACGACGTGGGTCAGGAATCCCGCGGGCGGGCTCGTGTAGCCGAGCAGGTCCTTGCCGCGCGCTTCGAGCGTGGCGCGGTCGCCGGTGCCGGCGGCGAGCAGCGCGCGCGCCGCGATGGCGGTCGGCCACGACGACGGCTCGGGCGTGTAGGTAATCTCGGCGGTGCCGACGTGCAGGAACGCGGCGAGCCCGTCGCTGCTGACGCCGGTCACCGTGCCGACGAAGCCCGGCCACGTCACCGACGCTACGGCCCGGCCATCGGCGAAGTGCTGCACAACGACGATCGTCTGCTCCACCATGTGCGCGCCGGTCAGCGGCCAGTCGAAGTTGCGCGCGGTCAACACGCCGCCGCCCTCCACCTGCCCGCCCCACAACGTGAAGCTGCTGCAGCCCATCAGGCCGAACACGTCGAGCGCGTTGGCGATGCGCAGATCGGTCGCGTCGAACGCGCGTTCGAGTTCGGGCATCTGCAGGTCGACCTTGCTGTCGACGAGGCCCTGCCACAGGCCGTTGAGTTCCTGCTGCACGTCTTCGGGATACTCGATCAGGCGATCGACGGCGGCGCGGGCCTGCTGCAGCAAGCCGGGCCGGCGGGCGAACCGCGCGGTGAACTCAGGCACCGCCACCACGACGAACTCCTTGGCGAGCAGGCGGCCGTGGGCATATCCGCGTTCGAAGGGCGAGCCCCAGACGCGCAGCACGGTCAGGCCTGCGTGCGTTTCGACGCGACCGAAGCGGGCCGGGTCGAGCGCTGCCGCCGCGGCCGGAGCCGGGGTTGGCGTGGGCACCTGGGCAACGGCCGTGAGGCCAAGCACCAGGGACGCAGCGAGGACGGTGACGGAACGCAACGGCGCGTGCAGGACCATGCGAGCATCGTGCCGCCTCGACGCGGCGTTGCCAATCGCGTCAGCGACCGCCACGGCGCCCCTCGCAGCGGCGACTCACCAGGGTGCCGACACCGCTGCGCAGCCACATGCCCCCGGCGTCCTCTTCGCAACGCAGGGCGCCGTGCCCCAGCGGATCGTCGAGCACGGGCAGTTCGTGGCCCAAGGCAGCGGCGGTGGCCAGCCGCAGCAAGCGCAACTTGGCGAAGGCGCACCGCACGTCCTCCTCGCGGCTGGCGAGGCCATCGAGCCACGGCTGCATCAGTTCGGCGCTGCGCGCCGCGTCCCACGCCTCGAGTTGTTCGAGCCGTTGCCGCCGCGCCGGCCAACGTTCGCCGATGGGCGTGGCGGCTTGCCACGCGCGCACCGCCGCTACCACCGAGCACGCGCGCGCGATGCCGGCCCGGCGCACCGAGAACCCGTGGCGGAATGCCAGCAACGACGTCGACATGCCGATCTCGTAGGGCTCGATCTCGCGACCGCTCGCCAGTTCGCGCACGGTGTTCGCGACCAGGAGGATCGGCGCCGACAGCGGCACCCGCGGCAGATCGGCCTTGGCCAGGGCCGCGGCGAGGTCGGCCAACCGTGCGGGTGGCAACGCCGCCAGCCAGGCTTCGTCGAGGGCATCGAAGCACAACCCGAGCAACCAGGCGCCGACCACCTGGTCGAGGGCCATCGGCCCCGCCAGCACGTCGCGGCTGCAGGCGATCGCCGCCATCGCATCGGCGAAGTTCGCCACGGGCTCTTGCCGCGCCGCGATCAGCAAGCCGCGCACGCCGTCCGCCAGGTTGTAGCAATCCTCGATGCCGTGCAGGTCGCCGCCCACGGGTTCCGACCGGGCGCCGTCGCGCAACTCGGCGAGCGCCGGCGCCATGGCTTGCAGTTGCGCGCGGTCGTCGTCGGTCAGCGGCCAGGCCGCACGATCGGTCACCAGCACCTGCAGGCGATCGCTCTCCAGGTGCAAGCCCTGCAGGCGGGCGATGGCGCGTTGGTAGCCCGCGTGTGGCTCGCCCACCAGGACGGCGCCGAACAACACCGGGCACGGCACCCGATCGCGTTGCAGGGCCCCTTCCTGGACCTTGGCCCACTCGACGACCGCCGGCCAATCGTCCGGTTCCGCGGTGAGGCTGGCGACGACCATCGCGAGCACGATGGCAATGGCCAGCAGCACACCTCGGAACATCGTCATGCCGGCGTGGGACGGCGACGCTCGGAGGATCTTCCGAGTTGACTCCCAGCGGCGTCACCGCGGAGCACATTTGCCGCACTGCCCCCAGCGACGAAGGGCGCCAGGCGCCCTTCGCGTGGCTGAGGCGCCTTTGGCTTGATCCGCCGTCGCCGGGATCGCCCAGCCACGCGGGAAAACATCTGCCGCACTGCCCCCAGTGACGAAGGGCGCCATGCGCCCTCCGCGTGGCTGAGGCGCCTTTGGCTTGATCCGCCGTCGCCGGGATCGCCCAGCCACGCGGGAAAAACATCTGCCGCACTGCCAGGTGGCGGTGCGAAGCACCGCTACCTGGCGGCGCGGTAGATCTCCTGCACGGCCTTCAGCAGCTTCAGCGCTTCCGGCATCGGGCGCTGGAAGGCGTTGCGGCCCATGATCGAGCCGAACGAGCCGCCGTCGGCGAGGCCCTTGATCTCGGCCAGCACTTCCTCGGTGCCCTTCGCTTCACCGCCCGAGAAGATCACGATGCGGCGGCCGCCGAACGCGGACTGCACGACGTGGCGCGTGCGATCGGCGAGGGTCGCGATCGCGATCTTCTCGCTCTCGTAGACCTTCTTCGCCGCGTCCTGCTCGAGGTGCTCCGTCGCCGGCTTCACCTTGATGATGTGGGCGCCGAGTTGCGCCGCGATCTGCGCCGCGTAGGCGGCGACGTCGATCGCCGTCTCACCCTTCTTGCTGAGCGCACTGCCGCGCGGGTAGCTCCACACGACCACGACGAGGCCGGCTTCCTTGGCCTCTTCGCTGATCTTGCGCAGCTCCATGTACATCGCGTCGCGCTGGTTGCTGCCCGGGTAGATCGTGAACCCGATCGCCGCGCAACCGAGGCGCAGCGCGTCCTGCACCGAGCCGGTGACGGCGGGCTTCGGATCCGGCGTGCTGAACAGCGAGTCGCTGTTGTTGAGCTTCAGGATCAGCGGGATGCGGCCGGCGTACTTGCGGGCGCCGGCTTCGAGGAAGCCGAGCGGTGCCGCGTAGGCGTTGCAGCCCGATTGGATCGCCAGCTCGAAGTGGTAGTGCGGGTCGTAGCCGGGCGAGTTCTTCGCGAACGAGCGCGCCGGGCCGTGTTCGAAGCCCTGGTCGACCGGCAGGATGACGAACTTGCCGGTGCCGGCGAGCGCCCCCGTGTCCATCATCCAGCGCAGGTTCTTCAGAACGCCGGGGTTGTCGGATTCGTACCAGCCAAGGATCTCGTCGACGCGCTTGCTCATGACTTCATTCGGGGGCTGCCGGTGCTACCGGCCTGGATAGGGAAGGCCGGAGATTGTGGAGACACCTCGCCCACAAGCAAGCGCAGAGGTGCCTGGGGCACCGGCAATCGGGGGCGGGCCGCGCCAGCGCAGCCGCGCGACCCCGCTGCGATCACGACTTCAGCTTCAGGCCCTCGGCCTGGCTACCGGTCGTGAACTCCCAGAAGAACCAGAACGGATCGCTCTCGCCGAGCTGCAGTTTGACGCGCGCCTGGTAGTGCTTGCCCGGTTCCAGGTGGGCCTTCGGGATGCCGAACACCACGTCGCGGATCTCGACCTTGCGGTTGAGCGGGATCTGCGGCGTGTGCACCCACATCGGGACCTCCTTCTTGCAGCGATCGGTCCAGCCCTTCCAGTCCTCGGTGTTCTGGCGGGCGACGTGCGACGCCGGCTGCTTGCCGCTGCTGCGCGCTTCGAACAGCTGGATCGTCGAATTGGCGACCCGCTGCGCGACTTCGTCCTGCAGCTGCAGGCTGATCGGATAGCCGGTTTGCGTAATGTCCTGCTCGGCTTCCGGCTGGTCTTCGAGGGGATTCGGATGCTCGATGCCGTGGAAGTCGGTCGGCACGTCCTTCATGCCGTGCGGCGGCCAGCAGATGAACTTCGGCGCGGCGCCCGGATCGTACGGTTCCTGCAGCGACGCCATGTCGAGCACGGCGACCGAGATCTCG
>SXPB01000148.1 GCA_005776475.1 Planctomycetia bacterium
CCGCCGGAGCCGACCGGCGTGAAGCCGCGCGAGGCCAGGTTGTCACCGCGGTTGGCGACTCTCGTAGCCGGGCTTGTAGGGGTGGGCCGCGTCGACGTTCATGCGCAGGTTCGCGATGTCGCCGTCGATCTGCAGTTGCCAGTGGTGGTAGCTGCTCGGGTGTCGGTTGAAGTCGGTCATGCCGCAGGCGTCCGGGTCTATGTGGGGCGAGCAGTTTGCCGACCGGCCTTCGAGCACGCAAGCAAGATACCGCAGGTTGTGTTTGAGGCGATGCGATATAGTGCGTATTCGCCAGTGCAACGGCTGCAAACCAAGGCGTTACGAAGACGGCCGGCCTACGTGCACCCCTTCCCTCGTTCGATCCGCGCAGTCCCGGAGCCTTGAGATTTCGAAGGCGATCTCGCGCGCGCCAACACTAGGCTGCGCGCGCCGGTGCTGCCTTCCCTCGTCGATCCCGATCCCGTTCGCCAGCGCCGGCTGGGCTTGTGCACATGGGCACTCGTCGGGGTCGCGATGGTGTTGTTGCTGTGGCTGACGCAGGTCGTCGAGCGCACGCCGGACGAATGCAACTACCAGCTCGCCGGCCAGACCCTCGTTGCCCGCCAGCCGCTCGCGCACATCGAAGATCGCTTCCAAGGCCCGCTGATCCTGCTCGGCACGCAACTCACCGGCCTCGGCGCGCAGGCGACCAGCGACGATGGGTTGCGGCGGGCGCGAATCGGCATGCTGGTGTTCCCGCTGCTGTTGCTCGTCGTCGCCGTCGCCTGGACCCGTGCGGCATTGGGCGCGCGCGCCGGGTTGTGGGTCGCGTTCCTCGCGGCGACCAGTCCGCAGCTGCTCGCGTTTGGGCCGTTGCTGTCGTCGGACGTCGCCTACACGGCGGTCGCGCTGCTGGCGGCGTTCTTGCTGTGGCGTTGGTTGCGGGCGCCGGGAACCTGGACGCTACTGGCGTTCGGTGGCTCGCTCGGTGCGGTCGCGGCGACCAAGTACACCGGCTTGCTCACCTGCATCGCGCTGTTGCTCGTCGTGGCGATCGCGACGCTCGCGAAGTTCGACGCGTGGCCGTCGCGCGGTGGGGCCCCACGCAGCGTGCCGCGCCGGTGGTTGGGCGCCGCGTTGGCGCTGGTCGTTGCCGGCGTTGCAGCACTCGGCACGCTCTACGCGGCGTACCTGTTCGCTTCGCCGCCGTTCGCCGGTTCGAACGCGACGCTGGCGTCGTCGGCGCTGCAAGCGATTGCGAAGTTGCCGCTCGGCACGTCGCTGCTCGCGCTGTTGCCCGAACCGTTGGTGCTCGGCATCGACTACCAGATGCAGGTCGTCGGCCAGACCGCGAACGGCACCTTCGGCGACACCAGGGGCAACCACTGGGCCTACTACCCGGTGACCGTGCTGTGCAAGACGCCGGTTGTGTTGTTGCTGCTGGCGAGTCTCGGCGTCGTCGTTGGCTTGGCCACGCGGCGCGCGTCGGCGTCGCGGTGGACGTGGACCTGCGCGCTGCTGCCGCCGGCCCTGCTGCTGCTCTACTGCAGCGTGTCGCGCTCGCTGCAGATGGGCATCCGCTACGTGCTGCCGGTCGTGCCGGCGATGTGGATGCTGGCGGCGTTCGTGCTGGTGCAACCGTGGCCATGGCGGCGTTGGTTGTCGCTGCGCTCGGCGCTGGGCGTGCTCGTGGTCGGCAGTTCGCTCGTCAACGTTGCCGTCTGGCCGCACTACATCGGTTTCTGGAACGGTATCGCCGGCGGTGCTGTCGGCGGTTACCGCCTCTGCGGCGACAGCAACAGCGATTGGAACCAACGCTTCGAAACCGGTCGCCTGGCTCTGCAACAGCGCCACCCCGACCTCACATTCCTGCGCCAGGGCCAGGGTCCACGCTTTGGCCGCGTTGCCGTCTACGTCGAGGATCTGGCGGCCGTCGATCCACGCGACCTGACGCGGCTGCACCATTGGCTGCGCCGTTTCGAGCCGTTCGACCGCGATGGCGCCGCGTGGTTTGCCTACGACATCACGCCGTTGGCGTTCGACCGTGCGATTGCCGCCGGTGACGTGCGGGCCGCCGAAGACATGGCGTTGGCGTACCTCGCGGTGGATGACTTCGCGGCGGCGCGGGCGGCGCTGGATCGCGGTGCGGCAGTCGCCGGCGCCACCGCCGCAGCCCTGCAGGGCACCCGGCACTTGGTCGAGACGATGGCGGCGGCGGGCAGCGACCGCGCGCAGCGCCACGCGGCGGCGATCGCATTGGCGACGGTTGGGCACTACGAGCTCGCGTTGGCATGGATCGATCGGCAAGTGCGCAGCGACGCTGTGCGCGTGTTCTGGTTGCTGGTGCACACCGGCCAACCGCGTGAAGCCGTCGCCTTTCTCGATGGCGTCGGCAGTGACGGCTCGCGCACGATCGAAGAGGTAGTCTTCCTGGCTGCGTTCCTGTGCGAAAGCAGCCGATACCGACCACCCGATCCGATGCAGGCTCTCCAAATCATGCAGCGTGGACCGGCGCCGAGTCCTGATTCGCCATGGCACGGGCCTTGGCAGCAACTGGAAGCGCGCGTGCAGGCGGCGGCGAAGCGCGCCCAGGAACTTGCCGGACGATGAACTCGCAACCCTCAGCAACGCCGAAGAAGTCGCGCGTGGTCGTGGTGATGCCCGCCTACAACGCCGAGAAGACGTTGGCGATGACGTTGGCCGACATCCCGAAGGGCAGCTACGACGAAGTGATCGTCGGCGACGACTGCAGCCGCGACCGCACCATCGAGGTCGCGCAGGGGCTCGGGCTGCTGGTGCTGAAGACGCCGCAGAACCTCGGCTACGGCGGCAACCAGAAGATGCTCTACCGGGCCGCGCTCGAGCGCGGTGCCGACATCGTGGTGATGCTGCACCCCGACTACCAGTACGACCCCGTGCTGGTGCCGCACTTCGTCGGCTTCATCGAACACGGCGTGTGCGATGTGATCCTCGGCAACCGCATCCGTTCGCGCCGCGAAGCGCTGCGCGGCGGGATGCCGGCGTGGAAGTATCTGTTCAACCGGATGCTGACGATCCTGATGAACCTCGCCTACGGCACCAACCTCGGCGAGTTCCACTCGGGGTTCCGCGTGTATCGGCGGCAGGTGCTCGAGAAGGTCGACTTCGAAGCCAATAGCGATGCGTTCGGCTTCGATGCGCAGTTTCTGGCGCAGGCGATCAAACACGGCTTCACGGTGGCCGACGCGCCGATGCCGGTGAAGTACTTCAAGGAGGCTTCGTCGATCGGCTTCCTGCCGTCGATCCGCTACGGCATCGACAATCTGAAGGCGGCGGCGCGCTTCACGCTGAGTCGCTTCGGCATCCGCTTCCGCATGTTCGCGGTGCGCGGCGCGAGTGGCGCGAAGCCGACGTCGGGCACCAGCTGAGTCGCCTCAGCGGCGCTGCTGGCGCCAGCGATCGAGCGCCACTGCAGCCACGATGATCGCGCCGGTGACGACTTCCTGCACCCAGTTGTCGAGGCCGAGTTTGGTGCAGCCGTTGTCGACGACAGTCATCACGAAAGCGCCGACGAGCGTGCCGAGGAACGAGCCCTCGCCGCCGGTCAGCGAGGCGCCGCCGATCACCGCCGACGCGACGGCTTTCAGTTCGAGTCCCTGCGCCGTGGTCGGGTCGCCCATCGACAGGTAGGCGAGTTGCAGCAGGGCGGCGACGCCGGCGCAGGTGCCGCCGAGCACGTAGACCAGCAGCTCGGTGCGTTCGACGTCGATGCCCGACAAGCGGGTCGCCTGGCGGTTCGCGCCCAGTGCGAACACGTGGCGACCGAACACCGTGCCGCGCGCGATGGCGATCATGCCCGCGGCCACCGCCAGCATGATCCACACGCCCGCCGGCAACAGCGCGTTGCCGGGCAGCATCAGGCCGGCGAGCGCGTCGTTGCGTTCGAAGTAGACCGGTTGGTTGCCGCCGAGGCCTTTGGCGAGGCCGCGCAGCGTGCCCCACAAGCCGAGCGTCACCAGGAACGGCGACAACGGCAGGCGCCAGCGCAGGCGCGCCGTGGCCACGAACGCGACGGCGGCGGTGCCCACGAACACGCCGATGCGCGCGATCATGCGGGCGTCGCCTTCGGGCAGCCACGCGCCGCACGCGATGACGGCGAGACCGCCGCTGGCGATTGCGATCGCGACGCGCGCCAGCGAGCCGGTGACCAGCGCCCCGATCAGGAAGCCGACGCCGGCGCCGGTCGCCGTTGTCGCCAACGCCGCCAACGTCCAGTGGCCGCCGGCGCGCAGCACCATCGCGCCGACCATCGTCGCCAGCGCGATCGACGAGCCGACCGACAAGTCGATGCCGCCGCTGATGACGATCCAGGTGGCGCCGATCGCCGCGGTGCCGACCACGGCGGTCTGCAGCAGCATCAGTTCGGTGTTGTTCCACGCGGTGAACAGCGGACCGGCGGCCACCGCGAACAGGGCCCACGTCGCCAGCAGGCCGAGGAACGGTCCGCCACCGCGCAACAGCCGCGCGCTGATCGTCTGCCAACCGTTGGCGTTCACTCGAGCAGCTTCTTCACGGCCGGTTGGTCCATGTTCGCTTTCGTCGCCAGCACGGCACCGGTGTCGACGAACGGCGGCACGGGCTTCTTCTGGATCGCATCGGCGAGGTGGCGCACCGCGAGTTCGCCCATGCGCACCGGATCCTGCACCACGAGCGCGTCGATGGCGCCGTCGCGCAGGCCTTGCACGAGTGGCGTCGAACTGTCGAAGCCGACGAACTTCACCTTGCCCTGCAAGCCGAGTTGGGTCAGCGCCTGCAGCATGCCCGCGGTCGCCGACTCGTTGGAACAGAACACGCCGTTCGCGCCGCGCAGCGCGTCGGCCAGGTTGAGAGCGGTGGTCTTCGCTTCGCCGACGGTGGCGCCGGCGTAGCGGTTGTCGACGACGACTTCGAGGCCGGCCGTCTTCGCCGCCTGGAGGAAGCCCGTCTCGCGCGCTTCCGTCGACGCCGAACCCACCTGGTAGCGCAGCAGCACGACCTTGCCCTTGCCGCCGAGCAACTGCGCCAGATGTTGGCCTGCCATCTCGCCGCCGGCCTTGTTGTCGGTGGCGACGAAGCTGGCGAAGTCGGTGCCGGCCTTGCCGTCGAGGTCGCTGTCGAAGATCACGACCGGAATGCCCTTGGCCTTCGCTGCCGCAACCGCGGGCACGAGTGCATTGTGGTCGAGCGGTGCGAGCGCGATGCCGGCAACGCCTTCGCCGACGAACTGCTGCACCAGCTGGATCTGCTGGGCGCGGTCGTTCTCCTGCAAGGGGCCCTTCCACACCACGTCGAGGCTGGTGGCGGCACCGCCTGCGCGCGCGCCGTTGGCGACCGCCTGCCAGAACACGTGCGTGGTGCCCTTCGGAATCACCGCGACGCGCGGCAGGCTGTTGGCGGGGGGAGTGCTGCCGCCACATGCGGCAAGGACGAGGAACGACGACGCGAGCAGGAACGTGCGCATGGGTTCGTTGGCGCGGGCGGCGGGATGCTACGCAGGGCGCGCGCCGGCAACACGTTTCCCTCGCGCGGAAGTTGCTCCAGAAACGCCGCGGGGTCGTTCGAGCGACTCGAACGACCCCGCGGCCGGCGCGCCAGGCGCGCCATCGTTGGCGTTCCGATCAGAACGGCGCCACGTAGGACTGCACGGCGTTGCTGACCGTCAGGCCGAAGGCGTTCTGGCCGTTGGGCAGGCTGTTTGGCGTGATCAGCGCGATCGACTGCGAGTAGAGGATCGTGCCGGCCGGGATGCCCGCCGGAACGCTCAGCGTCACCGAGTTGGACGGGCCGCCGACCATCGCCTGGATGTAGTCGAGCGTGCCGATGTAGGCGTTGCAGCCTGGCGCGCCGATGATGCCGAGGTCGAAGCCACCGGGGACACCGTTCACGCTGAGGATGTTGGCCGAGATGTAGACGCCCGAGCTCGGGATGATCTCGGGGATGCCCGCGGTCGAATAGGTGACGACGGTGCCCGACGAAAGCGTCGAGACCGGCGCCGGCGAACCGGTCAGCGTCATCGCACTCATGTTGGTGGGGGTGGTGACGAACGCGCCGAGCGCCGAGATGTCGACGCTGCCCGCATTGACCGAGGCGCCGATCGGGCCCCAGCCGACGAGGTGGGCGCTACCGAACGGGCTGCTGCCGTTGCCGTCGATGTTGACCCAGACCACGGTGACCACGCCGCTGGTCAGGTTGAGCTGGAACTGCATCGTGCTGCGGTTCGTGGTTTCGGGTTGGGCGTAGCTCTCGACGTCGTCCCACGTGACGTAGGCGATCGTGTCGCTGCCGACGACGAGCTCTTCGTACTTGATCTGGCCGCTGCCCGGTTCGCTGGTGTTGTAGTCGTGCCAGCTGAAGAAACCGGTGGCGGGCGCGCTCAAGAAGCCGGCCGCGTCCGGGACGTAGCTGATCGGCTGGATGCCGTTGTTCGCGCCGTGCGAGATCATGCCGTTGCCGTGGATGAAGATCGGGCTGACCGGGCCCGACGGGGTCGGCAGCGGGATCGACGGGATTTGCGAGAACTCGCTGTCGTCGGTGATCGGCAACACCGTGGCGGTGCCGCTGGGAGGCACGTAGGTGCCGCCGCCCCACACGACGAGATAGTTGAGGCCCGCGGGCGTCAACACCATCGACTGGCCGTTGAGCGCGGCCGGTGCGGTCGTGCTGTCGGTGTGGAACTCGTAGAACGAGTCGCTGATGTTGTAGCAACCGACGCCGAACGACTGGTTGTAGGCCGCATTGCAGGCGCCGATCGTCTGCGCGTAGCCGGTGCCCGTCGGCGTGAGCGTGATCGCCGAACCGCCCAGGTCGAAGGAGCCGGCGAGCATCAACTCTCGCATGTAGTGCGTCGCGCTGATGTTGCCGCCCGCCGACAGGTTGACGTCGGGCACCGAAGCGATGCCGTTGCCGGCCGAGATGCCGGTCGAGCTGTCGGCCGCGGTCGTCTGCGAGTTGCCGCTGTAGCTGAAGAGCACTTCACCCGTGGCGAAGATCTGCGCCTGCACCGTGAAGATCGGGTTCGTGGTGTTCCATTCCCACGCGTTGACCCACGTCACCACGAACTTGCCGGGGATCGTGTCGTTGTAGTACACGCCGGCATTGTTCGAGACGAGGAACTCGAGGTCGGTCCACATCGGCGCGATGCGCGGAGCCTGGCCTGCCGTGCCCGAGAACTGGGCCAGCGTCGGGTAGCCCGAGGTGGTGGTGCCAGCGGCGGCGCCGGTCGACAGGAAGACGACGCCGTTGGTGCCGATCGCGGCGTGCGTGTAGTTGCTGGCGCCGAGCGGGAAGGTGATGTTCATCGGCACGTCGGCGAACACGATGTCGTCGCCGGTGCCGGCCAGCGTGCCGAACTGGGAGATGTAGCACTGCGCGCTAGCGAGGGCCGTGAGTGCCGGAATGGCGGCGAGTGCCACGAGGGAACGCAACATGGTGGGAGTCCTGTCTTGGAGAGAGTTGCTTGGAGAAACGCCTGAGCGAGGGGACTTATGCTCGGGCCGTCAGCCTTGGACGTAACGGACGTGCCCTGGTGTTCCTCACTGGTTGAGGTCATCCTGCCTTGGTGACTACGTGGCACGGGAGCACGCTTGCACGCATGCCATGGGGACTTCCATGATCCGGGCGCCGTGCGCATCGACTCCCACCAGCACTTTTGGAATTACTCCCCGCAGGAATACGCGTGGATCGATGGTCGCATGCAGCGCATCGCCCGCGACTTCCTGCCAGCGGACCTCCTCCCCGAGCTGGTGCGATCGCGGCTGGACGGGTGCATTGCGGTGCAGGCGCATTCGTCGCTGCAGGAGACGCAGTTCCTGCTCGAGTGTGCGCGCGCCCATCCGTTCGTGCGGGCGGTCGTCGGTTGGGCCGACTTGTGCGCTGTCGATGCGGAGGTCACGGTTGCCCGCCTCGCCGGCAACAAGCTGCTGCGCGGCCTGCGCCACATCGTGCAGGCGGAACCTGACGACTTCCTGCTGCGCCCGGACTTCCAACGCGGCGTGCGTTCGTTGGCCCGGCACGGACTCGTCTACGACATCCTGATCTTCCCGCGGCAACTCGCCGCCGCGACCCGGTTCGTGCAGGCGCTGCCCAACCAACCGTTCGTGCTCGACCACCTCGCCAAGCCCGACATCGCGCATGGCGAGCGCCAGTTGTGGGAACGTGGTCTGCGTGCGTTGGCGCGCCATCCCAACGTCGCCTGCAAGCTGAGTGGCATGGTCACCGAAGCAGCCTGGAACACGTGGCAGCCCGCCGACTTCACCTTCTATCTCGACGTCGCGCTCGATGCGTTCGGCGAGGACCGGCTGCTGTTCGGAACGGATTGGCCGGTGTGCCTCGTCGCCGCGCGCGACCACGCGCAGGTACACGACCTGCTGGCGAACTGGGCGGCGAAGTTGTCGCCGATCGCGCAGTCGAAGCTGTTCGGCGACAACGCAGCGCGTATCTACGGCATCGCATGAACGACACCTACTTCGTCACTGGCGCGCTGGGTTGCATCGGCGCCTGGGTTGTGCAGCAACTCGTCGAACGTGGCGACCATCCGGTCGTGTTCGATCTCGGCGGCGATCCGCGCCGCATTCGCGCGGTGCTCGGTGCCGAGAAGCTGGCGCGCGTCCGCTTCGTGCAGGGCGACATCACCGATCTCGACGCCTGCAAGCGCGCCGTTGCCGCGTGCAAGCCACGCGCGATCGTGCATCTCGCCGGGCTGCAGGTGCCGTTCTGTCGCCAGGACCCGGCCCTCGGCGCGCGCGTCAACGTGCTCGGCACGATCCACGTGTTCGAGGCAGCGTTGGCGACCGGCGTGCCGCGCGTGGTCTACGCCAGCTCGGCGGCGGTGTTCGGGCCGAGCGAGGACGACGGGGCGGCGGTCGACGAACAGGTCGCGTGCGCGCCGGTCACGCATTACGGCGTCTACAAGCAGGCGAACGAAGGCACCGCGCGCATCTACTTCCTCGAGAAGAAGCTGACCAGCGTCGGCCTGCGCCCGCTGACCGTCTACGGCGTCGGTCGCGACCAGGGCATGACCTCGGGGCCGACCACGGCGATGAAGGCGGCGGTGCTCGGCGTGCCGTTCAAGATCGGTTTCACCGGCCCGACCGATTTCGTGCACGCGAGCGACACCGCAGCGGCGTTCCTGGCGTGTGCCGACGGCGGCGAACCGGGTGCGCACCTCTACAACCTGCACGGCGACACCGTCGATGTCGCCGACGTGGTGGCGGCGATCGAAGCCGAAGTGCCGGCCGCGCGCGGCACGATCACGTGCCAGGGCCCGCGCATCCCGATCCCGCCCCAACTCGACGGCAAGGCCATCAGGGCGGCCTACCCGCGCTTGCCGCACACTCCCTTGCGCGCCGGCGTGCGCGCGACCATCGCCAGGTTCCGCGAACTGCTCGCCGCGGGCGATCTCGATCGCTCGGACCTGCCGCGCTGAGCCGAGGCGCAGTTTGGCGGCAGTCCGACGCCGCGGTTGACGCGGCCGCGCTTCAGCGGATCAGGATGTCGAGGCCCGCACTCGTGATCAGGCCCGAGGACGTCGAGGCGTCGAGATAGCCGGCCTGGAAGTACGTGTGGTTGTTGCCGAGCGCCGGGTTCAGCGGAATCGTCAACGTCAGCGTGCCGTTGCCCTGCGGCGACAGGATGCTGATCACCGTCGCGTCGAGGCTCTGCAGCACGTTCAGGTTGAGGTAGTTCACGCTCAGCTGGTAGCCCGCGGCGATGATGCCGATGCCGTTGGCGGGGCCCGTGGTGCCGATCGTGATGGTCTGGCCGATGCGCGCGCAACCGGCACCGGTGATCGTTGGCGTGCCGAGGGCGCCCGGGGACGCGTTGCCGTAGCCGGTGTAGGTGCCGCAGGCCGCCCCGTTGCGCAGGATCAGCAATTGGCCGCTGCCGCCGAAGAACACGACGTCGCCCGTCACGGGATCGACGGCGCCGCCACCAAAGCCGAAGGCGCCGCCGGCCACGACCACACGCGTGGCCGGGATCGGGTCGCCGTTCGCGTCGATGTCGTAGGCAGCGATGTTGCCAGGGCTCCATTCGGCGAGCAGCAGCTTGCCGCCGATCAGCGGCGCATTCAGGGGCATGTAGACCATGCCTTCGGGGCCGCCTTGCACGGCGATGCCGGGGCCCGCGGGTCCCGGTGCGAAGGTGCCGTTGCCGTCCGGGGTCAGCGGCAAATCGTAGAACGTGCTGCCGCTCCACGAGACGACCTTGAAGCGTCCTGCGCCCGGAAAGCCGGCGGGCACGAAGGCGCAGGTGCCGACCGAGCCGCCGACGCCCACCGGACCGAGATCGTCGACGCGGTCGGTGGTGAGGCTGCCCGGCTTGATCTGGCTCAGTCGATTAGGGCCGTACCACGTCGCGAACAAAACGCCGGTAGGTCCGAAGGCGAGGCCGCCATCCGTTCCGCCCACGGTCGCGACGGTGATCGCGCTGCCGAAGCCGTTGATGTAGCCCTGCGCGTTGCGCAGCAACGGGACGGCTTTGATCACGGCATTCGGGTATGGCGCGACGAGCACGAAGTTGGGGTTGCTCGGCAAGAACGCGGTGCCGCCGTAGCTGCCAAGGCCAGGCACGGTGCCGAGATTGGCGAATTGGTAGGTGGTGTCGAACGGCGGGAGGACGGACTGGCCGAGTGCTGCCGTGGCGAGCAGCAGGCCGACGAGAGAAGCGGGGATGTGCATGGGCGTTGGTTGTGCGGCGAAGACGAAAGCGGACAGGATTCTGCCAGCAGTCGTGGCGCCTGCATGGCGCGACCGGCCGCAACGTCGCCGTTGACGGCATTGTTGCATCGCGATTCCGGCGGCAATGGCGGTTGACCGCACAGGTCGGGCGACAGGGTCTACTTCCAGCCGTAGGCCCAGTACATCGACGGCGCCACGTTCGCCGTGTCGTCGGGTCGCAGATCGAACGCGAAGCCGATCGGGGAAGGCGCGAGGTCGTCCTGGCGACCGTTGAACTCGGTTGCCCCGTGCCGCATGCCGACCGCGAGCAGTTTCCAGTCGAGGAAGCGCTGCTGCTTGCGGTCGAAGCGAGCAGCTCCCAACAACTGCAGCGAGAGGCCGAGCTGTTGCTCGGTCTTGCTGCCGTAACCGCGAGTCGCCCAGGTGCCGCTGCGTTGGATGCGCACGCTGCCGGTGAACTCGATCTCCTGTACGTCGCCGTCGAGGCGCATCGTCCGCGCGGTGAGTTCCTTTTCGACGACGTGTTCGTTCGCGTGTGCCATGGTCTGGCCGCGCACGTTGTCGACCAGATGCACGCGGCACATGCGCAGCAGGGCTGCTGCCGGGAACGCACGTTTCGCATCGACTTCGGCCGCGGGGACCATCGCCAGCATCTCGTCGCGACGAAACCACGCGTGGTCCTGGTTCCACGCCTCACCGCGCCATCCCGCCGTGACCTTCTCGCGCGGCAGGTCGCGGCTGAACACGCGCACGACGAGGCCATCGGTCGGGCGCAGCCGTTCGAAGCGTTTCACCGCATCCGGATCGAGCTGTGGGAGCGTGCCGGTGCGTTCGGCGGGTGTCAGCGTGTCCCACTTCGCTAACGCTTTCTCCAGCATCGCCACCATGTCCTTCGCCTGGCGCGTGTTCACCGAAGCCAGGAACTGCCCGCTCGGCGTGACTGCGTAGATGCCCTGGCGCGTGTTCGACGGGCGCGTGCGACCGGCGTAGTGGCCGTGTTCGCTGAACCCCTGGAAGAACAGGCAGTCGGGTTCCTTGTCGCGCTGCAGGCGACTGACCTCGTCGGCGACTGCGACGAAGCGTTGGGCCAGCTGCTGCACCTTCGCGTCGGACCAGACCGACCGTCTGGTCGCCACCCCGTTGTTTCATGTGCACGCGAGCGGATGGCCGTTCATCGCCCACAGCAGGATCGGGCGATCGTGCGTCTGCGCCTGCACGACCGCTTCGGCGAGCGTGCCGAGCCACGGAATCGCGCGCCATTGCAGTTCGTCGGGTTTGGGCAGCACGTGTTGCCAGTGCTGCTGCAGCGTGGTGCGGTCGAGAACGGGCACCGGCTCCTGCGCCGTCAGCGTGCGCGGCAACAACAACGACAGCGACAACACCCAGGCGGGAAGGCAACTCGGCAACGTGGCTCCCATGGGCGGCATCGTAGACGACCTTCGCGATGCGTTGCGAATTGGGCGACGTCTCATTTGTCGCGCGGCTGCGCGAGGCGCTCGGTCGCGGTCGCCAGCGTCGCCGGCAGCTCCGGATTCCAC
>SXPB01000149.1 GCA_005776475.1 Planctomycetia bacterium
CGCGTTCATGGCATCGGCACCAGCGTTCGCGCCAGCAAGGCGCGGCCCTCGGCGGAACGGGCGAAACCGAGCATTTCCTGCGCGATCCCCGTCGGTTGCCCTGATGTGACCAGCGTCACCGCGATGCCGTACGGATACGTCGCGTAGTTGAACGCTTCCACCGTCGGCGGGCTCCAGTCGATCGACAGCAGCTTCTGCCCGTCGACGCGCGGCTGCCCGGTCACGCGCACGATGCCGATCGCGCCGGGTTCGCGCAGGATCTGGTCGGCGACGTGGCGTTCGCTCGCCACCGCCAGACACGTCGATGCAAAGGCATCGCCCGGGATCAGCACGCGCGCCGCCCGTTCGGCCACCGCGCGCTCACTCGGCACCACCGCGACAATGGCGCCACCTTCGAGTCCCAACTGGCTCCACGAGTGCACTTGCCCCGTGAACACCTGCCGCACCTGCGTGTGCGTCAGCGAGCGCAGCGGCGACTGCGGCGACACCGACAACGCGAACAGTTCGACGCCGAGCTTCTGCCCGCGCAGCCCAGCCTGGCTGTCGCGCGCCGACAGGTTGCCAGAAACCAACGCGAAGTCGGCGCGGCCGAGTTGCATCAGCTCGATCGCGTCGCGGTCGGAAGTGATCCCAGGCTTGCCGGCGGCGCTGTCGCTCGACGCAGCAAACGCGCGCAGGAATTCCGAGTCGAACGCGTGGGAAGCGTTGTGGCCGACCACGATCGCCGCCGGGGGCCGCTCGGCGGCCGATTGCCGCGCCACCACTTCGCCCATCGGGGCTGGGGCAGGCGCCGCGACCGACACCTGGGCGACGGCGAACGCAGGCTCCGGAAGGGGCGGCTCCTGCCCGAGCTCAGGTTGCCACTGGGTTGCAGTTGGATCTGGATCCTCGCCCGTGCACCCCGCCAGCACGGCGGCGATGCACACCGCAAATAGGCCCAGGCGCCCGTTCTGTGTTTGATTGTTCCCCACGATGTTCCTCCCGTGACGAGCTATCGGGCAGTCGTTTCGGGACGTGTCGAAGGGTGCAACACCCGCTGCGCGGATCGGCCGGTGGGGCGGGGCCAAACTGGGTGAGACGAAGTTGTGCGGTCGGCTCAAGCCCAGGATTTCCGGGCGTCCCAGGGTCGTTCTGGGGATGCGGACAAATTGACGTCGTTGACCGTACAAGATTGTCCGGTACAAGTTCGCGTTGTGACCACGCTGCTCCCAGAACTCGACCGCACGGCGCCGTCGCCGCTGGCCGCCCAGATCGCAGGCTTCTACAGCCGCGCGATCACCGACGGGCGCATGCGGGCGGGCGACCGGCTGCCGCCGATCCGGACGATTGCCGATGCCTGCGAAGTCACTCGCGCGACGGTGCAGGACGCCTACCGCAAGCTCGCGGCGCAGGGATTGATCGAAGGCACCGTGGGCCGCGGCACCGTGGTGCTCGCGCGCACCGACGATCCGAACGACGCCAACGCGGCGCGGCCGTTGAGCCCGTACGCCGAAGCTGCGTTGCTGCGTTCGCAGGAGATGCCCGGCGCCCCGCCGTTGCCGCCGGGCCGCGCGTTGGTCGCCAACCTCGCCGAACTGGCGCCGGATGGTGCGCGCTTCCCGGTCGCCGAGTGGGGTGCTGCGATGGACGCGGTGTTGCAGCAGCGCGGCGCTTCGGTGCTCGGCTACGGCGGCGCCACCAACGGTTTGCCCGAACTGCGCGAACTGCTCGCGGCGCGCTCGCGCGAGATCGATGCACAGATCACCGCCGACGATCTGCTGGTCACGGCCGGCGCCCAGCAGGCGCTCGACCTCGTGTTGCGCACGTTCTGCGCGCCGGGCGACACCGTGGTGCTGACTTCGCAGTCGTACCACCAGATGCACGGTCTGTTGCGCGCACACGGCCTGCAGTCGATCGGCGTGCCGTTCACGGCGGATGGCATCGACCTCGACGCGCTCGATCGCGCGCTGCGGCGACCGCGGGTGCGGCTCGTTTACCTGATGCCGACGTTCCACAACCCGACCGGGCGTTCGCTCGACGAACCGCAGCGGCGGGCGTTGATGGCGAAGATCGCGCGCACCGGGGTGCCGGTGGTGGAAGACGAGTACCAATTCTCGCTGCGTGTGCGCGGCGAAGCGCCGCCGACGCTGCGTTCGCTCGATCCGCGGGGACTCACGGTGACGGTGTTCACCGCGAGCAAGGACCTGTTCCCGGCGCTGCGCATCGGCTGGATCGCCGGCGGCAAGTACCTGCTGCAGCCGATGACGGCGGTGAAGCGCTTCATGGATCTCGAAACCAGTGCGCTGCTGCAAGGGGCGTTGGTCGAGTTCTTGCGTGCCGGCCACTTCGATCGCTACCTCGCCGCGTTGCGCATCGAATTGCGCGCGCGCCACGACGCACTGCAGATCGCGGCGCGCAAGCATCTGCCGCCGGAATGCACGATGACCGCGCCCGACGGCGGCTACGTCGCCTGGCTCGAACTGCCCAAACCCGGCCAGGGCGATCGTCTCGCCGAACTTGCCGCCGAACGTGGCGTGCGCGTGGTTCCGGGCCGCGTGTTCGACCTGCATGGCGCGCCGTCGCGCGGCGTGCGGCTGTCGTTGACCCGTTCCGATCGCAGTGAGATCGACGCCGGCCTCGCCGTGCTCGGCGCCTGCGCTCGCGAATTGCTCGCCGGCCCCGTGGCCGCACGCCCCTTCCTCTGACCTCCCTTCCTCCAATGACCGACAAGCACCCCACTCCGAAAGTCCCTGGTTTCACCGCCGAAGAACTCGTCAGCAAGATCGGCTTCTGCAACCAACTCAAAGGCGGCGTCATCATGGACGTCGTCAATCCCGAGCAGGCCCGCATCGCCGAAGAGGCTGGTGCCTGCGCCGTGATGGCGCTCGAACGGGTGCCCGCTGACATTCGCAAGCACGGTGGCGTCGCGCGCAGCAGCGACCCCGAGATGATCGCCGGCATCCAGAAGGCGGTCAGCATCCCGGTGATGGCGAAGGTGCGAATCGGCCACTTCGTCGAGGCGCAGATGCTCGAAGCGATGGAAGTCGACTGCATCGACGAAAGCGAAGTGTTGACGCCCGCCGACGACCAATTCCAGATCGACAAGCGCGTGTTCAAGACACCGTTCGTGTGCGGCTGTCGCGACCTCGGCGAAGCGCTGCGTCGCATCCACGAAGGTGCAGCGATGATCCGCACCAAGGGCGAAGCCGGCACCGGCAACGTCGTCGAGGCGGTGCGCCACATGCGCGCGCTGATGTCGCAGATCCGCGAGTTGCGCGGTCTCGAGGACAAGCAACTCGAGAAGAGGGCGATCGAACTGCGCGTGCCGGTCGATCTGGTGGCGTGGGTCGCGGAGAGCCAGCGCCTGCCGGTGCCGAACTTCTCGGCCGGCGGTGTCGCCACGCCCGCGGACGCGGCGTTGATGATGCAACTCGGCGCCGAAGCGGTGTTCGTCGGTTCGGGCATCGTCACGTCGGGCGATCCGGCCAAGCGCGCGCGGGCGATCGTGCGCGCGGTGACGCACTTCGAGGATCCGAAGGTGCTGGTCGAAGTCAGCAAGGGCCTCGGCGAGCCGATGGTCGGCATCGACATCAACACGTTGCCGGCGCAGGAGCGCCTCGCCAGTCGTGGCCACTGAGCGAACCACGACAATGCTGCCGCTCGTCGGCGTGCTGGCGCTGCAAGGCGACTTCCTCGACCACGAGGCAGCGCTGCGCGCGCAGGGCGTGCGCACCCGCCAGGTGCGCACGGCGACCGACTTGCGTGGACTCGACGCGATGGTTCTGCCCGGCGGCGAGAGCACGACGATGCTGACGTTGCTCGACGTCGAGAGCCTGTGGGCGCCGCTCGGCGCGACGTTGCGCAGCGGCATGCCGGTGTTCGCGACGTGCGCGGGCATGATCCTGCTCGCCGAGCGCGTCGAGAACCCGGTGCAGCGCAGCTACGGCCTGTTGCCGATCACCGTGGTGCGCAACGGCTACGGCCGCCAGCTGCACAGCGGCACGTTCGTGCTGGAGTCGACCGCGCTGCCGCACGGAACCACGGGAACGTTCATCCGCGCGCCGCGCATCACCGCGACCGGGCCCGGCGTCGAAGTGCTCGCCCGCCGCAACGGTGATCCGGTGCTGGTGCAGAAGGGGCCGATCCTCGCCGCGTGCTTCCATCCGGAGTTGGGCGACAACCACGTCGTCGTCGCACGCTTCGCGGCAATGGTGCGTGCGCATGCGGGCCAGCCGTGCCACACCGGCCGTTCGGCCGCTGAGGCGTCGGCATGACGACTCGCTACGCAATCGAACCCGAACTGTCGCCGGCCGAGTTCATCGACGTGCTGCGCCGTTCGACGCTGGCCGAACGCCGCCCCGTCGACGACGCCGAGCGCATCGAGGGCATGCTCGAGAACGCGAGCATCGTCGCCACCGCGCGCACGGACGCCGGCCTGCTGGTCGGGGTGTCGCGCGCAATCAGCGACTTCCACTACTGCACGTACTTGTCCGACCTGGCCGTCGACGTGGCGTTCCAGAAGCAGGGCATCGGCAAAGAACTGGTGCTGCGCACGCACATGGCCGCCGGCTTCCACACGTCGTTGATCCTGCTCGCGGCGCCGGCGGCGCGCGCCTACTACCCCCGCATCGGGATGCAGCCGCACGACTCGTGCTGGATCCTGCCGCGGCGGTAGCGCAAGTCGCATTCAGCGCACGACGCCGCCGACGACGGGACTCACCTTCAGTGGCAGCGCTCCCGGCGCGACCGCTTGCAGCCACAGGTTCAGATTGGCAGTGCCGGGCGGCAGCGCCCAGGACCCACTGGCGAAGCCGCTGCCGTTCGTCGCCAGCACGCTGAGCGGCAGCAACGTCGCGAGGTCGAGCGCGACCAGTTGTTCGAGTTCGGGGAACGCGTAGTGGTTGAGCGCGAAGCTCGCGAACACGCCGACGTAGTCGTTCGGAACGGATTGGAAGTCGAGTTGGAAACTGCTGCCGGATTGCAGCGGCGCCACGCGGTGAACCCCGAGCAACGGACCCGTCGTCGGCACTCCCGGCGGCGCGCACGTCGCCGGCACCAGCGTGCAGCGTGCGAGGCGGCCCGAGGTCGCGACGACCGGACAGGCTCGCTGCGGCGACCCAGGCCCGCTCACCGCCATGCCGCCCGTGAGCGTCGAGTCCGAAATCCAGACGGTCGAATTGACGGCGCGAACTGCTGGCCCCGGTAGAGGACTCGGCAAGCGGCCATCGCCGCCGGTCGCCACGATTTTGCTGCCGTGGAATGTGCTGTCGACGAGGTCGATCGCCGGCCCACCGGGCACGCCTTGCCAGGTGACTGCGTCAGGTGAGCGGAACGTGCAATCGACCGCGCTCACCGTCGAGTTGGTTGCGAAGAGGCCAGCCAGCCCAGTCAGGAAAACCAGATAGGGCTCTCCGGCGTTGCCTACTTCGCATTGCTGCAGGTGGACGCGCGCATTCGTGACTTGGAGCACGATGCCCCACGTCGCCGACCCCGCCGGAAATGGGAAGCGGCAGCGATCGATCGAACATGCACCGCTGGAGACGAAGAAACGGTTCAGGACGAGATCGACCAGGTGCAGGGTCTCGCCGGCCGGGATGTTTGCAGTGCCCGAAGCGACAACAGTGCCGTTCGTCACCGCGCGGATCGTCACTCCGCGCGTCGCGTTGAACGACGGGTAGTTGCCGGGGTGGACGAGAACAACGTCGCCGGCCGTGGCGACAGCCATCGCCGCGCCGATGTTGGCGAGCGCGCCAGGACCGACAACATGCGTGGTCTGGGCTGTGGCGATACCCGTGAGCAGGCAGGCGAGGACCGTTGTGAGCGACGACTGGGCCTTCATGAATCAGCACGCTATCCCATGCGCACTGATTGTGGTGCCCGTGGAATGCTCATGGCCGCCGCAACCAGACTTTGCGTTTGGCCGGATAAACGTAATGCCTGGTTTCCAAGCTTCGAAACAGGGGGGGCGCGGCGCCCATCGCATGGCCTGCAAGCTCAGAACCGCCTGACCGTTGCCTCGCCCGCGCGCCTCCGTACTCTGCCCGGCCCGATGTCCAGCCCCCTCCGCGTCGTTTCCTTCGGCCTTGGCCCGATCGGCCTCGCCGCCGCCCGTCTCGCCCTGCAGAAGACCAGCATCCAACTCGTCGGCGCGATCGACATCGACGCTGGCAAGATCGGTCGCGACCTCGGCGAACTGCTCGAACTCGGCAAGAAGACCGGCGTCATCGTCGAAGGCGATGCCGAGAAGGCCCTCAAGCGCCTGCAGCCCGACGTGATGCTGCACTGCACGTCGAGCTTCATGCCGATGGTGAAGGACCAGCTGCTGCTCGCGGCGCGCTGCGGTGTCGATGTCGTGTCGTCGACCGAAGAACTGCTGGTCCCCGAATTCCAGCACGCGGCGCTGGCCAAAGAACTCGATGCGGCGGCGAAGGCCGGTGGCGTGTCGTTGCTCGGCACCGGCGTCAATCCTGGCTACGCGATGGACTTCATCGCCGTGGTGGCCTCCGCGGTTACGTTCGACGTGCAGGCGGTGAAGTGCACGCGCGTCGTCGATGCCGGCACGCGACGGTTGCCGCTGCAGAAGAAGGTCGGCGCCGGTCTCACCCGCTCGGAGTTCCAGCAGCAGATGGCGACGGGGCGCTTTGGTCACATCGGCATGCGCGAGTCGGTGGCGCTGCTGGCGAAGGCGCTCGCGTTCAAGCTCGACAAGATCGAGCAGACCGTCGAACCGGTGATCGCGGCGGAAGACCACAAGACGGCGTTCCTGACGGTGAAGGAAGGCCAGGTCGCGGGCATTCGCAACCACGGCTATGGCTACATCGGCAAGCGTCCGGTGCTGCACCTCGACCTGTCGATGTACGTCGGCGCTCCCGACCCGCGCGACGAAGTGGTGCTCGAGAGCACGCCGCCGATCCACCTGAAGTTCCACGGCGGCATTGCCGGCGACCAGGCGACGGCGGCGATCCTGGTCAACAACCTGCACGGCATCGTCGCAGCCCAGCCGGGTTTGCGCACGGTGCTCGATGTGGCCCCGCCGCGCCTCTGCCGCTGATCGAGCGCGGCTGCAGATTTCTCGTCGTCAGCCGATGGGAGACCGGGGGGTTTGGCTGCTACTGTCGCGCCCATGGTGCGCGAACTCCTGCGGCGGCCGTCGGTGATCGTGAGCGCGTGGACGCTCGTGGTCGTCGCGGCGTTCGTGGCGCACGGAGACTTGCGCATCGCCAGCGCAGAAGAGCGCAGCGAGGCGAAATCGCCCGCGCCGCGCAGCAACGAGCCGGTGGTCGTGCGTCGTCCCGCCACGGATCGCACGAAGGCGGTGGCGACCGTCGCGCGCCGTGGCCGCGTGTTCGATGCACTCGGGTTCCTGGTCGTCGGTGCCGAGATCGTGCCGATGGAACGGCCGCCGAGTCGCAGTGACGGCGACGGCGCTTTCACGTTGGAGTTCGCGCCATCGTCGAGTGCCGATGTGCTCGTGCGCGCCGACGATCGCCAGCCGGTCTGGCTGCGTGCCAGCGAGGGCTCGCCGGATTCGCTGGTCGTGCAGCTGACGCCGCGCGCGCCGTGGGACCGTCCGCCGCAGCCGCTGTCGCCGCCTTCGACGTTGCGTGGCGAAGGCACCGTGCGCACGGCCGATGGTGCGCCGATGCCGCGCGCGTTCGTGACCAGCGTGGGCAGTGCGGTGTGGGCGCGCGCCGACGACATCGGTCGCTACGTGTTGCCGATCACGACGCCGAGCTGCGTCTTGCTCGCGCACGACCCCGAGGCCGGCGTCGGCCGCACCGGTTTCTACGGCCGCGGGGAACCGTTCGTTAGCGAACGCACGAACGGAGCCGTGCCGTTGCCCGACCTAGTCGCCGGACCGGCGCTGTCGTTGCGCGGCATCGTGCGCGATCCACGCGGCGAACCGGTCGTCGGCGTGCCGGTCGAAGTGAAGGGTGAACCGATGCGGCGCCTGGTGGAGACCGGCGCCGGCGGTGCCTTCCACGTCGGCGGCCTCGCGCCCGGTCGCTACGACGTGCGGCCGTTCCCGTTCCGCGGTGCGGTTGGCACCACGCAGTCAGTGACTTTGGAAGCATCACCGATCGACGTCGATCTGCATCTGGTGGCTGCCAACGAAGTGCGGCTGCGCGTCGTCGATGAGCGGGGCGCGCCGGTGCCGGGTGTGTTCGTCGCGTCGTCGATGGACGGAACGCGGCGCGGCCTCGCCATGGCCGATCACGAAGGTCGCGCCTCGGTGCCGGTCACCGACCGCACCGAGTTCGAAGTGCGCACCGCCGAGCAGTACGCGCCGGTCACCGTGCGTCGGTTCGATGCCGACCCGGCGACGCTGGTCGTGGCGCTGCCGTAGCAGCGCCCACGCTCATTGCAGGCAGATCGAAGCGGCGTTGCCGATCGAGAAGCCGAGCGGGTTGGCCTCGAGCACCGCGGTCTGCGTGTGGATCAGGTAGCCCGGGAAGCCCGTCGGCACGACGAACGACGAACCACCGCTGCCAGCCGGATCGGTCAGGAACGCGCCACCGGGGATGATCAGCGCCAGAGGCAGATACAGCGTGCAACCGGGCAGCAGTGGCGTGCCGAGCGGATCGAGCGTGAGCGCGAAGAAGTCGGCGCCGATGCTCAGCGGCGGCGCATTCGTCTTCGTGATCGCCATCGTGTTGCCACCGGTCGGGGTGCCGACCCAGGCGGTCTGGAACGTGCCGGTGCCCACCGGGCAGCCGGTGCCGTAGGTGCCGCTCTGGCCCGGCAGCAGGTAGGTCACCACGAGCGTCGGCTTGAGGCCGGTGCTTTCCTTGGTGTCCAGCCGGTGCGCGGTCGAAGCGAGCAGTTCGTCGCTCTTCAGCAACCAACCGAAGTTGGTGGCCGGGTTGTTGAGCCAGTTCTGCACATCGGCGGTGGCGTCCGCGGACGGCAGCGACGAGAAGGGGCCGAAGGGCGGCATCGAGAGCAGCATCGACGGCGTCGAGTTGAAGTCTCCGCCGGGCGTCGTCCAGTTCAGCGCCGGCCAGAAGCCGTGAATCCACGTCGCGTCGTTGGCCGTCGAAGCGCCGCCGCCGCCGCCGTTGCCCGGCGCGACCGAAGTGCCTTCACCCCATGCCGTGAGGAGGCGGTGGCCCGTGATGGTCATCGGCAGAGCCACCGTCGATTGCGCGACGTTGAGACTGATCGTGGCCGACAGCACCTTCGCGTTGGCGGGGACTGTCGCTGCGACGTTGAATCGCACCACTGCGCGACGGATGCCGCCCGTGCCAGTGAGGCCGACGAACATGCCGATGCCAGCGCCGTTGCTCAAGGCGCCCGTGGCGGAGTCGTAGAGAGTGTTGTCTGCGGCGCACGGCACGTTGACCGTGGTTTGCGCCGCGAGGGGAAGGGCGAGTGCGGCGAGGCAGGGAAGCAGGTGCGAGAGCGTCGGGTGCATCAGCGTGTGGGGAAGGCGAGGTTCGTGGGGTGAGCCAGGATAGCCGAAGCGCCCGGCCTCGGCAGGGGGCGTGCATCATGCGCCGCGCGGACCGCGCCGTTGGTACGGGCAGGTCGGGTCGATGTGCGCGCCACCGGATTCGCTCCGGCCGATGCCATCGTCGGGGCGCGACCGGCTACTTCTTCGAAGGCTCGCCAGCGGGCGCTGCCGCCTTCTTCTCGCCGAACTGGAAGAACTGGCCATGGCCCGCTTCGGCGAGGCGCCGCAGCAGGTCCATGTTCGCTTCGCCAAGACCGACGCAGTGCAGGCGGATCCGGCGGAACGCGTTCATGCGGTGGAAGTCGGCGATGATCCACTCCGGATCCACGTACGGGCCCGGATAGCCAAGTCGTGCCGAACGCGGTGCCGGCTTCTTGTACTCGTTGTCGACGACGACCTCGCCCTCGCCGTAGTCCTTGTCTTCGATTTCAAAGTCGTCGATCGAAGGCGCGCCGTCCGACAGCAGGAAGATCGTGTCGCAGCCGTCGATCAGCGCTTGCGCATCGACGAAGGCGAACTCGTTGACGATGCCCTTGTCCGCCAGCCCGAAGGCGCGGCGCAGTCCGGCATGCAGGTTGGTCTTGCCGCGCAACGTTCCGTCCGGTGACCGGACCTGGTCCGCTTCGCCGACCTTGATCGAGTCGAGTTCGGCGAGCACCCGGTCGACGTTCGCCTTGGTCGCCTTCTGCATGCCCTTGCAGCTGTCTAGCGTGCTCGCTTCGGTGCCAAACCACACCACGCTGAAGTGCTTGTCCGGCGTCAGGCGGTAGAGCGAGATGCGCAGTTGTTCGCGCGCCAGATCCCAGCGGTTGGTGATCTTGTTCCAGGGCAGGTCGGTTTCGTCGAACAGCTCGCGCTTCTTCTTCGCCGGCCGCTGGCCAGTGACCACGGGCTCCGGCGGCTTGGTGCCCGGGCTGATCACCTTGCACATCGAGTCCGACATGTCGAGGATGTAGCAGAAGCGCTCGCCGTCGGTTTCGACGCCGAAGAAGCGCGGCGCCGTCACGGTGTTGTGCGACGGCGTCTTCTTCACGTCGCCGCGCTGCATCAACTCGAGCCACGGTTCCGGCGTCACCCACAAGGCCGGTCCCTTGAGGATCCACTGCAGGTGGCGACCCATCTGCACCTTGGCGGTGTGCGACAGCGCGACATCGTCGCTGAGCAGGCCGATGTAGGCCGTCAGCGCTTCGCGGTAGTCCGTGTCGTTGACGCGGCTCTTGTTCTGCCAAAGCGCGCCCGACATCGCGCCGAGCAGCAGCATGCGATCGCCTTCGCGGTCCTTCTTCGGGAACTGCACGCAGGTCGGGATCACCACGCCCTTGAGGTTGCCGGACTTCGACAGGCCGATGGCGGCGATCGCGGCGGCGCGATGCAGCACGTTCTTGCTCTCGATGGCGATGCCGATGACTTCGGCGTCGCCGACGCGATCGGCGTGGATCTTCAAGGTCTGCACCCAGAGCCACGCGTCGCCTGGTTTGGAGAAGCTGCCGCGCAGCATCATCAGGGCGTCGCAGAACTCCGCCTTGTCGAAGTGCCGACCGATCATGTGCGCCAACAGGTAGCGCGCGTCTTCGGTGTGCTCTTTGGGCTTTGTGTAGTCCTCGGTCAGCACCGTCAACGCCGGCCCGCAGCGGGTCTTCGCCAGCGTGTCGCGACCCTCCGTGTGGTAACGGAAGGGGAGGCGCGACAGGCATTCCTTGTAGCGGGCCAGTGCCGTCTCGTAGTTGGCGGGCGTCTGCGCCAACAGCGACACGGTGGACAAGCCGAGAAGGGAGAGCAGACGAACGGTCGGGAGGGACATTTGCTCGCGGAGGCGACGCGGGTGGGCAACCGTTCGCTGGGCATACCTTAGGAGGGGGCCGCGACCGTGGGTAGTGGGCGGGCGGTGTCCCGCAACCGTTCCGGGTCGGATGCCGGTCGAAAGCGCCCGGCGTAGCGCAACACGGGTCGCTCGATCAGCCCCCACGATACGAGCGCGGCGGCGAAGGTCGCCACGATGGCGAACACTGCGTTGGCAAGCGTCGGGTTCGGCCCGACGGTGTAGAAGTAGATCGGCAGGTGCCAGAGGTAGAGCCCGTAGCTGATCCTGCCGACGCCGCGCAAAACCTGCCAGTGCAAGCAGCGCAAGGGCGACCAACGGGCTTGTGCAGCGAACACAGCGAACAGCAGGATTGCGCTGCCGGTGGCAGCCATGTGCACGAGCCAGATTGCGGGTTCGAAGCGCAGCGGAATCCACGCCTGTCCCATCGACAGAGGCACGGCGATGAAGACGACGTGCGGGTGCAGTGCCAAGCCCAAAGCGCCAAGGCCACTGGCAAGGCCAAGAGTACGCCCGCGGTTGGCCCGCAGCCACGGTTCGGCGAACGCGAGCAGGCTGCCCGCGCCGAGCCCGAGGCAGCGGAACGGCGAGCCATGCTGCACGATCGTGCGGGCGGTGTTGCCGTCGTCGACCAGCAGCGTCACCGCGACGGCGCCGATGACGGCGCACGGCATCAGCACGAACAACAGGAGGTTCTTCGCCAAGCGCCTGCTGCCGAACGCGACGGCGAGCGGCCAGAGCAAATAGAAGTGCTCTTCGATGCACAGAGACCAAGTGTGGTCGAGTGGCGAGATCGTGGGCGCGACGATGGTGCGCAGGTTGTGCAAATAGACTGCACACCAGCCGAGTTCCTCAGCCGGTCGGAACGGCACCAACAGCACGAGCAGCAGGTAATAGATCGGGAAGATGCGCAGCAGACGCCGCAGCAGGAACCAACGCACCGGTGCGCCATGTTGCCGTTCGTGCAGCAGGATTCGCGTGATCAGAAACCCGCTGAGCACGAAGAAGATCTCGACGCCGAGGCCGCCCGGTCCGATCAGCCAGTAGGCGAGATGCAGCCACTCGGGATAGCCGGGCACCATCAACGGCACATGGCACCACAGCACCAGCAGCACGGCGATGCCGCGCAGGCCGTCGAGGGTCGGGAGGTGCCGGGGCATGGATCAGGATATCTCGCAAACCGGGTCCCCCGGCGACGGTGAGGTTCGTCGCGGCGAAGGGGCCATCGTATGGTGCGGTCATGGGCAAGCTGTTTCCGGTCATCGACGATGCGCTGCAGGCGTGGATCGCGGCGCAACACGTGTTCTTCGTCGCCAGTGCGCCACGCGGTGACGCCGGCCACGTCAATTGTTCACCGCGCGGTGGTGATTCGCTGCGGGTGCTCGGGCCGACCACGGTCGCCTGGAAGGACTCCGCCGGCAGCGGCATCGAGACCATTGCCCACATTCGCGAGAACGGGCGCGTGACAATCATGCTGTGCGCGTTCGACGGCGCGCCGCGCATCGTGCGCCTGCAAGGCCGTGGCGAAATCGTCGTCGCGGGCTCGCCGGAGTTCGAACGGTTGCAGGCGGCGTTCCCAGGTCCGTGGCTCGGCGTGCGCGCGATCGTGCGGGTGCAGTTGACGCGCATCACCGATTCGTGCGGGTTTGGTGTGCCGCTCTACCAATTCGTCGGCGAGCGCGACCAGATGGCGAAGTGGTGCGAGAAGAAGGGTGAGGCCGGTGTGCGCGACTACGTGCGCGAGAAGAACGCGGTCAGCATCGACGGGCTGCCCGGGCTCGACCCGGTCTGAGTTCGTGGCAGTCGAGAGAACTGGGAGCCAGAAGCCATGACCCGAGCCCGCCTGCAAGCCGTTCACCCCGTGCTGGGGTCGCGCGATGTCGCCGCGTCGATCATCTTCTACGCACGGATTGGGTTCTCGCGGACGTACCAGGACCAGCCGACGTCACCGCGGTACGCCGCTTTGCGGCGCGATGATGTCGAGTTGCACGTGCAGTGGCAGGACACCAACACCCTGGCCGCTTCCGCCGACCGCCCGGTGTTCCGATTTGTCGTCGATGACGTCGATGGGTTGTCCGCGGAGTTCGCGCTGATTCCGGGTCTCGACCGCACGGACATCACCAACACACCGTGGGGCACGCGCGAGTTCCACGTGCGCGATCCGGATGGCAACGGCCTGCAGTTCTATCGCGACTGCTGACTCGGCTTGGCCCGGCTCGATCCGGTTTCGACGCGGAACGCGGTCACGCGCGCGGCTGCACCGATACGCGCCAGGCCTTCTCGTCGTCGGCCGCCAGCGTGAACTGCACGGGCAGGAAGCGTTCGATCACTTCGGCATTGGTGCGCGTGTGCAGCGTCGGTTCGACAGTGCGGAACGCGCCGCCGCCGGCGAGCGCCATCGGCAGCAGCAGTTGGTCAGCGAGGTATTCGCCGACCGGTACCGCGGCCGTGCGCAGCGCGATGGCTTCGTCGGCTGCGCGATGCGCGACCTCTTCGGCAGTGACGCGCCGTTCGCCGAGCACCGTGACGACTTCGCCGCCGTCCGCGAAGGTCAGCACGACGACGACTGCGTTGCCGGGGCCTGGCGAGCAGTCCTCGACGATGCGCACCGCGTCCAGCGGGATGCCCAAGCGTTCGCTGAGCACGCGCTGCTCACGTTGCGCGACGTGCGAGGGAATCTGCGACAGCAGCACGCGGGCGTGCACGATCGGAGCTCCGACCGTGAGCCGCTCCGTCGGTCGCCAGTGCGCTGGGCTCGTCTCGGCCCGCAGTTGGCCGCCGCCGGCCGGATAGAAGCCCGCGGTCCGCATCGTCAGTTGCAACGGTGCACCCATCGCCCGCACCGCGGGCGCGAACGCGTGGTCGAGGAAGTCGAACGACGGCGCCAGCGGATTGTGGGTGCCGCCGACCAATTCGACCGACGCCGGCCCGCTGGCACTCCACAGCGCCGGCAGCACCGTCTGCAGCACGAGCGTGGTGCTGCCCGCGGTGCCGATGGCAAATCGATAGTTGCCCGGTTGCACGGGCCCGGGACGAAACGCGAGACGCATCGAGCCAAGCTCGGCGCCTTCGACGCGCGCCACGCTGATCTCGGCGGCAGCGAGCACCGCGGTGAGGTGCTGGCGAGCGAGGCCGGGCTTCTCGCGCTTTGCACGGATGCGTTCGATGACGAACGGTTGCCCGGTCACCATCGACAACGCCAGCGCCGTGCGCAGTACCTGCCCGCCGCCTTCACCAGCCGATCCATCCAACGTGATCATGTTCGGGGTTCTCGTGGACGTCAGCCCTTGACGCAAACGACCTGCTTCAACGTGTGCACGATCTCGACCAGGTCCTGCTGTGCCGCCATCACCGCGTCGATGTCCTTGTACGCCATCGGCGTCTCGTCGATGACCGCGCCGTCCTTGCGGCACTCCACCCCTTCGGTGGCGGCGATGTGATCCTCGACCGTGAAGCGACGGTGGGCCTCGCCGCGCGACAAGGCCCGGCCGGCGCCGTGGCTGCACGACGAGAAGCTGTCGGGGTTGCCCTTGCCGCGCACGATGAACGACTTCGCGCCCATCGAGCCCGGGATGATGCCAAGTTCACCGACGCCGGCGCGCACCGCACCCTTGCGGGTCACGAACACCGAGGCGCCGAAGTGCTCCTCCTGCGCCACGTAGTTGTGGTGGCAGTTCACCGCGACTTCACCGTGGGTGAACTTCGGCAAGCCTTCGTACTGCTGCAGCGCCGCGAGGATCGACGCCATCATCAGGTCGCGGTTGGTGCGCGCGAAGCGCTGCGCCCACGACACCGCGAAGACGTAGTCGTCGAAGTGTTCGGCCCCTTCGGTGAAGTAGGCGAGGTCCTTGTCCGGCAGGTTGTGCAGGTGCTGCTGCATGTCCTTCTTGGCGAGCTCGATGAAATGCGTGCCGATGCGGTTGCCGACGCCGCGCGAGCCGGAGTGCAGCATGACCCAGACGCGCTGCGCCTCGTCGAGACAGACCTCGATGAAGTGGTTGCCGCCGCCGAGCGTGCCGAGCTGTTCGGCGGTCGAGCCGCGGTCGAGGCGCGTGTGCTTCCCGATGATCGCCTCGTAGTCGGGGCGCAGGCGCTTCCACGCATCTTCGGCGAACGCGGGCACGTTGCACCAGGAGCCGCGGTCGCCCTTGCCGCCACCGTTGGTGCGGCCGTGTGGGACCACGCGTTCGATCAACGAACGGATGCCCTTCAGGTTCTCCGGCAGGTCGCTCGCGGTCAGCGACGTGCGCACCGCCATCATGCCGCAGCCGATGTCGACGCCGACGGCGGCCGGGATGATCGCACCCTTGGTCGGAATCACCGAACCGACGGTGGCGCCGATTCCCCAATGCACGTCGGGCATTGCGGCGACATGGCCGTGCACGATCGGCAGCATCGCGACGTTGCGCAGCTGCTTGATCGCGTTCGGGTCGGCGAGCACGCCGTGGATCCACGCCTTGATGGGCGCGTGGCCGGTTTCGATGTGTTGGTGGTTGCTCATGACAGTGCTGCAGATGGGAGAGTGGAGCGGAGAGTCGGCAGTGTGCGAAGAAAAGTGCGGCGACGAGGGAGGTGAGACGTCAACCGCACTTGCGCGCGGCGCCCGGGATCGAACCGGGTAAGCCATGTAGTCCCACCGGCATTCGCCGCGAAAGAACGTGAACGTGTCGAGGACGAAAGTGACGAGACGATCTGCTCTACCACTGAGCTACCGGCGTGCTCGCGCACTCCGGGCCGGACTCGAACCGGCGCAGGATGTAGTCCCGTCGGCATTCCGCGACAGAATGGAAAACGGTCAGGGACGAGGTGTCGTGAGACGGGTGCTCTACTGATTGAGCTACGTGCTCGCGCACGGCGGGAGTTGCACCCGCATCGCCTGGATTTCAACCATGGAGTCCCACAGGGCATTCCCTGACCAAAGAGCGTGAAAGAGGAAACGGGCGCGACGAGTGGTGGCCGAGACGGACACTTGGATGTAGTCCCAGGCCGCATTCGCGCCCGAAAGTCGATGATCAGACCGCGATCTTTTGGATGCGGTCCACCCAGAGGTCCGGGGCGAGGCCGCCGTCGGCGACCGCGCGCAAGACCTCGAACACCTGATCCGAGAAACCGCCGACGTGGATCACGTCGTCGCCTTCCGGCGCCTGCACCGTCGCGTACGGCTGGATGTCGATGCAGACGAGCTTCGCCGCGCGGTTGTTCACCTTGAAGCGTTGCCATTCCGTCTGCATCCCGGTCGCTCCCGCCACGCCGCGCGTGCCGAGCCACGACTGGTTGTCGCTGACGTAGACGACGAAATCGCCGCGGGCACCGCGCGCATTGAGGTGCGCGAGTACCTTGCTGCAATCCGTGCCGCCCGACGGCAACGCCGCCAACCGTTCGGCCGTGCGGAACACCGGGTCCCTGGCCTTCGCCGCAAACCGCACCACATCGTCGTGGAACGGGATCAGCTCCGCGTTCGGGTTTTGGCGCAGGATCGCCGCCGCGAACAACGCCGCGACGTCGATGCACTTCACCACCGTGGTGTTGCCGCGCGAACGTCCGGTCACCGGCGCCTGCATCGAACCCGACACATCGACGGCGACGAAGACCTTGCCCGGCAGGCTCGGCACGCGCGCTACCGACGTTTCGAGCACGTCGTGCAATGCCGCGCGGATCTCGCGCGGCACGCCCGGATCGAGGAACTTCAGCGTGGTCATGATTTGGTAGGGGAAGGCCGCCCCGCGCTGGATCGACGAGCGATCGCGCAGCGTGGCGAGTACGTGTTCGGTGGCCTTGTGGTCGTCGAAGACGCCGTGGCGGAGGAAGGTGTTGAGGTTCATGCGCACCGTCGTCCAGCTGGCGTTCTTGGCGATCGCCAGCCAGTGCGAACGGTCGAGGTTCTTGGAGGTGAGCAGTTGGAACGGGACGTTCGGCACGGTGGCCGTCTCGCCGCGGCGGAACGCTTCGAGCTGCTGCGCGATCGCCGGCAGCTGCGCCGCTTCGTGCGACTTGCCGAGCAGGTAGCCGAAGAAGTTGCTGCGCGTTCGGTCCGCGGGCTTGGGGTGCACCATCTTCACGACGTCGGCGAGCGACGGCGCATTGCCGACCGACGCCGCCAGCAGCTGCTCGTCGGTGCGGCTGGCGAGCCACTTCTGCACGAGACGCTTCGGTGCCGTGCCGAGCGACTTCCGGCCGATCTGGCCGGAACGCACGATCTGCACGAAGTTGCGCACCATCTTGCCGTTGTCGCAGACGCGATCGAACACGCGGGCGAGCAGCGCCTGGTCACGGAACGCCAGCACCGCGCACAGCAGCGCCGGCGTGTCCTTCATCAGGCCCTGCTCACGCGCGAACACCGCGGTCTTGGCGACGAACACGGGATCGGCGCCGAACGCCGCACCCATCAGTTCCTTCAACTGCTTGTTGGCATCGACGTAGAAGGTGTCGCGCAGGCAGCCGGTCGCGGCGAACTGCGCGAGCAGTTGCTCGTTGGTGCGCACGTAGGCCTGACCGCCGGCTTCGTTGGTGGTCGGGGCCTTCGGCAGCAGGTATCCGAGCAGGCTCTGGAACAGGTTCTTGTTGGCCATGGCGTGGCTCCGTCGGGAAGCGGTCGGGATCGATCAGGTGAGGAAGGGGACGACCTGGCGCCAGCGGTCGCCGGCGGTGGTCTCGAGTCGGGCGGCGCCGCCGTCGGCGAAGCGCACGGGCGCATCGACGACTGCGAACAGGAACGCGCTCACGTCGCGCAGCAAGGCGGCGCGACGCGCGTGTGGCTCGACGCCCGGGCTGCGGTAGCCACGCGTGCCGTGCGCCAACGGCGCGCCGGTCGCGGCATCGCGCACGGTCGCCGTCCACTCGTTGGTCGCAGTCGCGATCGCGACTTCGATGTCGAGCGCCGGCGTCTTGTGGATCGTCACCCGGGTCGCAGCCTCGTCGTCGGCAACGAACACATTCGGCCGGACCGCGAACGGGCGCAGCGCACCCGCGAGCGAGCCGCGCCGATCGGCGGCGGTCATGGACTCGAGCAGGAAGGTCGTGGTCGAAGGGATCATGGTTTGGACTCCGTCGCGTGGGATTGCGTTGGCGACGAGTTCCCCATGAGCACGGCCCGTGCCAATCGTCGAAGATTCGCGGTAGGAGATCGCAAGTCGTGAATTTTAAGAGAATTAGGGCGATCGCCGAGGATTTCGCGCGGTAGCCTCTGCACTGCCAGGTGCGAGCATTGGATAGGAAGATAGCGCAATAGCTAGTTCTGGTCCTGGACCGTGCATGCGCACAGGCCGTCCCGCCAGAAAGCGAGAAGGCGCGAACGCTACCGCGCTGCAGATCGCTGCTCGCGGCGCCCCCGCGGCACGCCCCCATCCTTCGCCAGCTTTTCCCATGTTCCGACTGCCAAGCCTCGCTGTTCCCCTTCTGGTCACCTCACTGATCCTCGCCCAGGACGATGTGGCCCACACGGCGTTCGGCGTCCGCGAAGAGCATGGCATCGTGCGGGCGATGGGGCCGGACTTTGGCGCGTCGTTCACCGCGGGAGGCATCGAGTTCACGCCCGTGCTCGGAGCCCGCGCCGACCAGCCCGCGGCGCTGCGCTACACGTGGACAGATGTGCGTCGCGGCGGGGTCGTAGTCGCGGGTCGCGCGGGCGAAGTAGCGCCGGTGATCGCCGGCAACCGTGTCAGCTATCGCCGCAACGACAACCTGCGCGAGGTCTACGCCGTGCGGCAAGAAGGCGTCGAGCAGAGCTTCGTGTTCGCGACGCGGCCGGCGGGTGACGGTGATCTCGTCGTGCGCGGCGAGATCGCTACGGCGCTGCCGCTCGCGTTCGCCAACGACCTCGGGGCACGCTTCACGTTGCCGTCGGGCGTCGGAGTCGCAGCCGGCTCGCCTTTTGGCTAAGACCTGCGCCTGATGGCCAAGGCCAAGGGCTACACCGTCGTCAGTTTCCTCGGCACGCAGCTCGACCGGAGCAGCGGGCCGGACCGTTGGGGCCATTGGCGGCCCAACGTCGCGATGTGCCAGCACGAAGACTTGCTGGTCACCCGCCTCGTACTGCTGACGGATCGCAAGTTCACCAAGCTCTACAACCAGGTCGTCGCCGACATCGCCGAAGTGTCGCCGGAGACGGAGATCGTGCGTCGCGACATCGGCTTGCGCGATCCGTGGGACTTCGAGGAAGTCTTCGACAAGCTGTACCGGCACGCCGAGGACCTCGCCTTCGATCCCGAACGCGACAACGTGCTGGTGCACATGACCACCGGGTCGCACGTTGCGCAGATCTGTTTGTTCCTGCTCACCGAGACGCGGCATTTCCCGGCGCGCTTGCTGCAGACCGGGCCGCCGCCGCCGAACAAGAAGGCTCCGGGCACCTGGCAGATCATCGATCTCGACCTGTCGCGCTTCGATCGCCTGGCGCAGCGTTTCGCGCAGGAACGTGTGCAGGGCCAGTCGCTGTTGAAGTCGGGCATCGCGACGCGCAACGCGTCGTTCAATGAGTTGATCATGCAGGTCGAACGCGTGGCACCAGCATCGACGGCGCCGATGCTGCTGATGGGGCCGACCGGTGCGGGCAAGTCGCAGCTGGCGCGGCGCATCTACGAATTGAAGAAGGCGCGCCACCAGATCGCGGGCCCGTTCGTGGAGGTCAATTGCGCGACGATCCGCGGCGACGGGGCGCATTCGACGCTCTTCGGGCACAAGCGCGGCGCGTTCACTGGAGCGTTGGCCGATCGCGCCGGACTGCTGCGTGCGGCCAATACGGGCTTGTTGTTCCTCGACGAGATCGGCGAACTCGGCATCGACGAGCAGGCGATGCTGCTGCAAGCACTCGAAGAGAAGCGTTTCCTGCCGCTCGGCAGCGACAAGGTCGTTGAGAGCGATTTCCAATTGATCGCCGGCACCAACCGCGATCTCGGCGCAGGTGTCGCGCGCGGCGCGTTCCGCGAGGACCTGCTGGCGCGCATCAACCTGTGGACGTTCCGCCTGCCGGGGCTGCGCGATCGCATCGAAGATCTGGCGCCCAACATCGACTACGAGCTCGAACGCTGGTCGCTGAAGGTGGGGCAGCGCGTCCACTTCTCGACCGAAGCGAAGCAGCGGTATCTGGAGTACGCGACGGGGCCCGCGGCGAGCTGGCGCGGCAATTTCCGCGACTTGAACGGCAGCATCACGCGGTTGTGCACGCTGGCGCAGGCGGGGCGCATCACCGAAGCGGACGTCGATGGCGAGATCGAACGGCTCGAGGCCGATTGGCGACGCGAAGGTGCCGAACCGGTGGCCAGCGCGGGCGCGGACGACGACACGGTGCTGGTCGAGTTGCTCGGCGACGTACGGCTCGAAACGATCGATCGCTTCGACCGCGTGCAATTGGCGGAAGTGGTGCGTTGCTGCCGGCGCCACCGTTCGCTGTCGGCGGCGGGACGCGAACTGTTCGCGGTGTCACGGCAGAAGCGCGCGACCGCCAACGACGCCGACCGGTTGCGCAAGTACCTCGCTCGCTTCGGCCTCGACCATGCGGCCGTGGTCGGCGCGAACTGACGTTCACCAGCGTTCGGGACTCGGCTGCCAGTCGCCGCGGCCGAGCATGGGTTGGAGCAGGTTGCGCAGGTCCTCGCCGTAGGTAGTCGCGAAGGCGGCGGCGCCGGCATCGTCGGCCATCGCATCATTCGCGAATCGACACAGGCGGTCGTAGTTGCCGGCGAGTCGAGTCGCGAGCACGTGCGCGAGTTGGTAAGCGACCTTCTGCAGCGTGGTGTCGCGGAACGCCTGGCCACTCCAAAACCGTTGGATCGAGGTCGGGCTCCAAAGGTGGCGGTGTTCGGCGATGTCTTCGGTCGAGAGCTGCGGCGGCTGTCGCGTCCACAGCGATTCCATCGCGACCGCGAAGCCTTCGTTCAACCACAGCGGCAGTGGCAGGTGCCGCACCAAAGCGTGCGTGAGTTCGTGCGCGAGAACGGCTTCGAGATGCAGTCCCAGCGGTGCGGCGATGTGAGGGCATGGCCCGTTGACGAACATGCCGCCCGACGAGGCCAGTTCCTCACCGGCCAGGTCCGCTTCGTAGTCGACGTGCCAGTCGATGTAGTCGCTCTGTTGGGTGAATAGCAGTAGCGGCAGCGGCGACGAGTGTGGCTCAGCGATGCCATCGAGATGGCGCAGCAGGAACGCCCGGATGTCGTTCGCCCATTGCAGCGCGTGCCGGCCGCGATCGTCGGCTGTCGTTTCCACGAGCAGGAAGTTCTGGCTGCGCGACCAGCGCGCCGTAGGCCCTCGCGCCTCGACAACGTGGGTGAGCCAGCCTTCGACGAGCGCATTCCACACAGCGAGCGGGACGGCTCCGTTCTCGGCGAATGCGGCGGCCGCGGCCGCCCAGTCCATGCGTGGGTAGCCAAGTCGTGTCGTTAGAAACGGCTGTGCACGTTCACGCGGAGTCATCGCGAGGACAGGCTACTGCGCGAACCGCACGAAGGCCTGTTGCCAAGGGATGCGGACTGGCTATCCGCGGTCGCGCGAAGGACGCAGGTCGAAGTGACCTCCTTGCATCGCCACGCGGTACGTTCAAAGATCCCACGGCGTGGACGGGGTTCGTCCAGCCGCACCGGGTCGAGCCGATCGCAATCTCCATCATGTCGACGATCTCTACGACGGTTGGTTTTCTGGGGCTCGCGTTCGCCGGTTCGCTGGCGAGCGGCCTCACCGCCCAATGTGCCACCGTTTGGCAGCCTGGCTTTGGCTGCCCAGGCGCCAACTCCTGGGTGTCTTCGGCGGTCTCTTGGGATCCAGACGGATCCGGGCCAGCGACGCCGGTGATGGCGTTTGGTGGCGTGTTCGACCTGTTCGGTGACGTGCCCTGTTCGGGCTTTGCGACTTGGAACCCAGCCACCGGCGCCGTCGCTTCCGTGCCGCCGCCGCTGCCGAGTGTGTACGCGATGGCGATTGCCCCCAACGGCGACCTCGTGGCCAGCATCGCCGGGGCCGGCGTAGGCCGGATCGCTAGGTTGGGCGCGTCGGGATGGACCATTCTGCCTGGTAGCTTCGAAGGCCCGGTGCGGGGGATCGCCATTCTCCCGAATGGCGAGATCGTCATCACTGGCATCCTCGTTCTGTCTGGCGGCACCAACCTCGGCGCGGCGGCTCGATGGTCAGGCACCGCGTGGGTGCCGCTGGGTACAGGCGTGCCCGGAGAAGGCGTGGCGCTTGCCACGATGCCGAATGGTGATGTTGTCGTGGCGGCAAACGACGCCGGTGCCAACCCACCCACATCAACAATCAACCGTTGGAATGGAACCACGCTCATACCGCTGCCGAGCCTGGGCACGTTCGGTCTCGGCCAACTCACGGTGGGTGCCAACGGAACCCTGTTCACCGTCGCTGCCAATTCTCTTTGGTCGTTCAACGGAACCGCGTGGACGAGCCATGCGCTGCCGCCATGGTGGGTAACCGTCGCGATCACTGGCGTGTTGGGCTGCTTCGCCAATGGTGATCCCGTGCTGATCGTGTCCACCCAGCCGTCGGCCGGCTCGAACGACGCGCTTCGCTTTGCACCGGCGACGGCGACGTGGACGCAACTGCCAGGAAGCTTCGGTTTCCAGGTGGAATCGCTCGCGGGCGTTCCCGGCGGTGCCATGTTCGCCGTGGGACAGTTTGACAACATCGACAGCCGCGCGGTTGCCAACGTTGCGCAGTGGGATGGTTTCGCGTGGCAACCGTTGTTCGTCGGTGCGCCCGGGGGAACCTACGCTGTGGAATCGTTGACCAACGACCAGTTCGCCATCGGTGGTGTGTTCACCAGCTGTGGCGTGGTTGCTGCCGAGCACGTTGCGCAATGGACCGGGGCGAACTGGGCGGCAATGGGGGCTGGCCTCAACCATCGTGTCTACGACCTCGCGCGGTTGCCGAACGGCGATCTGCTTGCCGGCGGCGAATTCACCGCCTCGGGAACGGTGACGGCGCGCGCGCTCGCGCGTTGGGATGGCACCGCGTGGAGTGAATTCGCCGGTGGTCTCGGTGGCCTGCCGCGTGTCCGTTCGATCGCTGTTGCCCCCAACGGGGACGTGATCGTCGGCGGTTCGTTCGCGCTCGCGGGCAACGTGCCTGTCAACAACGTGTCGCGCTGGAACGGCACCGCGTGGTCAGCCCTTGGCCCGGGCCTCGGGATGGATGTGCAACGGGTCGATGTCGCACCCAACGGCGATGTGTGGGCGTTGGCCAACTACAGCTCCGTGCTGCGTTGGAACGGCTCTACGTGGACGACGATGGCGAGCACGGCGGGCCTCGCGCAACTCCATGACTTGGAGATTCTGTCGAGTGGGAGGGTGCTCGTCGGTGGGGCCGAATTCTGGGGTCTCACGCTGCTGCCGCGGGCCTACCTCATGCACTTCGATCCGATCTTGGGCCTCTCGGGTTTCCTGAGTGGCAGCGAAGGCAACATCTCGCACATCGTCGAGACGCCGTCCGGCGACGCGCTGTTGTTCGGTCAGTTCGCGCAATTGGGAGGAGTGTCGGTCACCAATGCGGCGCGCTTGCCGGTCGGCGCGACGAATGTCGTTCCCTTCGCCCCTGGCGCCGTCGTCAACGATTCGAGCTTCGCGCCAGACGGCACGCTGCTCGTCGTCGGATGGTTCTACGGCGGCCAATACGCCGTCGGCCGCCTTGCCACGACGTGTCCTGCGAGTGCGACTGCAAGCGGCAACGGTTGCGTCGGCAGTGGCGGCTTGAACGAACTCACGGTCGCAGCGCTGCCATGGCTCGGCAGCACGTTCCGCTCCGTTGCGACGGGGATGGCGAACGGACTCGCGGTCGGCGTCTACGGCCTCGGCACGATCGCGCTGCCGCTGCCGACGATCCTGCCGCAGGGAGTCGCTGGCTGTTCGCTGCAGGTGACGCCCGACATGCTGCTCGCCTACGTGCCGACATCGGGCAGCGTGCAGGCGGCCCTGGCGATCCCCGACCAACCGGTGTTCCTCGGCCAGACGCTGCGCCAACAGTTCGTGTCGTTGGCGATCACCGGCAGCATCACCGCGGCGACCAGCACGAACGCCCTGACGTTGACGATCGGCGACTTCTAGGCTACGAGCCGTAGCCGAAGCGCCACGGCGCGCCGTCCATCGGCAGATGCGATGCGCGCGCTTGCCGCAGCGCGAACAGCCGCGGGCGCATCTCTTCGAGCGAATCGCCGCCGAGCTTCTCGAGCAACGCGTCGGCGAGCACGATTGCGACCATCGCCTCGGCGATCGGCACGGCGCGCGGCACCTGGCAGAAGTCGCTGCGTTCGTACTTCGTGTCGGCTGCCTCGCCCGTCGCGAGGTCGACGGAGCGCTGCGGCGTCAGCGTCGTCGCGATCGGTTTGAGGGCGATGCGCGCGACGAGCGGCATGCCATTGCTGATGCCGCCTTCGAGGCCACCGGCACGGTTGCTCGGCCGCACCAGTTCGTCGCCGTCGAGCTCGATCGCGTCATGCGACACCGTGCCACGCAGCGGTGCGGCGCCAAAGCCGAGCCCGAACTCCACGCCCTTCACAGCCGGTGTGCTCATCAGTGCGGCGGCGAGCCGCGCATCGAGGCGACGATCGGCTTGCCCGTAGCTGCCAAGGCCTGGTGGAACGTGCAACGCGGCGACTTCGACGATGCCGCCGAGCGTGTCGCGCGCACGGATCACCGCCGCGATCGCGTCGTGCATGCGGGCGGCGACGGCAGGATCGGGGCAACGCACGTCGTTCTGCGCGGCGGCTGTGAAGCGTTCTTCGAAAGTCGCGGGATCGGCGACCGGCTCGGCGTCGGCGAGGGCGACGTCGCCAATGCGCGTCACGTAACCGCCGACCACGATGCCGAACTCGGCCAGCAGCGCGCGGCAGCACGCACCGACGGCGACGCGCATCGCCGTTTCGCGCGCCGAAGCACGTTCGAGCGACAGGCGCAGGTCGCGATGGCCGAACTTGAGCGCGCCGGTGAGGTCGGCGTGGCCGGGGCGCGGCACGGTCATCGGTGCTACGTCCTTCGTCGCCCAGTTGGCGTGGTCCTTGTTGGCGATGACCAACGCGATCGGGCCGCCGGTGGTGCGACCAGCCATGACGCCGCCGGTGATGTGCGCGTGGTCTTGTTCGAGTTGCATGCGAGCGCCGGCGCCGAACCCTTGTTGCCGCCGGGCCAGGTCGCGCGCGAGCGTGGCTTCGTCGAGCGGTAAGCCCGCGGGCATGCCGTCGAGGATGCCGGTCAGCGACGGGCCGTGGGATTCGCCGGCGGTGAGAAAGCGGAGGCGCGTCGTGAACATCGCGCCGCGCAGTCTATGCGTGGCGACTGTTGTCGGGCCAGCGGCAGGGGCGGCCGAGTTCGTGCAGGATGCGATCGATCTGCGCTGCCGTCGGAAGGGCGGCATCGATGCGCACGTTCGCAACCTCGGCGTAGAGCGGTCGCCGCTGCGTAAGCAGCATCTCGATTTCGTCGAGCACAGGTGCGCCGGTGACCGACGGCCGCGTCTGTGTGTCGGCGAGCAGGCGTTGGCGCAGCAGCGAGGGTTCGGCGTCGAGCCAAACGACGAGCGCTTGGTCACGCAGCCGTTGGCGGGTCGCTGCCGACTCGATGGCGCCGCCGCCGATGCTGACGACTTGGTTTGGCTGCACCGCCTTCTCGACGATGCGTTCTTCATGGCTGCGGAACGCGGGCCAGCCTGCGGCGGCAACGAAGTCGGCGATCGGACCGTGCTGGGCGACGAACTTTGCGTCGGTGTCGATCCAGCGGCCATCGACGCAGCTCGCGAAGGCACGCGCCAGCGTTGACTTGCCGGCACCGCGCATGCCGACGAACACGACGCAGCGGCGGATGCGCACAACAGCGTCGAGGTCGCGCCAGAACCCGGGGTAGCTCTTCGCAACGCAGTCCGGATCGCGGATCGCAATGCCCGGCGACAGCAGGCCGGCGAGTGCCCACGCCATCGCCACACGGTGGTCGTTGCACGGATCGATCGTCACGGGTTGCAGGGGCCGTCTGCCGTGCACGACCAGCCCGTCAGGCTTCTCTTCGACGGCGATACCGGCTTGCGCCAAGGTGCGCGCCATCACGGCGAGCCGATCGCATTCCTTCAGCCGAAGGTTGGCGCCGCCGACGAATCGCGTCGTTCCGGAGCGATGTGCCGCGACGATCGCGAGATTCAGGAACTGGTCGGGGAACGCGGCCACGTCGAGGGTGTGTTCTCCGGTGGTCGGCATTGCCGCGAGCACGTTCGCCAGAGCTTCGTCGGGCTGGCCCGAGTGGGTGGCGAGTTTGGTTGCCCGAACGCGCGAACCGGTCAGGTGGTTGAGGCACGTCCAGATGCCCATGCTGCTCCAATCGGCCGCGGCGCGCACGGCGGGCGGCACCGCACGGAATCCGGGCCGCACTACGATTGCGTTCGGCGTCGCCATCGAGTGCACACCAAAGTGCTGCAGCGCATCGCGCGTCATCCCCACGTAGTCCGCGGAGGCAACCGGTCCCGCGAGTGTGACGGTGAGTCCATCGCGCAGCGCGGCGGCGACGAGCAGCAGCGACGACACGAACTGGCTCGATCGACTCGCATCCAAGGCGACGACGCCACCGATCGCGGCGCCGCCGTGCACGTGCACAGGCGGACAACCGTGGGTGTCGCTGAGGGTGACGCCGAGGGAACGCCAAGCGGCGACCAGTTCGGCGATGGGACGGCGCTGCATGGCGTCGTCGCCGGTGAGCACCCAGTCGCCAGGAGTGATCGCGGCCAGCGAAACCAGGAAGCGCAGCGCGGTGCCGGCGTTGCCGCAGTCGAGCGCGCCATGCGTCGGCGCGTTGGCGCGGCGCGGTCCGACGACCACCTGTTCGGTGTTGGTGTCGTGCTCGATCGCAAAACCGAGCGTGCGCAATCCGTCGAGCAGGCGGAGCACGTCGTCGCTCGCGGTGACGGCATCCACACACACGCGTTTGCCTGAGGTGGCAGCGAGGACCAGCAGTCGGTTGGCCGAACTCTTGCTGCCGGGCAGCATCAGGTTCGTGTCGGCAGGCCACGCAAGCTGCGGCACGGTGCGGGGCGAGTTCATGCGCGCTTGGATGCTAGCCGAGGTGGCGGCGAGCTGACGAGAAGCTGACGTTCGGTGCGGCCTGCACGGCACACTGGCAGCATGGTGCTTGTCTTCGACGGGAAGGCGTGGCGCACCTACACGAGCAAGGATGGCCTCGCCAACGACCGCGTGTTCGTCATCGTCGAAGCGCGCGACGGTGTGTTGTGGCTGTCGACGCTGGGTGAAGGACTGACGTGTTGGGATGGCGCCAAGTTCACGCTGCTGCGCGAGACGGAGGGGCGCACGCGCAACCACGTGCAGAGCATCCTGCAGGCCAAGGACGGCACGATGTGGTTTGGCTTCTCCGGCGGGCTGTATCGCCTGGCGGCCGACAAGCTCGTGCACGCGGCGCGCGACGGTCCGTGGCGATGAGCGTCAGAGGGACGCGGCGAGGCGTTCCTTCGTCAGTTCGACCACGACACCGTTGCCGACAACCGCAGGAACGATCATGGGCACGACGTCGGCGCGCGCCTTCTTGTCCTGTCGCGCCAGCGACCACAGGGCCTCGACATCGGCGAAGGCGCGTGGCCACGCGGTGGGTGCGCCGAGGTCCTGCAGCAGACGGGTGAGTCGTTCGAGTACCGCGTTGGGAACGGTGGCAGCGGCGGCTCGGCATTCCGCGAGCATGCCGAGCGCCACGCACTCGCCATGGCGCAGGGCGCCACGGGCGTGGGTCTCGAGTGCGTGGCCGATGGTGTGGCCGAAGTTGAGCCAGCGGCGGCGATCCCGTTCGGTTTCGTCGGCGAGCACGACGGCCATCTTCATCGCGATCGCCATCTCGATCGCTTTCGCGGCCGCACCGGCGTCACGGGCGCGCAGTGCCAGCGCCAGCCGCTCCAGCACGGCGAAGTGAGCCGCGTCGAGCACCGCTGCCATCTTCACCACCTCGACGAAGCCTTCGCACCACAACGCATCGGGAAGCGTCGCGAGCCAGTCGGTGTCGCCGACGACCAGGTCCGGCTGGCGCACGGTGCCGAGTTCGTTCTTGCGGCCCTCGACGTCGATGCCGTTCTTGCCGCCGAGCGACGCATCGCACAACGCCAGCGTCGTGGTCGGACAGGCGACGAAGCGCACGCCGCGCAGCCAGATCGATGCCAGAAAACCAGTGAAGTCCGTGACCGAACCGCCGCCGAGTGCCAGCAGCGTGGAGCTGCGGTCGGCACCGAGCTGGCGCAGAGCTCGCGTTGCCGCTTCGACCTGATCCAGGTCCTTGGCGGCCTCGCCGGTTGGAATCGCGAGGCAGTGCGCACCGCCGAGGCGTTCGGCGACCCGATCGGCGAGAGTTGCCATCGTGCGATCGTGCACGACGACGACGGCGCCGGGACCGGCGCCGAGTTCGCGCAGCAACTCCGGCAACCTGGACTCGACGCCAGCGCCGACGACTACCCGGCTCTGCGCGCGTCGCGTGAACTCGAAGCTGCGGTCCATGCCGGCATCTTGGCGATTCGAGCAGGTTCGTGCACCCTTCCGCGACTTTCCGGCGTTCTTGGCATCGCCGCACGTAACGTTGCCCACAATGCCATCACCTCGACTCCTCGTTGCGATCTGCCTGACCCTCACCCTCATCGCCCCTGTCGCTGGGCAGGACGGGCCGTCCGTCGAGGCGTTGCGGGCCACGGTGCGCGGCGCGGTCCACTGGATTGCGCAGCAGGCGGAACCGGTGCCCGATGTCGAGGGCGCCGTGTTGATCCGCAGCAGCGACGACAAGCGGGCGCGCGCGACGCCGACCGTGTATGGCGGCTCGGCCGGCGTGCTGCTGTTCCTCGAGAACGTCGCGGCGGTGCTCGACGATGCCGAGGCGCGCGGCCTCGCCGACCGCATCGCCAAGGGGCTGCGTGCGGGTCGTCGGCAGGAAGGTGAGGAACCGGCAAGCTGGAACCCCGCGAGCGGCAACGCCGGGGCCGGCCTCTACACCGGCGATGCGGGCATCGGCCACGCGTTCCTCGTGCGCCACGCGCTGCGCGGCGACGCCGAAGCCCTCGCCACCGCGGTCGAGATCGGCGACGCCCTGCTGGCGCGTGCGACCCGCACCGAACGCGGGCTCGGGTGGGGCAACCAACCGGACCTCATCATCGGCAACGCCGGCACTGCCCTGTTCCTGCTCGAACTCGGCGAAGCCAGTGCCCAGCCCCGGTTCGTCGACGGCGCCCGGGATGCGGCGCGCGAACTGGTCGCGATGGCGGTGCAGGCCCCGTCGAAGGCCGATCCCAAGCGGCAGCTGCCGACGTGGAAGTACATGGCGGGTCGGCGCGCGATGGAGATGCCGAACTTCAGCCACGGCACAGCCGGTGTCTCGTACGCGTTGCTGCGCATCGGCGCCGCCACCGACGACGGCGACCTGATCGCCGCCGGACGCGCCGGCGCCGACGCCATGCTCGAACTCGCGGTGGTCGAGGGCGACACCTGCAAGTGGCCGGCGATCCCGGGCCAGAAGGCCTTCCTCGGTGGTTGGTGCCATGGCCCGGCCGGCACTGCGCGCCTGTTCCTGTTGCTGCACGCGATGACGAAGGAGGAGCGCTTCCTGACGGTTGCGAAGCAGGGCGCCAACTTCCTGGTCGGCTACGCCAAGGATGCGGAACAGGTCGGCGCCGACGGCAAGCGTCCGTACGTGCCGCCGGGCTACTGCTGCGGTGTCGCCGGGGTGCTCGAGTTCTTCTGCGACCTGCACCGCGTGACCGGTGATCCGGCGCACGCGGCGTTCGCCCGCAAGGCGGGGCAGTACCTGCTCGACGTGGCGATCGTCGAAGGCGACGGCCGCAAGTGGAAGAACGGTGCCAGCGCTCCTGGCCCCGGCAAGGCGAATGCGAAAGGACACGACACCGACCTGATGCTGGGGGCGGCCGGCGAAGCGCTCACGCTGTTGCAACTGTCGTTGCTCGACCAGAAGGAGATGCCGCTGCGGCGCTTGCCGGACCGCTCGATCGTGCCGACTGCGCCGAAGCCAACGAAGTGACGCGGCGTGCGGGCGGTATGGTGCGCCGCGCCAATGACCTCTCGTCCTGCGCAGTCCGTCACCACGGTGGTCACCGCGTCGTCGCTCGGCACGGTGTTCGAGTGGTACGACTTCTACATCTACGGCATTCTGGCGGCGTCGTTCGGCAAGCTGTTCTTCCCGCCCGGTGACGAGACGCTCGCGTTCCTGGCGAGCCTCGGCCTGTTCGGCGTCGGTTTCTCGGTGCGGCCGTTCGGGGCGATCGTGTTCGGCCGGCTCGGCGACCTCGTC
>SXPB01000150.1 GCA_005776475.1 Planctomycetia bacterium
CGCGGCGGCAGGTCGCGCGGCTGCGCCGCGGGCGCGGCCACTGGGCTCGCGGCGCAGGCGGTCAGGGCGGCGCCGCCGGCGGCGACGACGGCGGCGGAACGGACGAAGTCACGACGGGTCGGGCGAGGCATCGTGGCACGTTCCCGCGCCGACGTGGCGCCGGCAAGCGCGCGATCGCGGTGCGGCAGAGGTGGTACAGCCGTCGGCGCGCAACTGCGGCGACCACGGCAGCGTCGCGCGAGGATGCTGGTCATCACCTTGCCGTCGACAAGGATTGCTGCAGTTCGAACGGCTTCCGGTCAGGAAATAGCCCTGTTTCGGCTCGTTCCGTACAGTCGCCGCAGCGCATGCCAGCCCTTCGTCTTCGCGTTGTGTCTCTCGGCCTGTTGGTTGCTTGTGCGGGTCCGACCCACCAGCCCGTCGAGCAGGAATCGCATCCTCCCGTGTGGCTCACCCCCAACCTCGACGACGACGACGTCGACGGCAAGGCCGATGCCGTCGACGAGCGCATCAACGGCACCGACGACCGGCTCGACTTGTTCGAGCTTCGGCTCGCCGTCGATCGCCCGTTCGATGCCACGATCGGAGGTCCCGGCGCCAACAGCTACCGGGTGTTGTCCAGTGTCGAGGAGGGCGTTGAGCGTTGGTATGTCGAGGCGGTGACCGTGCGCAGCGCGACCAGCGCGGCCACCGTCTCGCTGACGGTGCGCGGCGAGACAGAGCCAGCGCTCTTGATCTCGATCGATGTGCGCCCGTTCGTGCTCTGCAACGCACTCGACACGCCGCGCACGATGTTCGTCGTGCGCAACGATGCCACGCGGTCGTTCGTCGACGCCCTGCGTGCTGCGCTGACCGACGCAGGGCCGGAGCTGCACGTGTTCGACGGCATCCGTGGCGGTGATCGGTGGGCGCAGGACGCCGCCGAGTACGGCTACTTCCTCGGCGATCCGATGCCGGTCGCGTTGAAGGGCATGCGAGCGCGCTTCGCCTTCTACCCGTGCGAAGAGCTCGACGAACTCTTCGCGGCGTACAACACCGCCAGGAACCGCGCGCTCGTGGTCGCCGGGGAACCGCGGCCGGTGCGCCACTTCCAGGACTGGTACGGCAATCTCGAGTGCACGCCACCGTTCCGGGCCGCCGACGGGAAGGTGTGGCCGCAGGGTCGCGTCATCGTCGGTCGCCAGCGTGATGTCACCATGCACGACGACGTGCGGCAATTGCTGCAGGCGCAGGGGGTGCAGTGGCCGCCGATCGAACTCGACGTGAGCATGACGCAGATCGGCCACGTCGACGAACTGGTGAACTTCGTGCCGTGCGCCACGGCGCGGCATGGCTTCAAGATGCTGGTTGCCTCACCGACCGCCGGCCGCCGTTGGCTCGAGGAGCAACAACGCGCCGGCCGCGGTGCACTGCGCCTGCTCGCCGGCAAACGCGGAGCGACCACCATCGACGCGTTGCTCGCCGACGCCGCGACGATGGCGGCGAACGAAGCCACCGCCGCAAGCATGCTTGCGAATCGCACGCTGCTCGTGCGGGAGCTCGATCTGCCCGAAGCGGATGTGGTCGACGTGCCGATCGTCTACCGCCGCCGAGGCCTCGGCGTCTGGCCCAACGCCGTGAACGGCGTGACGCTCGGGGCGCGGTACCTGTCGCCGCGCCTGTTCGGCCCGGTCGCCGATGGCGTCGATCTGCTGGAGGAGGACCTGCGCAGGTCGCTCGGAGGTACCGGCGTCGCCTGCGTGTTCCTGGATTGTTTTGACGGCTACTCGGTGAACGATGGGCAGATCCACTGTGGCACGAACGTGCTGCGCACGGTCCGCGACTAGGCCACCGCGTGCACCCGATGGCTCGCTCGTTCTCTCAAAACGTCCCGACCGTCAGCGTCAACCCGTTGCTGCTCGTCAGCGCCAGCCGGCCGGACGCATCGAACTCGAGTGGCAGCGCCTGCTCGTGAATGATCGCGCCGATCAGCGCCGGGGAATTCGGGATGGCAAGTCGATCGTCGCTGCCGCCCGGCGGCGCCCATCCCATGCCTTAGTTCGCTATTCTGCCGCCCAGTGCGCCCCCTCCTCTTGCCGATGTCCATACAACCCCGTTCGCGTTTCCTCCATGGCCTGACCATGTTGGTGGCCCTGACCGCAGCACTCGCTGCGCAGGCGACGACGGTGGTCGTGCAATGCGCCGCCGACAACACGCTCTACTCGAACGCGCAAGGCGTGCTCAGCAACGGCGCGGGATCGGGACTGTTCGTCGGTCTCAACGGCCTCGGTTTGACGCTGCGCACCGCGATGCGCTTCAACGTCGCCGCCGCGGTGCCGGCGGGCGCGTCGATCGTCTCCGCGCGGCTGACGGTGCGATCGAACAAGTCGAACTACGTGCCGCTGTTGGAAGTCACCGCGCACCGCGTGCTGCAGGCCTGGGGCGAAGGCACGTCGGTGGCGCCGTCCGGCGGTGGCTACGGCGCGCAGGCGCAACCCAACGATGCCACCTGGTTGCACACGTTCTATCCGAACACGTTCTGGACCACGCCGGGTGGCGACTTCGTGGCGCAGCCGAGCACCACGCTCTGGCTGCCGGCGGTCGGCACCGTGTCGTCACCGCATGGCCCGGGCATGGTCGCCGACGCGCAGTTGTGGCTCGACCAGCCGAGCCAGAACTTCGGCTGGCTGCTGAAGGCAGACGATGCGGCGGCGACGGTGAATGCGCACCGTCTCTCATCGCGCACCGCCACCTCCAACCGACCGACGCTGACGATCACCTACCTGTTGCCCGGCCAGACCAGCACGTGGGGCACCGGTTGCCCGACCGCCAACGGCACGTTCACCTTCGGCTACGTCGGCACCATGACGGGCGGCAGCACGATCCAGTTCACGTACCAGAACGGCCCGCCGAGCACCTTCGCAGCGAACTTCTTCTCGCTGGGTCTCGACCATCCAGGCACGGTGTTGCAGCCGAATTGCTCGGTCTACCTGCCGAGCACGCTGGAGCTGATTCCTGGCCAGGTCTTCCCACTCGACGCCGCGGGTGCGGCCTCGTTCACCTGGCCGGTGCCGCTGATCCCGGGCGGCTACTTCGTGACCCAGTCCGCCGCGCTCGACAGCAGCCCGGTCGGCCTCGCCCTGACGAACGCCGGCGTCGCCAAGATCCTGTGATCGGGTGAGCTCCTTTCGAAGGGGCTGCGGTTTGGGGTTGTCGGAGTGGGTGTAGTTCCGAGCGCCGCCCTGAGCGTAGTGCATCGGTGCAAGTGGTCTTGAGCAGTTCGATGGCGAGCGGTGTGCTCGTCGGGGCGAACCTGGCGAATTCGAGCGGATACCAGTTCGTGCGACTTGTTGGACGCGGATGTGCGTCCGCGGCAGCGATCGCCGGAGCGGGTTCCGGTTGGTTCGGGACCTCGGCTCGCAACGCGGATGCGTGCCAGTGTGCGTCGCGGCTCGCGGCCGCCGCTGGTCGGCCTGCCCCTCTACCTGCAAGGCCCGCTCGAACAGTTGCGCGCACCGGTGCGGTTCACGTCGCACTTCCGCGTGGTCGTGCAGTCGCCGCCTGCCGGCGAACTTCAGGGTGCGTCAGAACGCGCCGACCACGAATTGCAGCGCCGCACTCGCCGCGACCGTAACGATGTTGCCCTGGGCGTCGAGATCGCACGGCAGCCATTGCTGGTAGAAGACGCCGCCGACGAGTGCCGGCGAGTTCGGCAGGGCGAGCGTATGATCGCTGGTGCCGAACGACGCCAGCGCCAACGCGACGATGTCGGGCGTGACCAGCAGCGCGCAATTGGCCGCGGCCGGCAACGCGGGTGCGAGCGGCACCGCCTGGGCGCCAAATCCGTCCACCACCACGGTGAGCGTCGGCGGCGACCAACCGGTGCAGCGCGTGCGCAGCTGCGATCCCGTCCACGGCAGCGTCAGTGCTTGCACCCGGATCGGGCCGACCGAGCCGGCGCACGAATTGCCGACATGGGCGGCCGTCGCGGGGCACGTGGTAGAGAGTTGCGCGAGATAGACCGACACCTGCCCGCCCGCTTTCGAGAAGTCGCCGCCGAGCACGAGGTCGCCGTTCGCCGCGGGCACCATCGCGAGGACCGATCCGGAGTTGAAGGTTGGCCCCGCGGTGCCGCTGCCGAACGGGCCCCAGGCGGTGCCGTTCCAACGCGCGATGTTGTTGACGGGCCCAGCCCCGGCGTTGGTGAAGAAGCCACCCACGACGAGGTCGCCGTTCGGCAGTTCGAGCATGCTGCCCGGCGCTCCTGACAAGCCGGTGCCAAAGCCAAACCACGCCGTGCCGTTCCATCGCCCCACGAACTGCGATGCGCCGACAGCCATGCTGCCGCCGACCACGACATCGCCGTTGCGCAACGCAAGCAACGAATCGCCGCGCACTCCGAACACGCTGCCGCTGAGTCCACTGCCGAGTGCGTGCCAGGTGCTGCCGTCCCAGCGCGCGATGTTGTTGACCAAGACGCCGCCGGCGAACTGGAACGTGCCGGTGGCGACGAGATCGCCGTTTGGGAGCACGGCGAGGTCGTTCACGTGGTTCGTCAGGAAGATGCCGCTCGACAGGCCGCCGCCGATCTGCGACCAGCTGCTGCCGTTCCAGCGCGCCAGTGCTACCGCCGGCTGTTGGAAAGTGCCGCCGGCCACGAGGTCACCGTTCGGCATCACGACTACGGCATTCACCACGCCGTTGAGCCCCGCGCCGAGCGGCGACCAGGCCGTGCCGTTCCAGCGCGCGATGTTGTTCGCGGCGAGCCCGCCGGCGCTGCTGAAGCTGCCGCCGACGATTGCGTTGCCGCCGGGCAGCGCGGCGATCGAATAGACCGTGCCGCCGTAGGTGGCGTCAACGCCAGTGCCGAGCGGGCCCCAGACGCCGTTGGCGCGCCGCGCGATCGCATTGGCCGGCACGCCATCGATGGTCTGGAACACGCCGCCGGCGAGCAGGCTGCCGTCGTCGAGCTGCGCCAGTGCGTAGACCGGCGCGTTGGTGCCAGGTGCGGTCGCCGCCCAGTTGCTGCCGGTCCAGATCGCCACGTGGTCGGCTGGGGTGCCGTCGATCGACCAGAAGTTGCCGCCGACCGCGAGCGTGCCATCGCTTCGCGCGAGCAGGACGTTCGGCGTGCCTTGGGTGTGGCCGCCCGCTGGCACGAACCGCGACCAGTTCGCTCCGTTCCAACGCGCGAGACCTCGCACCGCGACGCCACCGGCCAACTCGATGAAGCCACCGGCGACCAGATCGCCGTTCGCCATCGTCGCGAGGCATAGCACCCAGTCATCGACGCCGCTGCCGAACGCCGACCATGTGGTGCCGTTCCAACGCGCGAGGTAGGGGATGTTGGCGCCACCGGCGCTGAAGAACAGACCGCCGACGGCGAGGTCGCCGTTCGGCAGCACGGCGAGGGCGCGGACCTGGCCGTCGCAGCCGCCACCGAGATTCGACCAGGAAGTGCCGTTCCAACGCGCAATCCGGCCAGCAGTCAGGCCACCGGCCGTCGTGAAGCGCCCGCCGGCGACCACGTCGCCGTTCGGCATCACCACCAGCGTCACCACGTCGTCGTTGAATCCGCTGCCGAGCGGCGACCATTGCGTGCCGTTCCAGCGCGCGATGCTGTTGGCGGCGGTGCCGCCGATGTTCGTGAAGCGGCCGGCTGCGATGAGGTCGCCGTTCGGCATCACGGCGAGTGCGAACACGCCGCCGTTGCTACCGCCACCGAACGCCGACCAGGCGCTGCCGTTCCATCGCGCGAGGCCGCTGACCGTGGCGCCGCCGGCGACCGCGAAGTAGCCACCGGCGATCACGTCGCCGTTCGGCATGGTTGCCAGCGCAAAGGCCGCGTTGCTGACGCCGGTGCCAGGGATGCCGCTGCCGAGCGGACTCCAGAGGGAGGTGGCCGGATCCCAGCTGGCAAGTTTCGACGCCGCGATTCCACCTGCGGTCGTGAAGTAGCCACCGCAGACCAACTGCGCGGGTAGGGGGCCGGGACCGTCGGGATCGCGCTCGGTCATCACATTGACCTGCGAATCGAGGCCGGCTGCACCGTCACCCGGCAGCCAGACGTTGCTGCATTGCGCCGACACCGCACTCATGGCAATTGCGGCGACGCCGAGGGACCGAAAAAGGGCGGGCATGGTCATGCCGCCCAAGAGATACACGCTTCCCACAGCGTCGCGTTCAACGAGGAGGTCGGCATCGACTCATAGCGATACTCGACCACGCCGGTGGCCTCGTAGATCACGCACTGCATCGTGTGCATCGACTGTCCCGGCAACGCCACCGAGTTGAACACGCCGACGTCGAGCCACGTCACGTAGCACACGCGAGCCACCGCCGGGGCCGACGTCCCACGCGTCGAGCGCCTCCAGTCGGCGCGCGCCGTCGGGCCGCCGTTCGATGCCGTACGGCGTGTCTGCCCAGAGGTAGCCGCCGGCGGCCAACGGGTCGCGGTCGTACTCGGAGACGGGGCGACGAGCGCGAGGGAGTCGCTGCTGGTTCAGGTATGCTGCGCCGCATCACCATGCTCTTCCCCCTTCGCTGTGCCGTGCCGGCATGCCTCGTCGCCATGAACGCGCCGACCCAGGTGGCGCAATACGTGGTCCGCACGCCGACCGCGTTGGCTGCGCACTACCTGTTCGAGGTCGTGTCTGCCGACTTCGACGGCGATGGCGACCTCGATGCCTGCGGTAGCACGCTTCCGTTCTTCATGCCGCGGCAGGTGCTGTTGCGCAACGATGGCCCCGAGCGCTTCACGGACATCTCGTCGAGCCTGCCGGGGTTGCCGTTTGGCCAGATTACGCAGGTGACGGTGCCGTTCGACATGGACCTCGACGGCGATCTCGACCTCTACCTTGCTCCCGGACGCCTGTGGCGCAACGTCGGCAACCTGACGTTCGTCGACGCCACGGCCAATTTGCCCGCAGGCATTCCGACGAGCCTCGGCGTCGTCGCGGCGGACATGGATGCCGACGGCGACCCCGACCTCGTGTTGCTCGGCTTCGTGCTGTCGCTCCCCAGCATCATCCTGGTCAACCAGGGCAACGGCGTCTTCTTGCCGAGCCCTGGCACCGTGCTGCCCTCGGGAAACGGCCTGGCGGTCGCCGACTACGATCTGGACGGTGATCGGGACATCGCCCTCCTCGGCCCCAACACCCTCCAGATGCGACGGAACGACGGCAACTGGGTGTTCACCGACGTCACGACCCAGTGGCTGCCCGGCATCGCGCCCTTGCAATGCACGGGCATCACCAACGCAGACTTCGACAGCGACGGCAGGCAGGAGCTGTGGATGTCGACGGCGAACGGCTCGCAGCTGCTGCGCTTCATCAACGGCGCCTTCGTTGTCGCGAGCACGCTGCCGGGCAGCGTGCAGGGCCATTCGTTCGTTGTCGTCGACGTCGACGAGGACCTCGACCTCGACATCGCCTACTCCAGCCTCACCGCATCCGTGCAACTCGCGGTCAACGATGGTGCGGGCAACTTCGCCCTGGCGCCGTCGCGGTTGTCGTTGACGAGCGTGGGGGTGCCGAAGCTCAGCGGCGGCGACTTGGATGGCGATGGGGACATCGACCTGCTCGTCGCCGACTCGGCGGGCCAGGCGCGACTCGCGGTGAATCGCCACCGCGACCTGGTGCCGGGTCAACCGGTGATCGGGCAGACCTGGAACGTGCGGATGGTGAGCGAGCCCGGCTACGCAACCCTGCACCACACCGCGCGCGTCGCCATCGCCGCCGCAGCCTTGCCGTCGCCGGCGGCGATCCCAGGATTCGGCACTCTGTGGCTGGACCTGTCGCTCGGCTACGCGTTCTTCGAGGACATCGTGTTCGCGAACTCCGGGCAATGCACGTTCGCGTTTGCGGTGCCGTCGGCTCCGTCGCTGGTCGGCTTGCCCCTCTACCTGCAAGGCCTGCTCGAGCAGTACCGCGCACCGGTGCGGTTCACGTCGCACTTCCGCGTGGTCGTGCAGTAGCCGACTGGCTGCTGCCACGACGTCAACGTCCTGGGTGACTGCACGTGCGCGCAAAGGCGCGTTGCCGATGGCATGATTCCCGCCATGCGCGCCCCTGGTCATGCCTGGTTGGTTCTTGCCGCGATGCTGCCGTTGCCGTTGCTGGCGCAGAAGCCGGACTTGGCGGCGGCGGCCAAATACTCGGCCGACAACGCGGGGCTCGCGGTGCTGGTCTACGAAGACGGCAAGCTCGTGTTCGAGCAGTACCAGAACGGCCACAAGCAGGAGACGCCGCAGCACATCTTCAGCGGCACCAAGTCGTTCGCCCCGATCGTCGCGCTGATTGCGCAGCAGGAAGGTCTGCTGCAACTCGACGAGAAGGTCAGCGAGACGATCACCGAGTGGCAGGGGGACAAGCTCCGCGAACGCATCACGATCCGGCACCTGCTCAACTTCACCAGCGGCCTTGCCAACATCGACTCCGAGTTGCACTCGGCGAAGTCACGCGACAAGTACGCCGCTGCAGTGGCGTGCGAAGGCAAGACGGCGCCGGGACAGCGCTTCCAGTACGGTTCGAACCACCTGATGGTGTTCGGCGAGGTGATGCGGCGCAAGCTGGCGAAGGCGTCGACCGAGGAACGTCCGCAGCCGAAGGACTTCGTCGCCTACCTGCAGGAGCGAGTGCTCGACCCGATCGACTGCAAGTTCACGTTGTGGCTGCGCGATGCCGAAGGCAATCCGGCGTTGCCCTACGGCGCCTTCATGACGGCGCGCGAATGGGGCAAGTTCGGGCTGCTCGTGCTCGATGGCGGCAAGCACGACGGCAAGCAGATCGTGCCGAAGGAGCACTTCGCCGAGTGCTTTGTCGGCAGCAAGGCCAATCCGGAGTACGGCCTCAACTTCTGGCTCATCGGCGCGCGCGCGCATCGCCACAACGATCGGATCCCGGCCGACACCGTGACGGCGGCGGGCATGTACGACCAGAAGCTCTACCTGATGCCCTCGCAGAAGCTGCTGGTGGTGCGCTTCGGTCGCACCAGTGCGAAGTCGAAGTTCAACGACCTGGGCTTCCTGGACAGCATGTTCGGCGAGTAGCTGCTCGCGGATGCCGTGCGGTTGCTTGCCGCCGCCACCGTTCGCCGGCGCGAACTTCGCGAGCCAGGTCGCGAGTCTGGCTTCCTGTTACCGCCCCGGTTCGGCGGCGGCCCACGCGGTGTAGAGCCGGCGCACCCGCGCTACCGCAGGTTCTCCGTGCCGCCACGCCGGCGTCGCCGATCGTGGCCAAGGGTCCGGTATCGACGGTGAAGACAACGCGGTTCCCGCTGGCCGTAGCACCGAGGCCGGCGGATCGGAGCCCGACAAGTGCTGAGGGGCCGGGCGCCGCGGCTCATCCACCCGTGATGTACTGATGGAGCTGCGCGATCGTCGATTGCTGGTCGCTGATCATCGCCTTGACCACGTCGCCGATCGAGATCACGCCGGCCAGTTGATCGCCGTCGCGCACCAGCAGATGGCGACTCCGGTACTGGGTCATCAGCGCCATGCACTGGTCGACGCTGAGATGGATCGGCACGTTGACGACGTCCGCGTCCATGATCTCGCGCACGAGCGTGTGTGAGGACACGCGCCCCATCAACACGACCTTGCGTGCGTAGTCGCGCTCCGAAACCATGCCGACCGGGCGTCCCTGGTCCATCACCAGCAAGGCGCCGCAGTTGCGCGTTGCCATCTCGCGCAGTGCATCCAGCACCGTGGCGTCTGGCGGCACCTGGAAGATCACACGGCCCTTTTCTGCGAGTATCGACCGGACACTGAGCATGGTGGTCCTTGGGTTGCGGCTGGTTCCCCAGCCGGGCGGGAGTCTACTGCGCCGCCGGCAATGCGCGCAGGTGGGCGAAGGTTCGCGATGCAATCATTGCGTCGAGGGGCGTTGGAGCTCGACCTCGGCGCCAATGACGCCGAGGGCCCACCAGGCCTCGGCATGGGCCAGTTGCCGCAATGCCGCCTCGGCCTTGGTGCGGTCGCCGAGGACCAGTTCGTAGTGGGCCAGACCGAACGCCAGTTCGGGGTTGCTCGCTGCTGCCGCGCCGAGTCCGGCCGCGCCGAGATCGCCCCGGTAGAGCCGGCAGAGTTGGAAGTCCGTCTGGTTCGCGACGCCGTCCATGCCGGCGCCGATGGCAGCGAGCAGCGGCCCCGTGTCGGCTCGCCGGCCCAGCCGCATCAGCGTGCACCACAGCCACTGGGTCGCGGCAACCGACTGCTCGTCGTTCCTGGCCGCGGCCAGGCCGTCGCGGAAGGCAACTTCGGCGCCGGCGAAGTTGCCAGCGAAGAACCGCGCGAGGCCGAGGTGGTGGTGCACCTGGAACTGCAGCGTCCCGGGCGTCGGCGGACTCGCCACCCGTTCGGGCTGGCTGTCGTCGGGCCCGCCGCGCAAGACCGCGGCGGCGCGCGCGAGGTCTTGTTCGGCGGCGGCAAAGTCGCGCAGCGTGATCCAGCACTGGCCCCGATCGCGCAACAGGTGCGGTTCGTCCGGATGCAGTTCGAGAGCGCGCGAATAGGTCGCGAGCGCGTCGCGGTAGCGATGGAAGGGGGCGAAGCATCGGCCGATCGCGGCGGCGAAGTCGCCAGGGGATCGGGGGGACGCAGCTGCAGCGGTCGCCAGGGCTGCCTCGGCGAGCGCGCGTTCCGCCGCCGGCGGTTCGGGCGCGGACAAGCGCCGCCCATCGAGGGCAAACGCCTCGGGCCAGCCGATCGCCGCGCTGCGCAAGGTGCCGTCGGCGTCGGCGATCACGAACCAGGCACTGGCATCGGGCTCGGCGCTGCGCCGGAGCATGGCAGCGGCGTCGGCCGGCCCGGCGACGAACAGCGCCGTGCCAAGGCCATCGGCCAGGGCACACGAGCGTGCCAGCACCGACACGCTGACGACGCCATGTGCCGGAGCGTCGCCTGTGCGAGGATCGAAGATGTGCCCGCGAACCTTGCCGTCCTGCACGACGAAGTTGCGGTAGTCGCCGCTGGTGCAGAGTGCGTTGTCGAGCAGCGGCACGATCAGCATCGAGGCCTCGTGACCCGGCTCTGACGCCTCGGGGTCGACGATGCCGATGCGCCATGGCGAGCCGTCGGGCTTGCACCCGTGGCACAGCACTTCGCCGGTGATCTGCAGCATGTAGCCGGTGACTCCGAGCGTGCGCAGCCGTTCGCCCATGCGATCGGCGGTGAGGCCGGCGACGAGTCCGTCGAGGCTGAGTTCGAGTTCGGCGTGATCCTTGACGAGTCCGGTGCTGACGATGTGCAGGTGCCGCCAGCCGACGCGTGCGCGGGCCGCCGCCAAGGCGGCACTGTCGAACGTTGCCGTCGGTGCGGCCTTGGCCGCGCGGTAGAGGTCGGTCAGTGGCTTGACGGTCGGGTCGAAAGCGCCGTCCGAAATCTCTGCGAGCTGCAGTCCGAGCGCGACGGCTCGCCGCAGCAGCTCACTCGCGGGAAAGGGCGTGGTGCTGCGGTGCGCGTTGAAGCGCGACAGCTCGCTGTCGGCGCCCCAGGTGCTGAACGTGCGGTCGGCGGCGCCGAGTTCGGCGTGCACTGCCTCGGTCACGGCGGGCGGTGATGCGGAGCCATGCCACTTGACCTCCCACACGGACCCCATGGCGGTGCCCGACAACACGCGAAGGGCATCGCCCTCGGGTGTGCAGCCCGCCGCCGTTGCGGCGATGGCGCACCACAGCAAGGGCAGGCAGCGGGTGGCAGCCACAGTTGGCCAGCCGCTCAGAGAGTGAGAAACAATCGGTTTCGAACTCTCTGCGTGGCCGCGTCGGCGGCCACCAGAAGCACGCTGAGAGGCTGTGTCATGGTTTTCTCTCAGCCTCTCAGTTGCCGAAGTCGTCGAAGGCGATCATGTCCCGCTCGACGCCGAGATCGCCGAGCATCTTCTGCACGGCGGTGTTCATCATGGGCGGTCCGCACAGGTAGAACTCGACTTCGTCGATATTCTTGTGCTTCTTCAAGTGGTTCTCGAACACCACCTGGTGGATGAATCCCTTGAAGCCTTCCCAGTTGTCTTCGGGCATCGGCTCACTGAGAGCGACGCGGTAGGTGAAGTTCGGGAACTGCCGCTCGATCGCCTCGAAGTCCTCGGTGTAGAACATCTCGCGCTTGCTGCGCGCGCCTTACCAGAAGCTTAACTTGCGCGTGGTCTTCTGGGTATGGAACAGGTGGAGGATGTGGCTGCGCAGCGGGGCCATGCCGGCACCGCCCCCGATGTAGACCATCTCGCGCTGCGTCTCCTTGATGTGGAACTCGCCGTAGGGGCCCGAGATCGAGATCTTGTCGCCCTTCTTGCACGAGAAGACGAAGCTCGAGCAGATGCCCGGCGGCAGCGTCATCTGCTTTGGCGGCGGCGTGGCGATGCGGATGTTGAGCATCACCATGTTGCCCTCGGCCGGGTGGTTGGCCATCGAGTAGGCGCGGAAGCACGGGCTCGGGTTGTTGGCGACGAGGTCCCAGAACTTGAACCGGTCCCAATCGGGCCGGTATTCGGGTTCGACGTCGAAGCTGGAGTACTTGAGCCCTTGGTAGGGGGGCACGTCGATCTGGATGTAGTCGCCCGACTTGAAGGCGATGGTCTCGCCTGGCGGCAGCTCGACCACGAGTTCCTTGATGAACGTGGCGACGTTGCGGTTGCTGCGCACGGTGCAGTCCCACTTGCGGATGCCGAACACCGCTTCGGGGACCTTGATCGTCATCGGCCCGCGCACCTTGACCTGGCACGCGAGACGCCACCCGGCCTTGGCTTCGGGGCGCGAGATGTGCGTGCGCTCGCTCGGCAGGATTTCGCCGCCACCCTCCAGCACCTGGCACTTGCACATCGCACAGGAGCCCTTGCCGCCGCAAGCGGAAGGCAGGAACAGTTGTTGCGCCGACAGCGCGATCAACAGGTTGCTGCCGATCGGGACCGTCGGCGACTTCTGCGCGTCGCCGTTGATGAGCAGCTTGACGCTGCCCTTCCGGACGAGCCTCTGTTCGCACAGCATCAGAAGCACCACCAGCAGGGTGATGACCGACGTGAGCGCGACGACACCAATGGCGACGGAAAGGAACATCACGGTCTCCTCACGGTACGAATGCCTGGATGCCGCTGAAGGTCATGAAGGCCATCGCCACGAGTCCGGTGGTGATGAACGTGATGCCCAGACCACGTAGCGGGGCGGGAACGTTGGCGGTGCGGATCTTCCAGCGGATCGCCGCCATGCTGACGATGGCCAGCGCCCAGCCCACGCCGGAACCGACGCCGTAGACCACCGACTGAGTGAATGTGTACTCCTTCTGCACCATGAACAACGAGCCGCCGAGAATGGCGCAGTTCACCGCGATCAGGGGCAGGAAGATGCCGAGCGAGGCGTAGAGCTTGGGACTCCACTTGTCGACCGCCATCTCGACGACCTGGGTCACCGCAGCGATGCTGGCGATGAACGTCAGGAACTGCAGGTAGCCGAGGTCGGTGTCGGGCAAGCCGGCCCACGCCAGGGCGCCGGGCGCCAGGATGTAGTGCTGGAAGGCCCAGTTCATCGGCACGGTCAGCACCTGCACGAACACCACGGCGATGCCGAGTCCGACCGCCGAGTCGACTCGCTTCGACACGGCCAGGTAGCTGCACATGCCGAGGAAGTAGGCGAGCAGGATGTTCTCGCTGAAGATCGCCTTGAGCAGCAGGTCGACCAGCGAGCCGAACGAATCAGGGTTGGCTTGGAAGGCGAACATCGTTCATTTCTCCACGTAGCCCGAGATCGAGCGTTGCACCCAGACGATGACGCCGAGCAGGATGAAGGCGCCCGGTGCCAAGACCATCAGCCCGTTGTTGACGTAGCCGGCGTCGTAGAGCGCCTGCGGCACGATCTGATGGCCGAGCAGCTTGCCGGAGCCGAGGATCTCGCGAACGGTGCCGATGACGACGAGGATCCACGCGTAGCCGAGCCCGTTGCCGATGCCGTCGAGGAAGCTTCGCCACGGCGGGTTGCTCATCGCGTAGGCCTCGAGTCGGCCCATCACGATGCAGTTCGTGATGATC
>SXPB01000151.1 GCA_005776475.1 Planctomycetia bacterium
GCCACCTGTGGGCGATGGTGTACCTGCTGCAAACGCACTTCGGCGCCGACGGCCGCGAAGAAGCCGAAGCGATGCTCGAGCGCCACAGCGGCGACCAGGACAACCCGCGCATCCTGCAGGCGTTCAACTACCCGGTGACCAACTGGCTGGACTTCTTCTGCTTCACGGCCTTCATGGACCGTGACGGCAAGTACCAACTGGCGTCGCTGGCCGAATCGAGCTTCGACCCGCTGGCGCGCACGACGCAGTTCATGCTCGCCGAAGAGGCCTACCACCTGCAGACCGGCGAGAACGGTGTTGGCCGCATCGTCAAGCGCACCGGCGAACTGATGCAGCAGGGCAAGGACCCGCGTAAGGTTGGCGCGATCCCCCTCGACGTCATCCAGCGCTACGTGAACTTCTGGTTCACCGGCTCGATGGACCTGTTCGGCGGCGAGGACAGCACCAACGCCGCCGAGTCGTTCGCCAACGGCTTGAAGGGCCGCTACCGCGAGAGCGACGGCATCTACAAGGATCCGAAGGCGCTCAACGCCACCTACACGCTCGAAGTGCCGACCGAAGACGGCAAGCTGACGAAGCAGGACATCCCGCTGCGCCGTGCGATGAACGCGGTGCTGCTCGACGCCTACATCGCCGACTGCAAGCGCATCGTCGAACGGTGGAACCGCGAGCTCGAAAAGCTGGGCGTGCAGCAGCGCATCGCGCTCCCGGATCGCAAGTTCCACCGCTACCAGGGCGTCTACGCCGGCTTCAAGTTCAACCCGCAGGGCGAACCGATCGACGAGGCCACCTGGACGCACCACCACACCACCTGGCTGCCGACGCAGGCCGACCGCGACTACGTGAACTCGTGCATGGTGAAGGTCACCAAGCCCGGCCAGTTCGCGAACTACATCGCGCCGCCGCAACAGGGCGTGAACGACAAGCCGATCGAGTTCGAGTACGTGAAGCTGACCTGACCGTTCGCCGCGCCCACGCGCGGCGAGCTACGCACCTGTACCCACGGTCCACGCCCGCGCGTGGACCGTTCGCATTTCCAGTCCGACCATGACCAACCGACTCTGCTACGTCTGCGAAGGTGGCGACTGCACCGAGAAGGGCGGCGGCGACCTCTTCGACAAGCTGCGCGACCTGATCAAGGTGTTCGATCCCAACCAGGAACGCATCAAGATCCGCCGCTACCCCTGCTTTGGCGCCTGCGACCAGGGCATCAACGTCACGCTGTATCCCGACAAGATCTTCTACAGCAAGGTCACCGCAGCGGACCTGCCGGCAATCGCCGCGCACATCGAAGGCAAGGGCGCCCCCGTGCAGCACCTGACCGGCAAGTGCCAGCCCGATGTCGAACAGATCATCTGGGACATGCTCGACAGCCCGTATTGATGGCTCGCTTGCGGCGCTAGAGTGAGCGCGTGAAGTCGACTTCGGAGAGAACCTGCTTCTTCGGCGTGCCCACGATGGGCAGCTGGAAGATCCGCGCGAAGCAGGTGGCGACGGCCAGGCCCGAGTGGCATTCGACTGGCGATCTCGAACCGTACGACATCGTCCACCACGACATCTTCTGCGCGGTGAAGCGGCCGTTCCGGTCGCGCCTGCAGTTGCTGAAGGCGATGGGCAAGACCACCGTCTACGACGTGGTCGATTGCTGGGCGCAGCCCGCCGATGGGCTGCGCTACCGCGACTTGCCGGCGATCCGCGCGTGGTTTCGGGAGTTCGTGCGCGACCTGCCGGTGCACGGCGTGATCTTTCCAAACCGCACGATGTGCGAGGACCTCGGCGATCTCGTGCCGAATCCGACCACGATCTACCACCACTACTGGCCCGGCATGGAGCCGATCGAAGTGCGCGAGCGCGCTCGCTTCGTCGGCTACCAGGGCGAACCGGAGTACCTGGGGCCGTGGCAGGCGGTGATCGAACGCATCTGCGCCCGCCACGGCCTGCAGTTCGTGGTCAACCCGACCGACTTCCGCGACCTCGACATCGGTTTTGCCGCCCGCGGCGGCGTGCACGCCAGCACCCTCGCCCATCGCTACAAGTCGAACGTCAAGCTGGCGAACTTCTACGGCGCGGCGCTGCCGTGCGTCGTCAACGACTCCGAGCTCGCCTACAAGGAGACCAACAACGGCGAGGTGCGGTTCTTCGCGACCGAACGCGAACTCGAAGACCGCATCGTCGAGCTGCTGCCGTACGAGACGCGCCTGCAGGTGCATCGCAGCTTTCTGGACACGCGCCGGCTCTACACGCTGGAGGCGATCGCCGGGACCTACGCAGACTTCCTGCGTTCTGCCGTGGCGCAGCGGGAACTTGGCGAGCCGCGCCGGTATCCTGCCGCGCCCTGACTTGGCCAGCACGCCCCGAGCCCCCGAGTTCGTCAGCTTCCACGCCGATCGCCCGGCGGGGCTTGGCGGCGCCCATCCCAATGCAAACCTGCAATCGCAGGGCTACATGCGGATGCTCGACCAGCTGTTCCGGTCGGCCCGCATGTTCCATCGCGGCGCCCGCTGCACCTTGCTCACGACCAAGGCGACGCACGTGCACGGCGTCGGCGGCCCGGTTCGTCGGCTCGATCTGCCGGTCGACCACAGCCGCCTGATGCTGTCGCGTTCGTTGGCGCAACTCGCCTGCGTAGAAGCCAGCGACTTCGCGCGGCCGCTGGTGTTGCTCGACTCCGACATCCTGCTGCGCGGTTCGATGCAACCGTTGTTCGCCGAGGACTTCGACGTCGCGTTGACCTGGCGCATCAACAAGACGATGCCGATCAACGGCGGCCTGATCGTGCTGCACAATCGCCGGCCCGAAGTCGGCAAGGCTTTCTATCGCCGCTTCCTGGACGCCTACCGGCAACGCCACGCCACGGGCGACAACGCCGGCTGGTACGGCGATCAGCTCGCCCTGCAGGAACTGGTGGGCATCCCCTACCGCGAAATCCACAAGCACACGCTGGTCGAACGCGACGGCTGTCGCATCCGATTGCTGCCGTGCGAAGTCTGGAACTTCTCGCCCGACAACCAGCTCGCGGCAATCGCCGACGGCCTGCCGGACAAGCTCGTGCTGCACTTCAAGGGCCAGCGCAAGCGACTGATGGAACCGTTCTGGTCGACGTTCCTGGAGCCCGACACGCGCTGGTTGCCATGGCGTCGGCGCCGGGCACTGCAAGAGGCGGGCGAGCGCTTGCGGCAGGCGATCGCCGCCGAGGCCGCTGCCCCGCACCCCACCGCCACCACCACCGCGGAGTCCGACGAATGAACCCGTTCGCCGGAGCTGGCGACGCCCTGTCGCTGTCGTGGCGCATCTTCCGCCGCACCATCGCCGCCAAGTACCGCAAATCGTTCCTCGGCTACTTCTGGATGGTGGCGCCGGCCTTGCTGATCACCGGTGGCGTCACGCTGGCCAGCGAAGCGGGCGTGGTCGTGCCGAGTGCCGGGACCCTGCCGCAGAGCGTGTCGGTGTTCCTCGGCACGCTGCTGTGGCAGGTGTTCGCGGAAGCGATCGAAGTGCCGCACCAGGCGTTCGAAGGCGCGCGCAGCTACCTGACCCGCGTGCACTTCTCGCGCGCCGCGATCGTGTTGTCGCAACTCTACGAGTCGCTGATCACGACCGCGGTGCGCCTCGTGGCGGCGCTGGTGTTCGTCGCCGCCGTTGCCGGCATCGACGTGTACGGCGTGCTGCTGGTGCCGGTCGCGTTCTACGGCGCCGTCCTGCTCGGGCTCGGCATCGGTGCGCTGCTGATGCCATTCACGCAACTGTTCGCCGACCTGCAGCAGACGATCAAGCTGCTGCTCGGCTACGGCCTGTTCCTGACGCCGGCGATGTACCAGCCGCAGGGCGACTCGGCCTTCGCGATGATCGTGCGCTGCAATCCGGTGTCGCCGCTGATGGAAGCCGCGCGGCAGGCCGCCGCCGGCGAAGCGCTAGCGCAGCCGGTGTTGTTCACGTCGGTGCTCGGCATCGGCCTCGTCGCCACCATCGCGGGTCTGGCGCTCGTGCGCGCCGTCGCCCCGATCCTGATCGAGCGCATGCTGCTCGGAGGCCGCTGATGGCCGACGACGTCGTCGTCCGGGTCGAGGGCGTGGCGAAGAAGTTCGCCCGCTCGCTGAAGCGTTCGTTCGTCTACGGCGCGCGCGACATCGGCCGCCTGCTGCTCGGCCGCACCAGCGACGACACGCTGCGCGAGAGCGAGTTCTGGGCGGTGCGCGACGTGTCGTTCACGCTGCGCGCCGGCCGCTCGATCGGCATCATCGGCAACAACGGCAGCGGCAAGACCACCCTGTTGCGCATGGTGTGCGGCATCCTGCGGCCGTCGCTCGGCCGCGTGCACGTGACCGGTCGCGTAGCGCCGATGCTGGCGCTCGGCGCCGGCTTCAAGCCGGTGCTGTCGGGGCGGCAGAACGTGTTCCTCAACCTCGCCCTGCTCGGCGTGTCCGAACGCGACATCCGTGCGCGTTACGACGCGATCGTCGACTTCGCCGAACTGCACGACGCGATGGACGCGCCGCTCGGCACCTACAGCTCGGGCATGCAGGCCCGGCTCGGGTTCGCCTGTGCCGTGCACACCAACCCGTCGATCCTGATCGTCGACGAAGTGCTGTCGGTCGGCGATGCGCGCTTCCGCGTGAAGTGCCGCAACACGATCAACGAACTGCGCCGCAAGGGCACCTCGCTGCTGCTGGTATCGCACAGTCCGGTGCTGGTCGAGGCGTTGTCCGACGAGTGCCTCTACCTGAAGGCAGGACGGCAGGCGGCCTTCGGTCCCGCCCGCGAGGTGTTGAAGAAATACGACGAAGACACGGTGCGCGGCGCCACGCTTGCCAACCAGAATCAGGCCGCGGCCCTGCAGGAACGTCCTGCCGATCGCGATAGGGCAGTGGCCGTGCGCAGCGTTCGCTTCTCCATCGGCGGCGCCGACAGCGACCACTGGCGCAGCAGCAAACCGGCCGAACTGGTCGTCGCCTTGCACGCGCGTGCGACCATCGAACCGGTCAGCGTGAACGTGATGCTGTTCGATCTGGTGCATCAACCCGGTGAGACGGTGCAGTTCCTGATGTCCAGCCGTGACCATGGCTGGTGGCGCCTGCCGGAGGGCGACTGCACGGTCACGCTGGCACTGCCCCACGCGGGTCTGCGCCCGGGCACCTACCGACTCAAGCTCAGCGTGTCGACGGGTGCTCTGCACGACATCCTGGACGTCGTCGACGACGTGCGCGTCGTCGTGCAGGACGGCGGCGGTGCTGCCCACTGCACCTACTTCCAGCCACGGTCGTGGACCAGCGCCGGCGCTTCGCCGTGCGACGGACCGGCGCCGGTGGATGACCCCGATCCGGCGGCCGCCGACGAAACCTGAACGATGTGCGGCATCTTCGGCATCTTCACGGCTCGCAAACTGCCGCCGCGTGACGCGACGGAGCGCGCGCTGCAACGCATCGCCCACCGCGGCCCCGACTCGCTCGGCCTCGCGTACCGGCCCGAACATGGCCTGGCCCTCGGCCACGCCCGGCTGTCGATCCTCGACCTCGATCCGCGCAGCAACCAGCCGTTCACCGGGCCCGACTGCCAGCTCGTGTTCAACGGCGAGATCTTCAACTTCCGCGAACTGCGCCGCGAGCTCGAGGCCCTCGGCGTGCGGTTCTCCACCGGCAGCGACACCGAAGTCATCGCGCGCGGCTTCCGCCAGCACGGCACTGCGTTCTTCGAACGGTTGCGTGGCATGTACGCACTGGCGCTGTGGGACGAACGCGAACAGTGCCTGCACCTCGCCCGCGACGAGTTCGGCATCAAGCCGCTGTGCATGCTCGAGCGCGACGGCACGCTCGTCTTCGCCAGCGAAGTGAAGCCGATCGCGGCGTTGCACACGCTGGCGCCGGAACCGGACGTGCTTGTCGATCTCTTGCAGTGGGGTTTCCCGATGCAGGACCGCTCGTTCTACGCCGGCGTGCACTTCCTGCCGCCGGGGACGCAGCGCACCTACGGGCGCACTGACGGCGGCGCCCTGCGGCAACAGTCGCGCATCCTGTGGAAGAAGGACCAGGCGTGGCTCAAGCCGGTGGCCGAACCCGATGCGGCGTCGCTGCGGGCCACTATCGAAGCCTCAGTCAGCGACCACATGATCGCCGACGTGCCGGTCGCCGCCGCGCTCAGCGGTGGCCTCGACTCGAGCATCGTCACTGCCGCGGCGAAGGCGCATGTTCCCGATCTGCATGCCTACACGTTCACCCTCGCCACGGACGGCGATCCCGAGGTCGAACACGCCACGCTGCTAAGCCGCAAGCTCGGGCTCACCCACCATCTCGCTCAACTCGACCACGGTTCCGTCGTCGAGTGGCTGCGCGCGGTCGCCTGGCACCTCGAGGAACCGATCGCGAACGTCAACGCGTTGCCCGGCTTCGCCCTCGCCGCCGCCGTGCGAGCTTCCGGCTGCAAGGTGGTGTTGGTCGGCGAAGGCTCCGACGAACTGTTCGGCGGCTATCCGTGGTATCGCCTGGCGCTGACGCCGGAGGCTGCCGCCGATCCGGGGCGAGTGTTCGACGCCTATCGCAACCGCCGCGCCCAACGCACACTGCTCGCGTGCCTGCGTCCCCAGCTGCAACACCTCGCCGAGCAGCGCATGCAGGCGACCCGCGACGAATACGTGCGCCGGGCGCACGCCATGCCCGACCCGCTCGCCGCGTTCCAAGCGTTCGACCTCGACACCCAACTCCAGCACAGCCAATTGCTGCGCGTCGATCGGATGTTCATGGCGCACGGCGTCGAGGCGCGCGTGCCGTTCCTCTACCGCTCCGTGCTGCAGGCGAGTGCGGCGCTGCCTGTCGCGCGCAAGCTGCTCCCGCCGGAGGGCCCCGGGCGACGTGAGAAGGTGGCGCTCGGCGAAGCGTTCGCGGGCGCGCTGCCCGAGCGCATCGCGCTGCGCCCGAAGTTCGGCGCCGCCGGCACGGTCGACCTGTGGAGCACGTGGCTCGGCCCTGGCCTCACGACCGCGTTCGACCGTTGCCTGCACTCCGCCGAGCTCGCCGACGCACGCGCCCGACTCGAACCGTTCGTCGACTGGTCGGCGATCGCGCGCACGCCGCTGGCGGCGAAGGAACGGTTCATGATCGCCATGCTGCTCGAGGCCAGCGACGCCCTGCTCGCGAACCGCGATCGCCCCGATGCGATGCCTTCGTTGCCCATGCGCATGCGCAGTCCGGGTTCCGGCGAAGGACTGCGCTGATGGCAGCCGCCGCTATCGCGTGCCCGTATGGCGTGTTGACGCCGTACCCGATCCCCAAAGAGCTGGCGGGGCGCAAGGTGTGCAACCTCGGCGACGGCTTCATCCTGCGCGCGATCGAACGGCGCCTCGGTGCGTTCGCCGCCACGCACACGTTCTCGCCGCGCGTGACCGTGCCCGCCGCTGCCGAAGCAACGTTGGCTGCGACACCCGCCGTCGTGCTCGCGGGCGCAAACCAGCTCGCTGAGAACTGGACGATCTGGCCCGGCTTCACCGCGGCGCGGTTGCGCGCCTCGACGCTGCGGCTCGTGCCGTTCGGCGTCGGTCTGCATGGCGCACCGGGGCACAGCGAACGGTTGTCGGCGACGACGAAGGAACTGCTCGTGGCGATGCACGAGCGCATCGCGTTCTCGTCGTGGCGTTGCCCGCACACCGTGGCGTTGCTGGCGCGCGAATTGCCGCAGCTGGCGCCGCAACTGCTGATGACCGGGTGCCCGGTCGTGTTCGACCAACCACTGCTCGACGGCCAGCCGTTCGCGGAGCGCGCGAACCACGTCGCCGTGACGCCGACCGAACGCGACGACTTCTTCGCCCGCGAGACGGCGATCATCGACCACGCCGCGGCGACCTGGCCGCGCACCCGCCGCACGCTGGTGCTGCACCAGAACTGGTCCCCGCCGACCCGCGGAGAGCTGCTACGGCACCGCTTCTGGCCCGTCGCCCCCGAACGGCTCGATCCCTGCCAGCGGTTGCGCCAGTACGCCGTGCGGCGCGGCTTCCGGATCGCCGCACCGGACTCCGCCGACGCGCTGCTCGCGTTCTACCGCACGGTCGACGTGCACGTTGGCACCCGCCTGCACGCGCACCTGCATTGCCTCAGCCAGGCCAAGCGCAGTTGGCTCGTGCCGGTCGACGGCCGCGCCGCCGGGATCGCCGAGTCCCTCGACTTCCCGCTGTGCCAACCCGACACTCTGCACGCGCACCGCGACTTCGATTTCGAACGGGTGCGCGCTCGGGCCCGCGCCCTGTTCCCGACCATGCGCCGATTCGTCGATTCCCTGCCGCGATGAAGCCCCTGCTCGACAGCCTGCGTCGCCTGTTCACGGGACGACGCCCGGAAGCGATTCCGGAGCCCGCGCAGGTGTCGCAGTGGATCGCCGAGATCCGCACGGCCCGCATGTCGTACTGCGGCCCGCCCAAACTCGAGAACCTGGCCGAAGCGGCGCTGCGGGTGCGCACCGGCAAGGTCGTCGGTCGCTGGCTCGAAGCCGGCGTCGCACTCGGTGGCTCGGCGATCCTGCTGGCGAAGATGAAGGCGACCGCGACGCCCCTCGACCTGCACGACGTGTTCGGCTTGATCCCGGCCCCCTCCGCGAACGACGGCGAGGATGCGCACGCGCGCTTCGCGGTGATCGCGTCCGGTTCGTCGCCGGGCATCGGCGGCGACCCCTACTACGGCTACGAACGGGATCTGCTGGCCAAGGTGCAGGCCAACCTGCGCACGTTCGGCGTCGAGCCCGAGCTCGGCACGGTGCGCTGCGTTCCCGGCCTGTTCGAAGCGACGCTGCATCCCGACGGCCCGGTGGCGCTCGCCCACATCGACTGCGATTGGTACGACTCGGTGCGGGTGTGCATCGACCGCATCGCGCCGAAACTGGCGGCGGGCGGCATCGTGGTGTTCGACGACTACTCGTCCTACTCCGGTTGCCGGCGCGCCGTCGACGAATGGCGGCAACGCGACGCGCGGTTGTCGGTGCTGTTCGAGCGGCGGTCGCTCGGGCTCGTGCGCACGACCTGAACGCCAACTCAGCGGCGCAGGAAGCGCAGCGACAGCACGCCGAGCACCCGGTTGCCGATGTGCAACACGCCGTGGACCAAGCGGTAGGTCAGCGAACCAGTCACGGCGCGCAACTGCGGCAGCACGTCCTCGACACGCACATTGGCATCATCGAGCTTGCGCCACGACGCGAGCTTCTGCAGCAGTTCGCGTTCGAGGTTCTGGGTCTCGCCGGCGACGACCTCAATCTGGCGCTCCAGGTCGGCGTGGCGGGCGCGCAGTCGGGCCAACTCTTGCTGGTCTCGTTCGACATCGGCGCGCGCTCCGCCGACATGTTCGTGCAATTCACGGTCGCCAGCGTTCGACGCATCCCCTTCGTCGTTGCGCATGGAACGAGGCATGGAGAGATGGTGGTTGCGGCGGCGCCAAAAGTCAATGCAGCCATCGGCCCCCGCGATTGCACCGTCGCCACCGGGCACC
>SXPB01000152.1 GCA_005776475.1 Planctomycetia bacterium
AGGCCGTCTCGCGGCGCGGGCCGCGCGGTGCGATGCGTGCCACCCGGTCGACGAGCCGGCCTTCGCGGCGTTGCCGGAGCCTGCCGCTGCCAAACCATTCGCTGCGCTCACCGATGCGCCCTGCCCGGCGGCGCCGGCCGGACAGGCCTTGGCGTCTGCCGCGCGATCGACCGCCGACCAGGCGATGTCGCCAGCGATGCACCTGGCGGTGGGCCTGCAGCGCGACGGCTGCACGGTGTGCCACGCCCGCGACGGCCGCGGTGGCCTGCCGCCGGTGGTGCGCGCCGAACTGGCCGAAGTCGAGGATCTCGGCGACGAAGGCCGGCTGCCGCCGGACCTGACCGCCGTGGGGCGACGCCTGCAGCCCGCGTGGCTCGAGAAGGTGCTCACGGACGGCCACTCGGTGCGTCCGTACCTGCGGGTGCGCATGCCGGCGCTCGGCGCCGAACGGGCGCGCGAGTACGCGAAGTGGTTCGCCGCGGTCGACGGGGCGCGCGACGAAACGGAGCCGGCGTTCACGGTTGCCGTGGCCGCGACCGGGCGCGCGCTGGCCGGCCTCGGTGGCCGCAATTGCATCACCTGCCACTCGTTCCAGGGCATGCCGTCGACCGGCGTGCAGGGCATGGATCTCGGCGTGCAGTTCGAACGCGTGCGGCCGGGTTGGTTTCGCGAGTGGCTGCTGCATCCGACCGAGTTGCGCCCCGGCACGCGCATGCCGGCGCTGTGGTTGCGCGACGACGCGGCGGCGCGCGCCGAGGCCGATGCGATCCGCGTCTGGTTGTCGCTCGGCGCCGCCGCGCCGTTGCCGTCCGGCCTGAAGTCAGCGCCAGGTTCCTCGATGCTGGTGGCGAGCGATCGCCCGAAGTTGCACGGTGCCTTCCTCGAAGGCGTCTCGGCGCGTTGCATGGCGGTCGGCACGCCGGAGCGCACGCACTTCGCCTTCGACCTGGAGCGACCGCGGTTGGCGTGGGCCTGGCGCGGTGCGTTCGTCGACGCGAGTGGCACTTGGGACGGACGCGCCGGCAAGCTGGTGCGCCCGGCCGGCAGTGACTGGTGCGTCATCACGGACTTCACGCTCGCCAGTGGCGAGCAGCGCACCCTGCGCGGCCAACGGCGCACCGCCGATGGGTATCCGGTGCTGCTGGTCGGTGCACCGGCGGTCGACTACGAAGACGAAGTGCGCGCGCGGCTGGCTGCCACCGGCAGCGAATTGGTGCGCACGCTGCGCGTCACCCGCGGCGAGGCGACGTTCGTGTTCGGGGCGCCGGCGGCGGGCATGACCGCCACGGTCGCAGGCAGCCCGGCGGCAAGCCACCGGCTCGCTGCTGGCCAGACGCTGGAGGTCGTCTACCAATGGTGATCGCATTCGTGTGTTCGTTGGTGTTGTTGCCCCAGGAACCGGCTTCGCCCGGGCCGGTGACCAAGCCGCCGCATGCGAACGAAGCGGAGTTCGTCGCGATCCACGACGTGCCGTTGCCGAAGGACGTCGTGCTCGAAGCCGGCGGGCTCGCGCTGCGCGGCAACACGATGTTCGTCGCCACGCGGCGCGGCGAGATCTGGCGCATCGACGACGTCGCCGGTGCGGCGCCACGCGCCTCGCTGTGGGCGGAAGGCCTGCAGGAGCCGCTCGGCCTGCTCGACCACGAGGGTTGGTTGTACTGCGTGCAGCGCGGCGAACTGTCGCGCCTGCGCGATCGGTCGGGCAGCGGCCGCATGGACGAACTGGAGACGGTGGCGTCGGGTTGGCCGCTGTCGGGCAACTACCACGAGTACGCGTTCGGGCCGACGCTGGCCGGCGACGGCTCGCTGTGGGTCACCATGAACAAGCCGTTCGGTGACGAGCCGTTCGGCCGCGCCGACTGGCGCGGTTGGGCGTTTCGCATTCCGGCCGGCGGTGGTGCGTTCGAGCCGCTGGTCGCCGGGCTGCGCTCGCCGGCGGGGGTCGGCACGGCTCCCGACGGTTCGGTCTGGTACACCGACAACCAGGGCGAGTGGTGCGCGACGAGCAAGTTCGCGCTGCTGCAGCCGGGCGAGTTCCACGGCCATCCGTGGGGCACCCCTTCGTGCAAGCTGCCGGCGAGTCGCGTCGAGCATCCCGGCGAAGTGAAGAGCGGCCTGCGCATGGCCGAGGCCGCGCGCACGATCCCACGCTTCACGTTGCCGGCGGTGTGGATCCCGTACGACCTGTGCGGTCGTTCGCCCGGTGGTTTCGTGTGGGACACCGACGGCCACTTCGGCCCGTTCCGCGGCCAGGTGTTCTGCGGCGACCAGTACTCGTCCGAAGTGTTCCGCATGTCGCTCGAACGCGTCGGCGATCGCCTGCAAGGCGCGTGCTATCCGTTCCGGCACGGCCTGAAGTGCGGCGTGCTCCGCGTGCTGTGGGGCGAACGAGGCACGCTGTGGTGCGGACTCACCAACCGCGGTTGGGGCTCGCTCGGCCAGGCCGAACACGGCTTGCAGCGGTTGCAGTGGCGCGGCGAGACGCCGTTCGAGTTGCTCGAAGTGAAGGCGACCGCGGCGGGTTTCGAACTCGCGTTCACGCGTCCGCTCGATGCCGCGACGGCGGTGGCGGCGAGCTTCACGGTGCGCAGCTGGACCTACGACCACCACGAAGGCTACGGCTGTCCGCCGCGCGACACGCGATCGCACACGGTCAAGGCGGTCGCGCTCGCCAACGATCGCGTCACGCTCGAACTCGACGACACGACGACATGCCGGGTCTACGAGGTGAAGTGCGCCGGCGTGCGCGACGGCAGCGGGAAGGCGCCGTGGCACGGCGTCGCGTGGTACACGCGCAACCTGGCGCCCTGATCCCCGCAGCTCAGCTGCGGCGGGCGAGCGCCGCCACGGCAGCGGCGAACAGCGCGACGCCGAAGCCGGTGCCGCGGTCGCCGCGGAACGCGGGGAAGGCGAGGTCGACGTGGCCCCAGCGCACCGAGGTGCCGTCGAGGTGCCAGTGCACGAATTCGGCGGCGCAGCTCGACTGCGCATTGCTGCGGTTCTTCACCGAGTTGCGCATGTCGGCGATCGGGCTCGCGAACTCCGAGCGGTAGAACTCCGGCGCGAACGGCAGCGGCCAGCACAGGTCGCCGGTGGTGCGGCCGGCGTCGAGCAGCGTCTGTTCGATGCCCGCGTCGTTGCTCACGACCGCCGCGTGCAGGTCGCCGGTCGCGACCCCCTGGGCGCCAGTCAGCGTCGCCGCGTCGAGCACGATCGCAGCACCGAGTTCGCGCGCGGCGTAGCTGCAGCCGTCGGCGAGCAGCAGGCGGCCCTCGGCGTCGGTGTTGTTGATCTCGACCGTCTTGCCGGAGTGCAGCGTCAGCACGTCGTCGGGCTTGTAGGCGGCGGGGCCGATCGCGTTCTCCGCCAGGCACAGCACCAGCGACAGCCGATGCGCCGGCTTCTGCCGCGCCAGCACGAGGAACGCGCCGAGCATCGCCGCCGCACCGCCCATGTCGCTCTTCATCGTCTCCATCGCGCCGCGCGCCTTGAGGTGCAGGCCGCCGGTGTCGTAGGTGACGCCCTTGCCGACCAGGGCCACGTGCGTGCCCCGCTTCGGGCCGGCTTCGGCGAGCAGCAATCGCGGCGCCGAACGGGCGCACCGACCGACGGCGTGGATGCCGCCGAGCTTCGCGCGCAGCAGCGCATCGCCGGCGATCTCGCGCACGCGCACGCCGCGCACCGAGCGCAGCGCCCGTTTGGCCTGGGCCGCGAACGCCGCCGGATCGAGATCGGTCGGTGGCGTGTCGACCAGGGCCGCGGCGAAGCGGGCCTGCGCGACGATGTCGCGTTCGTGCGGTGTCGCCGTCACCGGCGTACCGTTCGCCAGGCAGCAGGCGATCGCCAGCGTGCCCGGCGCCTTCGCCGTACTCTTCCTGGTGAACAAAGGCAGGCCGCGGCCGATGGCGTTGTGCGCCGCGAGCGCGTGGTCCTTGTCGTCGAGCAGCAGCAGCACCGCTGCCGTGCCGCTGCCGAAGCCGACGCCGGCGACGAGCTTGCGGATGCCTTCGGCACCCGAAGGTGCGGCGTGGCGCGAACGTTCGTCGGCGAGCACACCGACCGTCAGCCGGTTGCCCGGCGCGGTGCGCGACGTCGCGGCGCCGGCGAGCAGGCCGGGTTGCGCTTCTTCGCCGAGCTTCTGCGCGAGCGCCGCCAGCTCCGGCGGCAGCCAGCGCGCGAGTGCCCCGGCGCCACGCGCACGTGGGCCGAACGCGGACTTGCTGGCGACGACGAGCAGATGGTCGGCGGAGGCGAGCCGTTCCGGCGTCGCGGCGAAATCGAGCTTCATCGCCGGATGCTACGGATCGTGACGCCGCGAAGGAACGCGGCGGATTGCGCGAAGTCAGCGCGGCGCCGGGAAGCTCGTGCGCAGCCGCACCGTGCGGGCCAGCCCATCGCGTGACTGCAGCAGCTTCTGGCGGATGTCGATCGGCAACGTCGGCCGGCGCAGGAACTCATCGACGACCGCGAGCGCCTCGGCCGATGCGTGCGCGTTGACGAAGCCGTCGAGCCACGCCGGCATGAAGAAGATGCGCCGGTTCGCCTTCACCCACTCGACCTGTTCGAGTGCCTTCGGCAGGAACGGCAGCGTCAGTTCGCCTTGCCGCGGCCAGTGGAACCACGCCAGGCTGTCCTGGGTCCATTGCTCCGGCGGCGTGCCGAGTTCGAGGTACTGCTGCCAGTAGGCCTGCTTGTTGGCGGCGCTTGGCACGGCGGCGCGGGCGAGGAACGTCTCCTTGCCGACGTCTTCGCTGGCGTAGCGCGTGGCCAGCGAGGCGAGGGCTGCGTCCGCGTCGGTCGCTCCTGCTGCCAGCAAGGCCGCCGCCGCCAGGAACGCATCCTGCTTGCCCGCCACGAGCCCCGCCGGCAGCCCGTCGCCGCGCACGACGGCGCGGCACAGGTCGAGCACACGGGTCTCGGTGCTGGCGCGCGCCAGGAAGCGGAACGTGTTGAGCTCGCGGCCGCTGCCCGCTTCGTCGCGCAGTTGCTGCAGCAGCAGTTCGGTCGCCTGGGCCGCCAGCGCCCGGCCGCGTTCGGGCGCGAGCCACCGCAGCACTGTCGGACCGAGCGCTTCGAGCAGGAAGCCATGCGTGTCGGCATCGCGTTCGCGGAAGAGTTGCCGCAGCAGGAACGCGCCGAACTCGGCCGGATCCAGCTCGGCTTCGCGCACCGCTTCGAGCAGCGCCCCGGTCGCCGCCGCGCGCACTTCGGGATCCGGCTCGTCGACGGCGTTCGCCGCGAGCCAGGCGCGGCTTTGCGGGTCGGGCACGAACTGGCCGTAGGCGACGTCGTGCGGATTGGCCAGGATCGCCGCCGGAGCCGCGCGGCCTACCAACTCGCCGATCGTGGTCGATGCGGCATCGGCGCGCACGCGCAGCGTGCGGCGACCGCCAGCGAGATCGAACACCAGCAGCTCGACATCGAGCGGCCAGGAACCCTCACCGCCGATCGCGCGCTGCCGCAACTCGGCAGTGGCGACGACACCGTTGCCGTCCAGCGTCCACGCCACGCGCACCTGGGGCATCGATGGCGCCAGCAGCCAGCGTTCCGACCAGCGGCCGAGGTCGGCCCGGGCAGCGCCTTCGAGTGCGACGGCGAGGTCGCGCCACTCGGCGTTGCCGAACGCGTGACGCTGCAAGAACTGCTTCAGACCGGCGCGGAACGTGTCGGCGCCGAGCCCTTCGTGCAGAGCGCGCAACACCGCGGGTGCCTTGTTGTAGACGATCGCGCCGTACGCTGACTTCGCATCGGCGAGGTTCTGCAGTTCCTGGAACACCGGCGTGGTGCCTGCGGTCGCGTCGATTTCGTAGGCGCGCGGCTTCACCCGCTGCGCGAAGCGCAACCACGACCGCTGCGCCGGTTCGAGTTCCGCCATGGCCTGGTAGCCGAGGAAGGTGGCGAAGCCTTCCTTCAACCAGAGGTCGTCGAACCACTTCATCGTGACCAGGTTGCCGAACCACTGGTGGCTGAGTTCGTGGTAGATCAGCGTGCTTCGACGCACCAGCTCGGCCGCGGTGGGCGGATGGTCGAAGACCAGCGCCTGCTCGCGATAGAAGATGGCGCCGGCGTGCTCCATGCCGCCGTAGGGGAACCCCGGCAGCAACGCGATGTCGAGCTTGTCGAACGGGTACGGCACGTCGAAGCGGTCGGCGAGCCAGCGCAGGCCTTCGTGGTGCAAACGCACCAGTGCGTCGCGGTCCGCGTGCGGCAGTTGCGAAGCGCGCAGCAGGATGCGCATGGGCTCGGTCGAGGTGATGCCCGCGGCTTTCGGTTGCGGCGCTTCAAGGGTCGCGAACGGACCGCAGGCGAAGGCGGCGAGGTAGGTCGAGATCGGCTTGCTCGGTTGGAAGCGCCACAGGGTGCCCTGCACGTCGCGCGGCGGCATCGTCACCGCTTCGCGGGCGGTGTTGGCGATGGCGGTCCAATCCGCCGGCAGGTCGAGTTCGAAGCGGAAGCGCGCTTTCACGTCCGGCTGGTCGAAGCACGGGTAGAGCCGGTGGGCGTCGGCGGGCACGACGAGTGTGTACCAGTACTCCCGGCCATCGGTCGTGTCGCGATAGACGGTCAGCGGCGTGCCGGTCGCGGCGACCTTGCTGCGGAACGTCGCGGTGACGACGTTGCCGCCGCGCGCCAGCGACTCCGCCGGCAGCAGCACGTGGTCGTGCACTGCCTGCACCGCGGTCGGGCGCGCGTTCACGTGCACCGCGGCGAGCTGCTCGCCACCGAAGTCGAGGACCAACGGCACGGTCGGCGAGGCATCGTCGGGCAACCGGAACCGGATCGTCGCCGTGCCTTCGACTTCGTTGGCGCGCGGCACGATGCGGAAGCGCAGGTCGTACTCGACGTCGCGCAACAACGCGGCGCGGGAACGCGCGAGTTCGCGGGCGATGCCTGGGGCTGGATCCTGTGGCGGGAGCGACGACATCAGAAGGGTGGCGAGCAGCATGTCAGCAGCGGGGGGCGAACGCGGCGTGCAGACTGCCGCGGGTGATGGCTTCGTGCGACGCCGACCACGTCGCGGCGCCGAGTTCGAACAGGATCGCCTGCGGCGATTCGTGGCGAACGCCGGTGCGCTCGGCGATGCCGCGAGCGACGGCGCGGTCGGCGATCACGTCGACGAACAGGGTCGGCACGTCGGGCAGGTCGGCTTCGAACGCCTGGAACTCGGTCTTGGCGGCCGCGCTGGTCGGGCACACGGGACTGTGCTTGAACAGCATCACCCGCGGGTGCGCGCGCAGCGCGGCGGCGAATGCATCGAGGTCGTGCAGGATCGTCGTCGGCATGGTCAGGAACGGGGCCAGGGCAGGGTTCGGCCAAGCAGGTCTTCGAGCCGTCGCTGGTGCGGTGCGAAGAAGCGGGCGAGGCGCGCGTGCAACGGGTGCTCCTTCTTGTCGTAGCGACCCTCCAGATGCACCGGGTACTTGTCGAGGTGGTGTTCGGGCAGGCCGAGGAACTTGTGGGTCTGCGCCACGAGCGCGGCTGGATTGGTCGCCAGTTCGTCGCTCGGCAGGATCAGCAGCTGCTCGCGCGGAAACACCGTGAGCCAGTGTTCGAGGAATGGGGCGTAGAGGCCGAGCCAGACGTAGCCACGTTCGGTGCGCCAATACTCCGAAGCATTGCGCCACGGTTCGGCCATCCCTTCCAGCAGGTCGAGCTCGCGGCCCAGCGCTTCCTCGAGCGAGCGATGCTCGCAGCCGAGCTTGCGGTCGTGGTGGAAGTGCGAGATCGCCTTCGCGACCGGGTCGCGCACCATCGCCACCAGCCGCACGTTGGGATAGGCCGCGCGCACGCGGCCTGGCACTTCCGACATCGCGAAGTAGCACGTGCTGGCTTCGCCGGTGATCACGCCGCTGCCTTCGGTGATGCGGGGCAGTTGCGCCAGGTACCACGGCAGCCCGCGTTCGGGAAATCGGAAGTACTCGATCTCCTTCCAGATTGCCGGCAGGACCTGCGGATGGACGCACAGATACTCGTACAGCGACGTCGTGCCGCACTTGGTGCCCCCGATGATCAGGAAGTCGGGGCCGCGCGCGGTGGCGTTGCGAAAGCGCGAGGCGAGGTCACGGCGCGTGTCTTCCACCAGCAGGTCGGTGGCGACGCGCAACTGCGTCGCTGCACCGTCGAAGTCGCCCAAGGTGGTGAGCGCATGGCCGAGCCCGAGTCGGGTGTGCTGGCTGCGCCAGCCCAGCTCGAGCGCGCGTTGCCACGCGGCGACCGCGGCGGCGAGGCTGCCGTCGGCGACGAGGCGTTGGGCCAGATCCGGGTTGAGCCAGTAGTCGTGGTGGTGCGTGAGGAAGTGGCCGAGCTGGTCGTGGAACCATGGCCGCTCGGGCCGCCATCGTGTCGCCTCGCGGCACGCGGCGACGGCGCCGGCGTGGTCTCCCGCCGCCTGGCGTTCCGCCGCGAGGCGCAAGCGACGCTTCGCGGCGCGATTGCGGAACGGGGCGGTGAGCAGGCGCAGCATCGGGAGAGATGGTCCCCGGCGGCCCGCGGCGTTTCCAGGGCAGCGACGGGTTGCCCGCTTGCTGCGTCGCCCGGCTGGCGTCAGAGTCAGGGCATGCCGAGCGATGCAAGCCAGGAAGGTGCCCTGCTCGCCGCGATCGAAACGCATGATGTCGACGCATTGCGTCAGTTCGCCGCAGGCGCGTTCGATTTCGCGCGGACCGTGCAGGGCAAGACGCCAGTGCAGTGGTTGTTGGAGATGTACCTGCGCAGCGAGCGCTTCCCGGCCTGCCTGCGTCTGCTGCTCGACCACGGTGGGCGCCTCGACGATCCGTTCCTCACCGCGGTGCTGCTCGACGACGCCGAAGCCGTGCGCGCGCTCACAGCTGGGCAGCCGGCCTTGTTGACGCAGCGCTACGACCTCGTGTCCGCCTTCACGCCGTTGCTTGGAGCCACGGCGTTGCACGTGGCAGCCGAGTACGGCAACGCGGCGGCGGCCAGTGCCCTGTTGCGCGCCGGCGCCTCGACCGAGGCCACGGCCACTGCCGAAGCCGGCGATGGCCACACGCCGTTGTTCCACACCGTGTGCAGCATCCTCGACCACGGCGCACCCGTCCTGCGGCTGCTGCTCGCTGCCGGCGCGCGCACCGACGTGCGGCTGCCGTCGTTGACCTGGGGCCGTGGTTTGCCGTGGGAGACGACGTTGTTCGACGTCACGCCGCTGTCGTACTGCCAGGCTGGCTTGCTGCCGCAGATGCATCGGCGCGAAGCGGACGTGTGGCGCAACGTGCGCACGCTGCTGACCGCCGCCGGACGAAACGTGCCGCCGCTGCCCAACGTTCCGAACCGCTACTTGCAGCCGCGGCGTTCCTGAGCCTCGCCAGAGGCCGATGCCAGGGCGACTTGGCAACCGCGCTGCGAAGGTCGCGACAGCCTCATGCCATCGCCGGCCGGGCGTCGAAGAAGTGCTGCCAGGACCGCACCCGTGACCTTCGCCGACACATTGCAGTATCTCGACCGCTTGCCGGTGCCGAGCCAGGTGGCGTGCCTGTCGCAGGCGCTCGCCGAGAACAGCGAAGTCGTCCAGCGCGGCGCCATCCAGGTGTTGATGGGCCAGGGCATCCGGCGGCCCGATGTGGTCGTCGACCACTGGCCGCAACTGTTGCCCGCGGTGCAGCGCGACCTCGAACGCCTGCGCCCCGAACTGCTCGCGGTCGCTCGCGAGAAGATCGTAGGTGGTCGCGATGCGCGTCGGCTCGCCGCGTTCCGGCTGGTCGATGCTCTCGGTGACGTCGGCGCGGCCGAACTGCTCGCGGTCGGCGTGGGCGATTCGCTCAGCGAAGTCTCCGAGGTCGCGTTGGACGGCATCGTGCGTCGCTTGCAAGCCTACGCGGCGGCACGCCGTGAGGCGCTCGCGCGCAGCGGCGGCGACCAGCTGGCGCGCGATGCGCAGCAGGAAGCCGCGTGGCAGGCGTTCGGCACGGTCTTGCGCCGCTGCCCGGAAAGCCGGCACGCCCAGTTGTGCGCCGTGTTGCTCGAGTTCGGGGCGATGTCGTTGTCATTGTTCCGCAGCGTGCTGTTGGCGCAACGCGAAGCCGGCCTCGGCCGCGCCTTCGCCGCGGCGCTGGCAAGCGGCGAGGGCATCGGTGCGGCGCAGCTCGCCGTGGCGTTGGCGTTCGACCCCGAGGCTTCGCTGCAGAAGATCGGCATGCAGGTGCTCGGCACGCGTCGCGATGCCACGTTCGGTTGTGGTGTCGCCCGAGCCGTCGTCGCACTCACCGACGAACGTGCCGCCGCCGCCGTGCGCACCATGCGCGATCCGCCGTGGTGGGGTGCGGTGCAGCACGTGCACGCGACGCTGCCGACCGGTGAAGCGATCGCCGTCGTGGCCCTGCTCGCCGAAGCGACCGTGGAACCGGGCAAGCGGCAGGAACTGATCGAAGTGTTCTTCGCGCATCCCGAGGGGGCCGTGCAGGCGGCGGCAGTTGCCGCGTTGCGGCGTTCGGGCTGTGTCGCCGGCATGCAGGCCCTCGGCAAGCTGCTCGCCGGCGGCGCCGTCGCCGGGCAGCGCGAAGCAGCGCAGCTGGTGATCGATCTGGCGCCCGCCAATCGGGTGGCGTTGTTGACGCCGTTGCTGGGCTCGACCGACGCTGACCTGCGCCGCTTCGCCGTACGCGAGGTCTCGAAGGTCAGCTTCGCGCGCTATCTCGACCGTTTCGACGGCATGGATGCGAAGGCGCGCGAGATTGCCGCCAAGGCCCTGGCGAAGATCGACAGCCAGATGCTGGACCGGCTCGCCGAAGAGATCGGCGCGCTCGATCCGTC
>SXPB01000153.1 GCA_005776475.1 Planctomycetia bacterium
AGCGTGACCGCTTCGAGCCGGTCGAGCAGACCGGTCGCCTGCGCCAGCACGACGGCGAGCCAACCGACGAACGCGATCAAGGCCGCGATGCCGACACGACGCATGGTCGCGTTGTAGCGCGGCACCACGGGTCGCGGCTACCTGTTCACTGCGCCACGAAAGGCGTCTTCGCGGCGTCGTCGGTGAGCGGCCCCACCGAGAGGCCGGCGGCATCGATGGGGGCCAGCACGCGCGCCTTGATGTTCTTGCGGTACTTCGAACTCAGCGCCGCCAGGTAGTCGCGCTGCAGGAACACGCCCCGGTGCGCCGCGACGGCGTCCCAGTGCGCGCCGACCAGGAAGTCGATGTCGTCGGCGATCGCGAAACGCACCGGCGCCGGTTGCTGGTGGAAGCTGGCGCGGGCCACGCCGGCGCGCAGGGGGTTCTTCATCGGCGGCTCACCACGCGTCGGCGTCGCGGTACCGCGCGATCAGCTTCTGCTCGCCTTCCTTGCCGCCTTCGGCATTGCCGTGCTCCATGCCGACGATGCCGGTGAATCCCTTGCCGTGGATGTGGCGGAACACGTTGCGGTAGTTGATCTCGCCGGTGCCGGGTTCCTTGCGCCCCGGATTGTCACCGACCTGGAAGTAGGCAATCTCGTCCCACGCGCGGTCGATGTTGGGGATCAGGTTCCCTTCGGTGATCTGCTGGTGGTACAGGTCGTCGAGGATCTTGCAGTGGGGGCTGCCGACCGCGCGGCACACCGCGTAGCCCTGGGCGACCTTGGTCAGCCAGAGGCCTGGATGGTCGCGGAAGTTCAACGGCTCGAGCACCATCACCATCTCGCTCTTCGCCTGCGTGAGCACGTCGCAGCAGCGCTTCAGCAGGTCAACGACGTTGGCGAACTGGTAGCCCTCGTCGAGTCGCGGATCGATGGCGCCGGGCACCACCGTGCACCATTTGGCGCGCACCCGCTTGCCGACTTCGACCGCGCGCGCCATGTCGGCGAGCACGCGGTTGCGCATGCCGCCATCGCCCGACGCGAACGTCGGCTTGCCGAAGTCGCCGTGCGCGACGAACACGCCCATGGTGATGCCGCACTGCTCCATCTTCTTCGCCAGCGCTTCCTGCACGGCGACCTCGCGGCCCGCCATGCCGTTGTCTTCCCAGGCGCGGAAGCCTTCGTCGGCGGCGAACTGCAGCTGGTCCTCCTGCGACTTGGCGTGGTTGCCGAACATGCCGAAGTGCGGCGCGTAGTTCAGGCGGAACGGCTTGCCCTTCGCCGGCTGCGGAGCGAGCGGGAGGTGGGCCATGGTGGGCAGGAACGCGGCGGTGCCGCCGGCGACGAGGAAGTTGCGACGATTCATGGGCGAGAAGTCCGGAGGGCTCGGCCTGACTGCCGTTTGTCCACGCAACGTACCCGGCGACATTCCCGAGAGCGAAAGGTTGACGCTCTCCATGCGGCGATCGACCATGTCGCCCTCTCGCCCGACGGCTCGCCCCGTCGCTCTCTCCATGCATCGCACTTCATCCCGTGCGGTTGGTGCGTCCATTGCGACGCTCGGTTTCGACCGCACCTTCCGACTTACCGGTTGGTCGGCCACCGCCGAAGCCATGTTCGGCTGGTCGGCCTCCGAAGCAATCGGCAAGGACCTGTTCCAGTTGCTCGGTTGCCATCCGAACACCGAAGACGATCCGGTGTCACGCTGGCAGCCGGGCCGCTTCTTCGGCACCAAACGACGGCGCGACGGTGCGCTGCTCGAGGTCGAAATCCGGTTCGACCCGATGCTGTCCGGTACGGGCGCCGAGTTCGGAGTGATGACGATCGTCGGCGGTTTCGATGCGCTCGGCGTCGAAGCCGAAGCGCGTTACGCGTCGGTGATCGGGGCGATGCAGGAAGGCGTCGTCGTGCAAGGCCTCGACGGCGCGATCCAGTCGTGCAACGCCGCCGCGATGCGCATTCTCGGCCTGCCCGAGGACCAATTGTGCGGTCGCACTTCGATCGATCCGCGTTGGCGGGCGGTTCGCGAGGACGGTTCGCCTTGGCCCGGCGAAAACCATCCGGCGATGGTGGCGTTGCGCACCGGGCAGGCTTCGTCGGGGCAGGTGATGGGTGTGCACCGGCCGTGTGGATCGCTGGCGTGGATCTCGATCAACTCGCAGCCGATCCGGCTCGTTGCAGGCGGGCCGCACCACGCAGTGGTGACGACCTTCGTCGATGTGACGGAGCAGCGGTTGGCGCAGGAGCGGGTGCGAAGGTTGAGCGGACTGTTGCCGGTGTGCGCGTGGTGCAAGAGCGTGCGCAACGACCAGGGCTACTGGCAGCAGATCGAGCTGTACCTGTCGGAGAACACCGACGCGCGGCCGACGCACGGGCTCTGCCCTGATTGCAGTGGGCGCGTCATGTGATCGGCGCGGTCTGGGGCGACCGCGAGTGGGCACGTTCTCACCCGCAGCGCCCGCGCTCGATCCGTCGCCAGGCGGGCGTCGGCGCCGCCTTACTTGCCCGACTTCTCGAGCAGCCGGAACAGATCGCTGTCGGTCGACAAGATCATGTTGGTCTTCGGACCGAGCACCGAGCGGTACGTCTCGAGCGTCTTGATGAAGCCGTAGAAGTCGCGCGCTTCCGGACTCTTGTCGTAGGCCTCGGCGTAGATGCGGCTGGCTTCGGCATCGGCGGCGCCGCGGATCTCCTGCACCCGCTTGTAGGCGATCGATTCGATCTCGCGCAGGTCGCGGTCCTTCTTGCCCTGGATGCGCGCCGCTTCACCTTCGCCCTCGCTGCGGAAGCGTTGCGCGATCTGCTCGCGTTCGCTGGTCATGCGCAGGTAGATCGTCGCCAGCACGTCGCTGTTGTAGTTGACGCGTTTGATGCGCACGTCGAGCAGCGTGATGCCGAGCAGCGCCGATTGCGGCGCGCTGGCGGTCTTGATGTCGTCTTCGATGGCGATGCGGCCGCGGGCGGCGCGGCGCAGGCCCGACGACGAGCCGGATTGGTTCGGCGCCTCGGTGGGCGACACGCGGTTCTTGTCGCTGCGAATCACTTCGATCAGGTCGTGTTTGGCGACCTGGTTGCGCGTCTCGCTGCCGACGATGTCTTCGAGCCGCGATTGCGCGGTCCGTTCGTCACGCAACGCCAGGAAGAACTTGGTCGCGTCGGTGATCTGCCAGCGGCCGAAGGTGTCGACCTCGACGTAGGTCTTGTCCTTGGTGGGCATGCGCACAGGAAGCCCGTCGAACTCGAGCACGCGCTTTTCGATGCGGTTGACGTCCTGCACGAACGGCGTCTTCCAGTGCAGTCCGGCCACGGTGACCGGTTCACCGACTGGCGCGCCGAACTGGGTGAGGATCACGATCTCGGTTTCGCGTACGGTGTAGAAAGCGCCGCCGAACACGAGCAGCACGATCACCGCAACGATGCCGATGACGATGGGGAGGATCTTCACTTGCCACCTCCCTTGGTCGCCGACTGCACCATCGGCAACAACTGCGTCACCGACCGATCGACGATCCAGGTGTCGGCCAAGGTCGGCAGCACCTCGCGCATCGTCTCGAGATAGAGGCGGGTGCGCGTCACGTCGGGCGCCTTCACGTACTCCGCCAAGATCGCCTGGAACGCCGTCACGTCGCCGAGGGCTTCGTTCACGCGCTTCAAGCGGTATCCCTCGGCTTCGCTGACCTTTTGCTCCGCCTGTCCCTTCGCCTTCGGCACGACCTTGTTGTACTCGCCATTGGCGACGTTGATCATGCTCTCGCGGTCCTGCTGTGCCTTGTTGACCGCGTTGAAGGAGTTCTGCACCGGCTGTGGTGGGTTGACGTTCTTCAACTGCACCTGGTCGATCTGGATCCCAAGCTCGTAGGTCTTGGCCAGGTCGGCGAGGCGCAGTGCCGCGAACGACTCGATCTCCTGACGACCGACGGTGATCACTTCGTCGACGGTGCGATCGCCGACCGCTTCGCGCATCACGGCCTCGGACAGGTCGCGCAGCGTCTGGGCCGGTTTGCGCACCTGGAACAGATAGAGCTTCGGATCGGAGATGCGGTACTGCACCACCCACTCGACCAATGCCGCGTTGAGGTCGCCGGTGACCATCGCGCGTTCGTCGTCCGGCTCTTCGCCGACCTGATCCGCATTGGTGAAGTCGCTGCTGCCGAAGCCGAACTCGAGCTTGAGCAGCCTCTTCACCGGCACCACTTCGACTTCGTCGATGCCAAACGGAAGCTTGAAATGCAGGCCGGGATCGACCGTGGAGGAGAATTTGCCGAAGCGCAGCACGACGCCGACCGAGTCGGACTGGACCGTGTAGTAGGTGGTGAAGATGCCGATCAGCACGAAGAAAGCCGGCAGGATCCACTTCAGCGGTCGCAGCTTCGACCAGTCCTGTTCGCCACGGAGAAGGGTGGGGCGGTTCATGCGGGCGACCTTACGTCACGCGGGTCGCACGCCAAAGCTCATCATGGGCATCGCTTCGCCGTAGACTCCCGGACAGCCGCACCCTTCGAAGTGCGAGGAGAACCTGATGCGACTCCACGACCTGTCCTTGCTTGTCTGCGCTGCCCTGGCGGTGGCGCAGTCCCCGAACTTTGCGCCACCGGTGCGCCTCATGGCTGGTGAGGTCCATCTCGGCGAAGCGCGCCTCTATCCGTCGCCGGTCTTCCACGACCTCAACGGCGACGGCGCCGCCGACATCGTCGTTGGCGACCTGCGTGGTCATCTGACCGTCGCGCACCGCAAGGGTGCGTCGAGCCCGGCGGTCTACGCCTCGGAGGAGAAGGTGCTCGGCGCCGACGGCAAGATCCTCGACCTGCAGAACTGGTGATGCATCGGCATGAGTCCACAGTTCGTGGACTTCGACGCAGATGGCCAGCTCGACATCGTCGCCGGCATCTTTGACGGCTCGCCGCACCTCGTGCGCGGCAGTGCGAAGGGTTGGGGCGCGCCCGAACAGATCCTCGACCGCGATGGCCAGCGCATCGTCGGCAATGCGTTCTGGAACTTCGACGCCAAGAAGTGGGACGAGACCGACCGTTGTGATCCCCCGGGCCACAAGCCAGCGAAGAAGGGGTTGCTCACGTCGGCGGTTGCCCTCGACCTCGACGGCGATGGCGACTTCGACCTCGTGCTCGGCGACCACTACACCGGCGCGGTGTTCGTGCGTCGCAACGAAGGCACGGCGACGGCGCCGAAGTTCGCGGTGAAGAACGAAGTGCTCCACGCGGACGGCAAGCCGATCGACGTGCCCGGCACGGTCGCGACGGTTCGCCTCGTCGATTGGAACGGCGATGGCCTGCAGGACCTCGCCTGCGGCAGCATGGGCGATCCGTACGGCACGGCGGCCGGCGGCGGCGTGTTCCTGTTCCTCAACGTTGGCAGCAAGTCCAAGGTCGAGTTCGGCGAGATGCAGACGCTGCTCGCCACGAGCATGAAGGGCGCTACGGCGCCGACGCGACCGGACGTCGGGCTGCACCCGGACTTCGCCGACTACGACGGCGACGGCGATCTCGACATGGTCGTCGGCGGCTACTCGCTGTGGAGTCCGCCGGCCGTGGTGTTGACGGCGGCGCAGGAGGATCGGGTCAAGGTGCTGCGGGCCGAGGCTGCCGAACTCGACGAGAAGTCGTCGACCATCCACAAGGCGATCATTGCGGCGACCAAGGGTCTCGACAAGGAAGCCGCCGCGGCCAGGCGCTCGGAGTTGCTCGCGGAGAAGAAGGATGCGCTGTCGGCGTTGAGCAAGCAGCGGCAGGTGGTGCGCAAGGAACTCGACCCGATGGTGCCCGGTGCCAAGCGGGAGTCCTTCGTGTGGATCTACGAGAACCTCGCGGTCGGCCCCGCGGATCGGCCGGCGCAGCCGCGCTAATCGACGCGCTACGTCAGACTCGTCGGGGCCCCGACGGTTTCCCGTGGCCCTGGCGGGTGCGTTCCCGGAGCGCCTTGCTACGCTGCGCGCCTCGTGAACCCGCGGACCCGCATCTCGTCGTTCTTCGTTCTCCCTGGTGCGCTTGCCGTCGTCGCCCACGCCCAGGACGCAGCAACCCCGGCGAACACCGCCAAACCTGCTGCTGAGTTCGTCGCCTACAAGCAGGCGATCGGCGACAGCGGCGTGTCGTTCGATCTCGTGCCGATTCCCGGCGGCACGTTCACCATGGGCAGCCCAGCCGGTGAGAAGGGTCGCGACGACGACGAAGGGCCGCAGGTCGACGTGACCGTGGCGCCGTTCTGGATGGGCAAGTGCGAGGTGACCTGGGCCGAGTTCGACCTGTGGAACACCGATGCGTCACGGCCGCAGAGCAAGAAGCCCGACGGCTTGTCGCGCCCGACGCCGCCGTACATGGACATGACGTTCAACATGGGACGCGACGGTTACCCCGCGATCTGCATGTCGCACGTGGCGGCACGCCAGTACTGCAAGTGGTTGAGCGAGAAGACCGGTCGCTTCCATCGTTTGCCGACCGAAGCTGAATGGGAATACGCGTGCCGTGCCGGCCAGAAGACCGCGTTCGCGTTTGGCGACGACGACAAGGTCGCAGCCGAATTCGCGTGGTTCGACGCCAACAGCGCCCGCGTGCTCGAACCGGGGGCCGCCCCGACGCTCGCCTACCAGAAGGTCGGTGCGAAGAAGCCGAATGCGTGGGGCCTGCACGACATGCACGGCAACGTCGCCGAGTGGGCTGCCGACAAGTACGTGCCCGAGATGCTCGCGCCAGCGAACGGCGCGTCGCCGAGGCAGGATCCGTTCTTCCCGACCACCAAGGACGATCGCGGTCGGCCGGCCCGTTTTCCCCACACGCTGCGCGGCGGCAGTTGGCGCGATCCGTTGCCGATGCTGCGTTGCGCCGCGCGCCAGCCATCGGAGACTGCGTGGAATCAGCGCGACCCGCAGGTGCCGAAGAGCTGGTGGTATCTGACGGAAGGACAGCACATCGGCTTCCGCGTCGTGCGTCCGCAGCGTGAGCCCACGGCCGAAGAGCGCGCTCGTTTCGAAGGTCCCTGATTCGTCTCCCGCCTCGAACCTCTCCCATGACCACCTCTCGCCGTTCGTTCCTCTATGCCGCTGCCGCTGCCGCGACAGCGCAGAGTCTGCAACGTTCCTTGCTCGCCGGCCGGTTGCCGCAAGGCCAGGGCACCGACGAGATCAAGGTCGGGCTGGTCGGCTGCGGCGGGCGCGGCAGTGGCGCCATTGCGCAGGCGCTCAGCACCAAGGGCATGACGCGCCTCGTCGCGGTTGGCGACATGTTCGGCGACCGCCTCGATGGCTGCCTCGACAGCATCGGTGAGAACGACGAGTTCAAGAAGAAGCTCGACGTGCCGAAGGACCGGCGCTTCGTCGGCCCCGACGCGTTCCGCGGCGTGCTCGCGTCGAACTGCGATGTCGTCGTCGTGGCCACGCCGCCGCACTTCCGCCCGGCGCACTTCGAAGAGGCGATCGCCGCGAAGAAGAACGTGTTCTTCGAGAAGCCCGTCGCCGTCGACAGCCCGGGTGTGCGGCGTGTGCTGGCGGCGGCGCTGCAGGCCGACAAGCTCGGCCTCACCGTGTGCAGCGGCCTGCAACGGCACCACCAGAACGGCTACCTGGAGACGATGAAGCGCATCCATGGCGGCGATCTCGGCCGCATCCTGTTCGCGCGGTGTTCGTGGAACCAGGGTGGGCTGTGGGTGCGCGAGCGCCAACCGGACTGGAGCGACATGGAGTGGCAGTTGCGCAACTGGCTCTACTTCACGTGGCTGTCGGGCGACCACATCGTCGAGCAGCACGTGCACAACCTCGACGTGATCAACTGGGCGATGCAGGCGCATCCGACGCGCTGCCGCGGCATGGGTGGACGGCAGGTGCGCACCGATGCGAAGTACGGCCACATCTTCGACCACCACGCGATCCAGTACCAGTACGAGTCGGGCGCGTGGTGCTTCTCGGAGTGCCGCCAGATCGACGGCTGCGCCAACGATGTCAGCGAGCACGTGTACGGCGCCACGGGCGAAGCCCACATGGACTCGGGCCGCTGGTCGATCACTGGCGAGAAGGCCTGGAAGCACGAAGGGCCGAACAACGATCCGTACCAGACCGAGCACGACGATCTGTTCGCGGCGATTCGCGCCGGCAAGCCGTTCAACGAAGCGCGCATGGTCGCCGAGAGCACGCTGACGGCGATCATGGGTCGCATGGCGAGCTACTCGGGCAAGGTCGTCACCTGGGACGAGGCGATGAAGAGCGACGAGAAGTGGGGGCCGGACAGCTACGAGTTCGGGCCGCTGCCGGTGGATGCAGTGCCGATGCCGGGGCAGAAGCGCGGCTGATTGCGGGCGGCCTCGCGGCGGCGGCGCCAATGCCGGCGCCGCGTATCCAATGGCTTGCCACACAGAACGGCCTTCCGCTCGGGCCCGATGTTGCTGGCTCCTGCGATCGCCCTCATGACTGGTTGCGGCGCGCGAAGATCGGAGCCGGCACATTCTTGCGCCGCAACGAATACAGCTTTGCGCAGGGCATTGTGCCGATGAATGCACGCATACGCCTTGGTAGTGGACAGATTGCCGCGGAAGAATAGGGTTTCGGGACCTCGTTGCGCCCGACTTCTCGGGCGCGATTTCCCCGTCCCTGTCCCGCACTGTCCCATGCGCAACATCTCCTTGCTCGCCAGCGCCGTCGCGCTTACCGCCGCCTCGGCCTTTTGCCAGGTGGCCCAGATTCCTCCTGCCGCGAACATCGCGGCGTACGGCAACAGCGGCGCCTACTGGCGTGCTGGAACCGTGAAGTGGCAGATGATCTACGACACGTCGCACTTCACCAGCCAAGGCATCCTCGCGCCGATCAGCATCACGCAGATCGACTTCGTGACGACGCCTGGTTCGGTCTTCACCGCCGTCAACTACCCGACGGTCAATGCCTACGTGGACCTGTCGTTGAACGACTGGACGGCGCAGAACGCCACCTACGCGAATAACCGCACCAACCCGGCCGCGCCGCCGAACTTCACCGGCACGGTGAACACCCAGGCGGGCACGTTCCTCACCACGTTGGCGTTGACGACGCCGTTCTCGTACGACCCGACGGCGGGTGTCGATCTCGTGGTCGAAGTCGAGATCATGACGGCGCCGACGCCGAACACGGGCAACTTCCAGTACACGACGTACACCGCGACGCCGCCCGGCAACGCGTGCGCCGTCATCCGCAGCCTCAACAACCCGACTTCGCTCACGGGTTCCGTCTCCGGCTTCGTGCCGATCGTGCAGTTCACCTACATTCCCGCCGTGGGCGCAGGCGTTGCCACGCCGCTCGGCGCTGGTTGCTACGAGAAGTACGCCTCGATCGCCGAACTGTTCGCCGTGACCGCGAACTTCGATCTGCAGAACTCGGCGCTGACCTTCCTCAGCACGGGCGGCACCTACCTGGTGACCCGTACGGGTGCATGGCTGCCTGCCGGTAGCGTGCAGCCGACGCCCACGGTGTTGGCGCTGGCCGACGACTCGGACGTGAACTACCCGTTCACGACGGGTTCCTTCCCGGGCTGGACGGGCATCCAGGTGTGCTCGAACGGCTACGTCGCGGCCGCGGCCGGCAATACGCTGGTCGCAGCGCCTAGCGTCACCACCACGATGAACGCCCCGCAGCAGGCGTTCTATTGCCAGCGCGACTTGGACCCGAGCACGGCCACTGGTGGCGGTGTGGTGCAGGTCGAGGAGAGCGCGACCGTGACGACCGTGTCGTTCATCGGCGTGCCTAACTGGACGGACCCGGCCAGCATTCCGCCGGTCACGCAGCCGTGCGACATCCAGTTCCAGCTCTACCCGAGCGGTGACGTGACGATCGCGTTCGGTCCGAACATGTCGACCAACCAGGACAACGGCGGCATCCTCGTCGGCTACTCGCCGGCCGGTCCGAACCTGAACGCGACCAACACCGACATTTCGGCTCTGACCGGTGTCCTGCTTGAGATCGTGGACACCTCCGCGCTCGCGCTGCAGTCGGTGAACCGTCCGGTCATCAACACGACCTGGAACCTCAACGTCGCCAACATCCCGCCGCTCGTCCAGTTGGGCGTCGAGATCTACGGCTTCTCGGATCCGGGCATCAACGACTTGTTCTTCATCGGCGCCCCGGGTTGTGGTCTGCGCGCGAACCTCGACGTGCTGAACCCGTGGGTCAGCCTCGGCGGCACCTCGCACCCGTACTCGTTGCCGATCCCGAACTCGTCGGGTCTGCTCGGTGTGACGTTCTACATGCAGTCGGCGATGCTGGACGCGTCCTACAACGCGTTCGGTGTGATTACGTCGAACGGCATCGCGGGCTTGATCGGCAGCATCTGATCGCTGCCATCGGTCCCGCCGCGTCGCGGTAGCGCGCGCGGCCACCCGCAGCCACGCGGTCCAGACGGACCGCGTGGCTGCGTTCGTTTCCAGGCGCCCCAATCGGGCGTGAATGGGCCATCGCAAGGTAGACTTCCCCGGCCCCGCTCGGATCGCTCGCCATGCACGCACGAAATCTGTTCGTCACGTCCCTGCTTCTGTTCGCAGCAACTGCTGCCGCGCAGCAGTCGTCTCCGCTTCCGTTCGAGCAGGCCAACCAGCGGGCGCAAGAACCGCGCCTGCTCTCGCTGCGTTTCGCCGAGTTCGACACGTCGCGTGGGTTGCCGCCCATTCCGGCCTCGCTGCTGGCGCGGCCGCACGACGGCATCGACTACTTCCTGGTGCAGTTGCCGGGCGTCATCGACGAAGCCAACAAGCAGGCGTTGCGCCAGCGTGGCCTCGAACTGATGGACTACGTCCCGAACAACGCCTGGATCGTGCGCGGCACCGCGGCACAGGTTGCGCAGTGCGCGGCCGAGGGCGTCACGGTGTGGTCGTCGCAACTGCATCCTGCGTTCCGGGTCGCGCCGGAGCTTGCCGGACAAACCGGCGAACGTCGCCTCGCCGTGCTCGGGTTCGCGGGCGTGCAGCCCGACACGTTGCGCGAGCAGGTCACTGCCGCCGGTGGCGTGGTGCTCGAAGAGCACGAACAGATCGGGCGTTGGCTGCTGCTGGTCGCCGCCGATCCGGCGCTGGTCACCGCGATCGCGCACTGCCGCGACGTGCAGTGGATCGAGCCTGAGAGCATCGTCACGCAACGCAACGAGAACATGACCTGGGCGGTGCAGACCGCCGTGAACGGCAACCGCAAGATCTGGACGATGGGCTTGCACGGCGAAGGCCAGGTCATCGGCCACCAGGATGGCGCCATTGCCACGGCGTCGTGCTACTTCAGCGACCCGGTCAACCCGATCGGTCCGCTGCATCGCAAGATCGTCTATCGCTCCGGCAGCACGACGGCGAACTCGCACGGCACGCACACCGCCGGCACCAGCGCCGGCGATGCCTTCCCGATCAACGGCAGCACGCTCAACCGCGGCCTCGCCTACGCGGCGAAGATCGCCCACAGCGCCGACTACTCGGCTTCGGTCTGGGCCGCCCGAGCCACCACGCACCGCGGCGTCGGCGCACGCGTCTACACCAACTCGTGGGGCAACGACGGCACCACCGCCTACAACACGCACTGCAACGCGATCGATGCGTTCCAGTGGACCAACGAGGACGACCTCGTGTTCTTCGCCGAGACCAACCTGTCGACGCTGAAGAACCCGGAGAACGCCAAGAACCTGGTCGCGGTCGGCAACGCGCAGAACGGCGCTGCCTACGCCAACAAGGGCGGCGGCGGCACCGGGCCGACTGCCGACGGGCGCCGCAAGCCCGACCTGTTCACGCCTGGCACGTCGATCGTGTCGGCGAGCACGGCCGCGTGCGGCACCTCGTCGCTGACCGGCACCAGCATGGCGTGCCCGTCGGCGACGGCCGCCGGGGCGCTGATCCGTCAGTATTTCCTGAACGGCTTCTACCCGTCTGGCGCCGCCAACGCGCCCGATGGCTTCACGCCGACCGGGGCGTTGGTGAAGGCCGTGCTGGTCAACACCTGCCAGGACATGACGGGCGTCGCCGGCACGGTGCCGAACAACACCGAAGGCTGGGGCCGCGTCGTGCTCGACGAGTCGATGCACTTCACCGGCGATGCGGGTCGGTTGTGGGTCGCCGACGTGCGCCGCGCCAACGGCCTCGTGACGGCAGGCGTGCGTCAGTTCTCGGTGACGGTGGCGAGCAGCACGCGACCGCTCGAAGTGACGATGGCGTTCACCGACTTCGCGGGCACCGTCAACGCCGCGAATCCAGTCGTCGACAACCTCGACCTCGTGGTGATCGCGCCCGGCGGCACGCAGTACCTCGGCAACGTGTGGACTGGTGGCGTGTCGACCACGGGCGGCGTGGCGGATCTCATCAACAACGTCGAGCGCGTGCACATCGCCGCACCGGCGGCTGGCACGTGGACGTTCCGTGTCACCGGCACCTCGGTGCCGCAGGGACCGTGCGGCTTCGGGCTGTGCGCTACGGCCGACATCAGCGCCGGCTTTGCGATGGCGAGCATCGCCAACTACGGCGCCGGCAAGCCGGGCTCGCTCGGCGTGCCGATCATCACGGGCAACCTGCCGTTCATCCCCTCGACCTGGAACCTGAACGGCACGCTCACGATGGCGAACCAGTTCGGCATCGTCGTGTTCGGCCAGACGCAGACGGCGCTGCCGTTCGACGGCGGCACGGTGCTGGCGTCGCCCGACGTGCTCGAAATCGTGCTGACCGGTGCCGGGCTCGGTCCGTGGACCTTCCCGGTCACGATTCCGAACAGTCCGAGCCTGAACGGCGCCTCGACGTTCTGGCAGTTCTGGATGCCGAACGATCCGGCGGCGGCGGGCGACCACTGGGCCGCTTCGGCCGGACTGAAGATGACGATGGGCAACTGATCGTCGCGTTGGGCGAGCGCTGCGCCTTCTGGCTACGGTTCCGGCATGCGCAGTGCCCTCACGTCGTTCCTGGCAGCAGTGCTCGGCGGCGGATTTGTCGCCGTGGTTGCGGCCTGGCAGTTCGCCGAGCGTTCGGACGTGGTGCCGATGCCGGCGGCGGATGCGGTTCTAGATCGCGACGTTCCGGCAGTGGTGGCGTCGTCGCCCGAGGCCGCAGCGGGTTGGCGTAGCGAGGAAGCGGCGCTGGTTGCGTGCCACGCCGCGATCGAGCAGCGACTCGCCACGATCGACGCGTTGGTCCATCGCCGTCGTCGCCGGCAATGCCGGCGACACGCTGCGCGAGCGCAGCGAACTCGAGACCATGCAGCGCGAACTCGGCAACGATCCCGAACACGAGAAACTGCTGCATCTCGTGCGCGAGCGACTCAACCCAACGCGCAAGTGACCGCGCCGCCGTTCACCACTGCACGTGCACGGCGTTCGTCTGGCCGACCCCCGACGGCAGCGGTGGCGACAGGTAGACCGCCTGCGTGTGCAGGGCCCATCCGGGCGGCAACAGCCCACCGAGCGGCACCGGTGTACTGAACGCGCCGGTCGCATCCGCGAACAACGGGCCCACGACCACCGGCGCCGACGACAGCAGGGTGCCGCCGAGCCACGGCGTTGGCAGCAACGGCAGATCGAACAGCAGCAGGCCCGACGCGTTCGGCGGCATGCTGACGATGCGCAGCGTCGACAGCGCTCCGGGAGTCGTCATGTCGGCGCCGCACACCGACAGGAACGCGTTGCCGTTCGTGGGCAGCGGCACCATCAGGTGGCACGGCGCGCACGTGAACGCTTCGGCCAGGAATGCATCGACGCCGGCTTCGACGGTCGATGCGGGAGCCACGTCGTTGGCGCGGAAGCGCACTTGCACGGTTGCGGTGGGCGTCACGAACTGGCCAACGCGGAAGCGATGCGAGATCCACTGGTTGTTGCCGCTCGCTGGCACTGATTCGACCGTGACCCAGTTGATGCCGTCGTTCGCAATCTGCACGAGCAGCACGTCGCCCGTGCTGGTGCTGAAGAACCAGCGTCGGTAGCTCACGTAGCCATCGCCGCCGGCGAAGTTCAGCAGCGGACTGACCAGGTCCGTCGGCCCTCCGTCCACATCGGCGCTGCTGGCGGTGCCGCCGGGGAGGCCGTTCTGCGTCACCTGGCACTTGGTCGTGGTCGGGCCCGGTTCGCCGTCTTCATTGGGAGCGGCAGCAACCCCGCTGACAAAGGTGCCGTTGGGCACAGCGACTTGCCACGCTCCGGCTGCCAACGTCGGGTCGTTGACGACCGTCCAGCCACTGACAACGCCCTCGCAGTTGTCGGCAAGGACCGGCGTCGTCCCGAACGTGGCGGCAACTTCCAGGGTGATTGCGGGAGCGGTCGCCGGATGCGTGTATGTCACCGCGCTCTGGCCATCCGCTGCGAACCAGAGTTGCATCAGTTCGCCGCAATTCATGGCCGGAACCGTGCCGCGGTACAGCCCAGGGCCCAGATCGGTCATCACGATCGGCTGGAATGGGGTCCCATTGGTCGAATGCCAGATCCGCCCCGTGCCAGCCTGGGGCACCACACCGCCGGTTCCGGTGGCGACCACGTCGAGCGTGAGGGGCGCACCGGGTGGATGCGTAGCAGGCATGCCGCCGACGACGGCGAATTGGATGCCGAGTGGCGGTTGATTGATCCACACCCACGTGCCGGTGCAGCGACCGATCACCATGTCCTTCCAGCCGTCGCCATTGATGTCGAACACCGCGACGTCGAAGGTGCCCGCGAGCATGGTGGTCGGGATGCCACACACGGAGCTGCCGATCAGCTCTTCCTGCAGCGTCACGTTCGGGGCGTTGCCGAGATTGCGGTAGATGTGCGTGCGCCGCGAGCAGCCGGAGACGTCGGGATCGACGTCGGCGATCACGACGTCGTTCCAGCCGTCGTTGTTCAGATCGGCGATTCGGTTGTTGCCCGCAAAACCGTCGTCGAAGGCACCGCTCGAGTAGGTGAACGCATTCGAGGTGAACGTCGCCTGGCCTCCGACAACGCCGGTGTGCAGCAGGTAGCGATCCTGCCCGTCGTCGGAGCAGACCAGGTCCGGCAGGTTGTCGTTGTTGAGGTCGCCGACGGAGAAGCCGTAGATGGGCGATGTGCTGGCGATCTGGTAGCCGGCGAAAAAGCCGGGATTCGCGGGCGTGTTGTAGGCGATCGATAGTTCGGTGGGGATTGGTCCGTCGGCCTTCACGATGTCGATGCGGCCGTCGAGGTTCATGTCGGCCATCGCGGCTTGCATCGTCCACTTCGACTCGACCATCGGCGCGGTCATCCGCGCGGCGGTCGAATCGGTAAAGAAGCCGGCTCCGTTGTTGAGCAGCAGTCGATCGTTGACGTCGACAGTCCGAACACCGCCGAGCTCGTAGTCGCCGAAGTAGAGATCCACGTCGCCATCGCCATCGACGTCGCCGGCCGCCACCGTGGCGAACCGGTGTTCGCCGTTCCACGACGCGCCCGGCTGCGTGTCGTCGATGCGCAGGGGGTTGTCGTAGAGGAAGCCCTGCCACACGCCGAGAAGGTTGCCGCGATTGACGTAGACCCGCGGCACGCGGATGTACTGCGGCTGCGTTGAAGTCAGCGTCGTCGCAGTGACGAGATCAATCCAGCCATCGGCGTTGACGTCGACCGCGACGACGTCATGGTCGTTCGTCGCGTCGAGCATGCCAAGGCTGCCGATCACCAACGCCGCACTCGCGAGTGTGGCCGTGCGGTCGGTCAGCACGCCGTTCTCGTTCATCAAGAGAACATTCGGGAAGTGCCCGGTCGTTGCATGCGGTGACTTGCGTACGACGACGAGGTCAGTGTCGCCGTCCTGGTCGAAGTCGGCCCAGGCGTAGTCCCTTTCCTGCGTGTCGGCGGCGCCGAGTGCGGCAGCGCAATTGAGGCGCGTCGGCGTCTGGTCGGTGAAGGTAGCCCATTGGGCGGGCAGCGACGCAGCGAGACCAAAACCGGCAATGACGGCGTGGAACGAGGCAGAGTGCATAGGACCTCCGGAAGGAGAGGACCGTACCTCGCGAGCGTGGATCGGCAATGGCCTCCAGGCGGCGTGCCGCCGCCATCTCGTCTTTGCGACGCGCGAACGCTTCAATCGCGGGCGATGCTGCGACGACTTCTCGCGTGGGGTGCTTTCGTTTGCGGGGTAGCGGCTGCTGGTGCTCCCGCCCAAGAGCCCCTGCAACTGCGCGATTGCATGCGCCAATCGTGCGGTTGGCGGCAATCGCAGCAGGATCGCAGCGTGCTCGGCGACCGCTTGCGCATCGGCGACCTCGAGGCCGACTCCGGCATCGGCACGCACGCGCCGGCCGAGTTGGTGTGGAA
>SXPB01000154.1 GCA_005776475.1 Planctomycetia bacterium
CGAGCTCGGGGTTGTGGAAGCGCGCGTGCAGGCGGCGGTAGTGGCCGTAGACCGCGACCGACAGCACCTTCTTGGCGCGGTCCTGGCCGATCACGTACTCGCCCAGCCGCTTCATCATGAACTCGGGCGACGGCACCTTGTCCTTCATGACAAGGTCCTTCAGGAACGTCGGCGGCGTGCCGCCCTTCTGCTTGCGATCCTCCTCTTTGAGGATCGTGTTGCAGATGTCGATGCACTCGTTGCAGATGTAGATGCCGGGCGGACCCGAGATCAGCGACGCCACGTGGTGGCGCGACTTCTCGCAGAAGGTGCAACGCTCGACGGTCTTGCCCTTGCCTGCCATGTCTTTGCTCTTGCTGGTCCGCGGCCTCACGGCTGCGGACGCGGCACAATCTACACGAACCGGGGACGGGATGCGCCGCCCGCATGGGCACTTTCGCTGAGGGCCCGCCGTGGGCAGCGGCTCACTTGCTGGTTTGCACGATTTCGTCGATCAGGCCGTAGGCCTTCGCTTCGGCCGGACCCATGAAGAAGTCGCGGTCGCTGTCGCGGTTGACGTCGGTGGCCGGGCGGTTGCAGTGCCGGCCCAGGATCTCGCCGAGCGTCGTCTTCAGGCGCAGGATTTCGTCGGCCTGGATCGAGATGTCGATCGCGGTGCCGCCGACGCCGCCCCACGGCTGGTGGATCATGATGCGGCTGTGCGGCAGGGCGTGGCGCTTGCCCTTGGTGCCTGCTGCCAGCAGCACGGCACCCATCGAGGCCGCCTGGCCGATGCAGTAGGTGGCGACCGGACACTGCACGAACTGCATGGTGTCGTCGATCGCGAGGCCGGCGGTCACGCTGCCGCCCGGCGTGTTCAAGAACAGGTTGATGTCCTGGTTCTTGTTCTCCTTCTGCAGGAACAGCAGCTGCGCGATCACCGCGTTGGCGACGCCGTCGTCGATGGGCGAACCGATGAACACGATCCGGTCTTCGAGCAGGCGGCTGTAGATGTCGTACTGGCGCTCGCCGCGGCCGGTCTTCTCGATGACGAACGGGATGATGTAGTCGTTGGCGATGCTCATGGGCTCGACGGACCTTGGGTTCTGGGCGTCATCGGGCCACGGCACGCCAGGGGTCGCCCCACGGTCCTGCCGCGACTTCGATCAACTGCCCTTCTTATCGACGATCTTGGCGTTCTCTCTGAGGAAATCACGCACCTTGCGTTCGAGCAGGCCCAGACGGAGCTCGCCAAGGCGGTTCTCGCGTTCGAGATGCTCGCGCACCTGTTGGGTCGTGAACTGCACATTTTCGTTGGAGTTGGACTGCGCGATGGCGCGCAGTTCCTGCTCCATGTCGGTCTCGGTGATGAACAGCTTCTGCTGCCGCGCCACCGCTTCGATCAGGAAGAACAGCCGAACGCGCCGTTGGGCGTCTTGTTGGGCCTCGGCCTGCGATTCCTCCAGCTTCTTTTTGATCTCGTCTTCGCTGGCGCCGTTTTCCTGCATCTTGTGCGCCAAGGAGCCCAGCGAGGCGCGCTGCTGCTCCTCGATCAACGACGGCGGCAGCGGGATGTCGTGGGCCGCCATCAAGGCGTTCAGGCACTGTTCTTCCTGGCGATTCTTGCCCAGGCGCTGCTTCTCCTGCGAGATGCGGCTCTTCAGGTCGGCGCGCAGGCTGGCGACGTCGTCGAACTCGAGGCCCTTGGCCAGGGTGTCGTCGATCGGCGGCGGCGTGACGCGGATGACTTCGAGCACGGTGCCTTGCACGGTGCCGGTCTGGCCGCGCACGGCTTCGACTTCGAAGTTCGCCGGGAACGTGATCGGCATCGACAGCGACTTGCCGGCGGTGACGCCGAGCACGGCCGCGGTGTAGACCGCTTCTTCGACGCCGTGGATCGCCAGGCGCGTGTTGAGCTGCACGCCCTTCTTCGACTTGACGACCTTGCCGGCCGCGTCGTGGAAGGTGTAGTCGGCCTTCACGAAGTCACCATCGACGGCGGCTTCGGTGGTCGGCTGCAGCGTGCGCTTCTGGTGCACGATCTCCTTCAGCGCGTTGTCGACGTCGGCTTCCGATGCCTCCGGCTCGAAACCGTCGACTTCGAGGCCTTTCACGGCCTTCAGTTCGAAGGTCGGGCGCACGTCGATCTTGGCGGTGAACTGCAACGAGGCGCCGGCCTTGACCGCCAGGTTCTCGAAGTCGTCGATCGCGATCTTGCCGACCGGGTTGATGTCCTTCGAACGGCAGGCTTCGCCGAAGAAGCGGTTGACCATCTGCTCCTTCGCCTCGGCGAGGATGCTCTGGCCGAAACGCTGCTCGACGATGGCGCGCGGGACCTTGCCCGGCCGGAAGCCCTTCAGCTGGATCTGCTGCTGCGCCGACGCGAACATGCGATCCAAGTGCTCGGTGACGAGAGCGGGCGGGACGGTGATGGTCAGACTGCGGCTGCAGGGGCCGGTCTCGGCAACCAGGACTTCCATGAGGGTGTGTTCGGGCGGGGTGGCTGCGACCGCGGGCCATGGGCCAGCGGGGAATGAAGGGCGAACATCTTGGCGTGCACCCTGGAAAGGGTCAAGGCGACACAGCGACCGTCGTGCATCGCCCGCCCCGCCCGGGCCGCCTCACTTGGGCGTCTGTTCTTTGGCCAGGTTCTGCAGGAAGGCCTTCACCTTGTCGTTCTGCAGCGTTTCGGCGAACCAGGGCTCGTCGGCGCCGATCGCCTCGATTTCGGCCACGGTGAAGGTCGACGCCTTCATCAGTTTGGTCAGGTTGGGCACCAGTTTCTTGCGCCGTGCCTCGCACTTCATCATCCCGACGTAGGCGCGGCGGGTCATGGCGGTGCCGTCGCTGTGCTCCAGCGTCTTCTCGAAGTCGGCGAGCGCGTCGGCGTATTCCTCGATGCCGAACAGCAGGTTGCCGCGCTGTTCGTACAGCGCCGCGTCGCGCTTGCGCAGCGGTTTGGACAGCAGCAGGTCGAGGTTGCGCTTCAACTTCGTGACGCCGTTCTTGTCGCCGATCGCGCGCAGGCTGAGCGCCGCCTGGACGCCGAGCGAACTAGAATCGCCGGTGTCGAGCCACTGGTGCAGTCGACGCACCGTCGGTTCGTGGTCGTGCGGCGCCACCGTCGCCAGCACCTGCAGCAGCCGTTTGGTGTCCTGGAAGTTGAGCCGGTCGCGATCGAGCAGGGGCAGCAGCGCGCGCGCCGCGGCATCGTTGGCGCGGACCGCCGCCGCGAAATAGTCGAGGTACTGCGGCAGCACCTTGTCTTCGCGTTCGTTGGCGAGCGCGAGCACGACGGTGTCGACCACCGCGCCAGCCTTCGCGGCGGTCAGGTAGCCGAGCACGTCCTCGCGCACCTGGCGGTCGTTCGACGCCAGCATCGGCACCACCTTGTGGGCGGCATCGACGGCTTTCAGGCGTCGCAGGGAATTGACGACCTGCCGCTTCTCGTCGCCGTTCGTGCGATCGAGCAGATCGGCGAGCAGGCTCGTCGCCTGCGGCACCTGGGCGTGGCCGAGCAGGCGGATCGCTTCGTGGCGGCCGACGTCGTTGCGGCCGTTGGCGAGTTCGGCCAGGGCATCGAGGAAGCTGGCCGGGTCGAGCCGTTCGAGCACGCGTCGGCAGTTGGCGGCGAGATGGCGCGCGGTTTCGCCGCCCTGGCTCGGGCTCAACTTCTCGAGCAGCAACGGCACCACGCCATCGCCCAGCGCGGCGATCTCGGCGAAGCGGGCATCCAGAACCTGCGAGCTGTTGCGGTAGTCGAGCTGGAGGTCGGCCCAGAACGGGCTGAGCTTCTTCTCCTGGTCCGGGCGCGTCCGCTCGGCGCGGGCGCGCGCCAACTTCGCCACTTCGGCCAGCGGCATCTGGGCGAGCGCGGTCGTACCCGCGGCGAGAGAAAGGACGGCGAAGGCCAGGAGTTTCGACGGCAGCATCGCGCGCCAGTCTAGCTCGGAGCGGGCATCGGGAGAACGGCGGCAACGGCGGTGGCAAGGAACGGCCGCCTCCGGCGACTGCAGTGGAACGGGCCCTGTTGCCGATGGAATCCGCATGTGGAACTACGTGCTTCGCCACCGCCTGCTGCTGCGCGCGATCTACGCCCGTTCGACGCCGGTGACGACGATCGACTGACCGGCCCTTGCTCGGCGGCAAAGCCCCGCTAATCGAGTGGGGGTCGTGAACCGAGATTTCGACGTGATCGTCGTCGGTGGTGGCCATGCCGGCGTCGAAGCGGCCACCGCTGCCGCCCGGCTTGGCTGCCGCACCGCCATGGTCGTGCTCGATCCTGCCGCCATCGGCCGGATGTCGTGCAACCCCGCGATCGGCGGGCTCGCCAAGGGGCAGCTGGTGCGCGAAGTCGATGCACTCGGCGGCGAGATGGCGCTGGTCACCGACGCGACGGGCATCCAGTTCCGGATGCTGAACACGAGCAAGGGGCCGGCGGTGCGGTCGCCGCGCGCGCAGTGCGATCGCGACGCCTACAACCACGCGATGGTGGCGCGCGTGCTCGCCTACGCCGGGCTCACGGTCGTCGCTGGCGAAGCGGTGGCGGTGCTGGCGCGCGCGGGTGGTGCGGCGGTGGCCGGCGTCGAACTGCGCGACGGCAGCACGCTGCAGGCGCCGGCCGTGGTGTTGACGACGGGCACGTTCCTCGGTGGGCGTTTGTTCGCGGGCACCTGGGAACAACCGGGTGGCCGCTACAGCGAAGCGCCGGCGGCGCGCATCAGCGAGTCGTTGCGTTCGTTCGGCATCCGGCTCGGCCGGCACAAGACGGGCACGCCGCCGCGGCTGCACCGCGATTCGATCGACACGGCGCAGTTGGAGTTGCAGCCCGGCGACGAACCGCCGCAGCCGTTCTCGTTCCGCACGCACAAGCTCGTGGTCGAGCAGATGCCGTGTTGGCTCACACGCACGACGGCGGCGACGCACGCGATCATTCGCGCCAACGCGCACCACTCGCCGATGTTCCAGGGCCGCATCCAAGGTGTCGGACCGCGTTACTGCCCGAGCGTCGAGGACAAGGTGGTGCGCTTCGCCGAGCAGGAGTCGCATCCGATCTTCCTCGAACCCGAGGGGCGCAATTCGCACGAGGTCTATCCCAACGGCGTCAGCACCAGTCTGCCGGCCGAAGTGCAGTTGCAGTTCCTGCGCACGATCCCCGGGCTCGAGCAGGTGGAGATGCTGCGGCCCGGCTACGCCGTGGAATACGACTACGTGCTCACCGACCAGATCCGCGGCGACCTGCAGATCGCGAGCCTGCGCGGCCTGTTCGCGGCCGGCCAGATCAACGGCACCAGCGGCTACGAAGAAGCCGCCGGGCAAGGTCTCGTCGCCGGCCTCAACGCGGCGCGCTTCGCGCGCGAGCTGGAGCCGGTCGTGCTCGATCGCGCCACCGCCTACCTCGGCGTGATGGTCGACGACTTGTGCCGCGTCAACCCGACCGAGCCGTACCGGATGTTCACCAGCCGCGCCGAGTTCCGGTTGCTGCTGCGCAGTGACAATGCCGATCGTCGGTTGACGCCGCTTGGCGAACGGCTGGGCCTCGTCGGCAAGGAGCAGGCGGACGCCGTGCGGGTGAAGGAGCAGCGCATCGCTGCGGCGCGCAAATGGCTTGACCTGCAACGGCGCGAAGGCAAGACGTTGACCGAGTGGTTGCGGCGCCCGGAAGTGACGACGGCGGATCTGCTGCAGTGGGATGCGCAGTTGGCGGCGATGGGGCTGCTGCCACCCGAGCTCGCCGAGGTCGAAGCCGAAGTGAAGTACGCGGGCTACATCGATCGCCAGGCGATGGAGGTCGACCGGCTGCGGCGCATGGAGGAGCGGCGCATTCCGACGAGTTTCGACTACGCGGTGATTCCCGGTCTGAGCAACGAAGCGCGCGCGCGGTTGCTGCAGCGGCGGCCGCTCACGCTCGGCGAAGCGTCGCGCATTGCCGGCGTGCGCCAGGCCGACGTGCAGTTGTTGCTGGTGGTGCTGAGTCGCTGACGACCGCGGCGACGTTCACATCTGCAGCACGGCCTTGACCAGGCTCTCGGTGTCGCCGGCGGAGGGCGCATCGGCGCGGCGCCGCACTTTCTCGACCTTGTCGCGCGCGTCCTTCTCCGAGTAGCCGAGCGTGACCAGCGCCTGGATCGCGTCGTCGGCCGACTGGCTCGGCAGCGGCCGGCCGCCGGCATCGGTGGTGGGCAGGTCGAGTTTCACCATGGCGTCGCGCAGTTCGAGGCAGAGCCGTTCGGCGGTCTTCTGGCCGACACCCTTCACGGATTTCAGGGCGCCGGTGTCGCCGCGCGCGATCGCATGCGCGAGGTCGTGCGGCGCGAACACGCTGAGCAGCGCGAGTGCGATCGACGGACCGATGCCGCCGACCGACAGCAGCTTCTTGGCCAGTTCGCGTTCGGCGCGCGTGGCGAAGCCGAGCAGCGACGGCGTGCCGTCGACGACGTGCAGGATGGTGAACACCTGGCACACAGCGCCGACTTTGAGGGCGCCGGCCGATTCCAGGCTGATGCGCACCTCGTAGCCAACCCCGCCACAGCGGATCACCGCGCGCGAGGTCAGCTTCTCGATCACTTCCCCGAGCAGGTGGTCGTACATGCGCGGGGCGCGGGCTCAGCCGCGCAGCGACAGACCGAACTCGTCGAGCTTCGTCTTGATCTCGTTGAGCGAGGTCTGGCCGAAGTTCGGGCAGGCCAGCAGTTCGGCCTCGGTCTTGATCGCGAGGTCGCCGATCGTGCGGATCTTGAGCAGGTCGACGATGCGACGGCTGCGCACCGACAGGTCCAGCTCGCTGATCGGGCGACGACCCGGGTCCGGGCTGTTCGGATCCGGTTGCTCTTCGGGCCGCAGCGCGGGCTCGACGGCTTCGCCGAGGTCCTTGCTCATCAGCTCGTCGGCGGTCATGCCGAGGCGGAGACCCTTGTTCTTCAGGATCTCCTTTATTTCGGTCAGCGAAGTCTCGCCGAAGTTCTTGTAGCTGAGCAACTCGGCCTCGGTCTTCTTGACCAGGTCGCCGAGCGTGCGAATGTTCATCTTCGCGAGGCAGTTGCGGCTGCGCACCGACAGCTCGAAATCGTTGATCGGGGTGCGCAGGAGCTTGTTGCGCTTGTCGTCGCGGCGCTCCTGGTCCTCGTCGTAGTACATGTTCAGCGCGGCGGCTGCATCGCGGCGATACAGGCGTGCGCGCGTGTTCTCGGGGTTGGCTTGCAGCGCCAGGTCGAAGCACTGCATCGCCCGGCGGTAGTTGCCCATGTCCTCGTAGAGGATGCCGAGATTGACGACGCAGGCGACGTTGACCGGCGGCGACATCAGCGCGCGCTCGTAGAGCTCACGCGCTTCCTCGTCCTCGCCGCGCAAGTCGACGTTGAGCGCCAGCCGGAACAGCGCCTGCTTGTGGCTGCTTTCGAGGGCGAGCACATCGTCGTAGAGCGTGATCGCCTGGGTGACGTCGCGGTTCAGCTCGAGCGAGCGGCCGGCGAAATACTTCTGGTCGGCCGGGCTCAGCAGGCCCTTCAGCTTCACGGCGTCCTTGGTCAGGCGCTCGACGTCGTTGGCGAGATCGAGTGCGCGCAGCCACACCAGGGCTTGCACGGCATCGGTGTCGCGACGCGACAGCAGCTTCGCCGCGTCATCGATATTGCCGAGCGCGGCCTGGCTGCTGGCGAGGCAGCAGGCGACGACCGGGTTGGTCTTGTCGGGTGTCAGCAACGGCACCGCATCGGCGTGGCGACCCAGTGCCCACATGGCGACACCGCGGGCGGTGCCCTTGGCGCGTGGGTCGGACAGCCAGTCGCGCAACTGCTGCAGGGAATCCACCGACTGGAAGACGGCGGCGCGGAAAGCGTCGAGCTTGGTCGGCGTCAGGTCGCCGGACAGAAGAGCCGTCGGGTCGAGCGAAGGAATGGGAGCCGTGTCCGTCATCGTGATGTACGTTGCCGAGGCAGCCCGCACCGGCAAAAGCCCGGTCGGGTTCGAATCCTGGAATGAGGGGCGAGGAGACTAGGGTCAGGCCCCCGGTCCGGTCAAGTCGCGCGTCCTGCCGTTCCTGCGGATCCCATCGTGAGTTCCCTCCGGGCGATCGCGGTCTGGTAGACCGCGACGACGTCCGCGGCCATCGCGGCGAAGCCCCGGGCGCGGACGCGCGCCGATCGGGCCATGCTCGCCACGCGCTGCGGCGCCGTCGCGAGGCCGCGCAAGGCGGCCGTCCACGCCGGCACGTCGCCGGGGGGCAGCACCAGCCCCTGCACCCCGTCCTGCACCGCGTCCTGCAGGCCGCCGACCCGGCTGACCAGCACCGGCCGCGCCGCCGCCAGGGCCTCGCGCACGGTCAGCCCGAACGCTTCGTGCCACAGGGCCGGCGCCGCCAGCACGTCGATGTCGGCGAGCAGCTTGGGCAGTTCGTCGAGACCGTAGGGGCCGAAGTAGGTGACGCCGCTGCCCGGCCGCAGCCGCTGCAGACAGCGCGACGCATAGGTTTCGTCGCCGTGGTAGGGCACGACGTTGCCGTGGATGCGCAACTGCACGAGGCCCCTGGGCAGCGCCTCGATCGCATCGAGCAGCACATGCAAGCCCTTGCTCGGCATCACGGTGCCGAAGTAGCCGACGCGCAGGGGCCCCGGCCCGCCGGCCGCCGGCGGCAGCGTGGCCAGGCGTTCGACATCGACGCCGTTTTCGACCACCACGAACCGATCCGCCGGCACGCCGAGTTCGACGAACGGTGGGATGGCGCGCGCACTCGGCACGACGAGGCATTGCGGCAACGCCAGCGCCCGCAGGGCGCGGGCGTGCACCGAGGCGACCTGGGCATCGCGGGTCTGCTCGTTGAGCCACCACGGGAACGTGGCCTGCAGGCACTCGCCGCAGCGCGCGATCGTCGCCGTTTCGCAGCGTTCCTCGCGTTTGTGGAACATCTGGCCGCGCGGACAGAACAGCCAGTAGTCGTGCAGCGTGAGCACCGTGGGCACGCGCGCGTCGTGCAGCACCGCGAGCGCGTCGGTCGACATGCCGGTCAGGTGGTGGACGTGGGCGACATCGAAACGAACGCCCGCCGCGGAGCGCGCCTGCAGGAAACGCTGCAGCGCGGCGGCCATCGGCGGCGAGGTGTAGATGGTCTCCAGGTCGCGAACCTGCTCCCAACGGTAGGCGGCGCGGGTGATGCGCGGGTTGGCGTTGGGGTCGCCGACGGTCACCGTGTCGCCCTGCGGAGTGCCGGGCAGGTTGCCGCGCGCGAAGATTTCGACGGCATGGCCGGCGAGCACGAGAGCCTTCGCCAGTCCGTCGACGTGCTGCTCGACGCCGCCGACGCTGTCCGGGGGCAGGCCGTGGCAGAGGAGCAGGATGCGCATGGCGGCACGATGCCGGGTTCTGCTTCGCGGCGCAAACCGCGTGTTACGCGGTGTCGTCCAGGGCCATGGTTCCGATCCCGAGTCGGCGGGCCGCCTTGGTCATGCGATCGTCGAAGGTGGCGATTTGGATCGGTTGGCCCTGCTGCTGCAGATACCAAGCGGTCGCGAGGTGGATGGCGTCGAGCGTGCGAACCGGAACCGGGAAGGGCTCGTGGGTTCGAGCAAGTACACGAGCGTCCATTTCGACGAAGCCAATGTGCCCCAGCAGGGCGCTAGCTGGTTCCGTGTGAGAAGTAGTCAGTTCCTTCGCATGCAGCCGAACCCAAACTTCGCATGCGAGCAGACGACTGCTAACCAGAGTTTGTCGCCAGAACGAGGCTGGAAGTTGGCGATCTTCGCAAAGCAGTGTTGCCAGGAGCACGGAGGTATCGACGTAGATCATCGATCCTCCCGATCCTTCTTCAGTTCTTCTGCGAGGGCCTTCCACTTCATCACCGGTTTCATGGGGGGCAGCGGAATGTCCGGGTGAATGGTCGGCGGTGTCAGCAGCCCCGTGCGTACCAACTCGGCCAAGTGCGCGTCGGTGGGGGCGATGCTGCGGCCCGACTGTGGAGGAATGATCTCCGCTACCACGCGATCCCGATCGGTGATCAGGACGACTTCGCCGCCCGCGGCAAGGCGGACATACTCGCTCAACTTGTTCTTGAGGACCTTGAGACCGATTGCACGCATGACGACAAAGTAGCTACGGGAAGCTACTTCGCAAGCCTCCCCGATGTAGCGAGGCGCAGTGGGCAGATCATCCCGAGGAACAGCGAAGCGATCTCGATGCAGTGTTGCCCAGGCGTTGACCCGGTACACCTTCACGGCTACTGTCCTTCGCCCTCAAGTCGGCTCGCCATCCTGCAGCCGAACCAGTGTTGCCATGAAGCTCAAGGTCCGTCGTTCGAAGGTGAAGCGTCTCAAGAAGGTTGGTTTCCGCACGCGCAGCAAGACTGCGGCTGGCCGCAAGGTCATCAAGCGGAAGATCAAGCGCTCCGGCAAGTTCCGCGTCGGCTAAGCCACGCGGTCAGCACCACGGAGTCGAGCCTGTCGTTGCGGTGATGCCGCGGCGGCGGGCTCGCTGCGTTTGGGCGGAGGATTGCCGCCGTGCATGCGACCGGCGGACGGAACTCGATCGTGCGCTATCAGGGTCTGGTCGCGCGATACCCGACAGATCGACAAACTGGGGGACTTGCGGCTGTCTCCATCCTCCGTACGCTTCGTGCTCCCCTTTTTGATCCGGCTGACGTCCCAGGAGGCCACCATGCGCGACACAATGTTGTTCGTCGGGACGGATTGGGACGCCCGGTCAAGAACCCCTCGCGCGACGTCAACCG
>SXPB01000155.1 GCA_005776475.1 Planctomycetia bacterium
CCGCATGGGTTGTCGGCACCCGCACGACCTGCCGCGCGAACTCGACGGCTTGCCAGCCCGCGCCGAGTTCCATGCCCTGGCGATGCCGCGCGAGCTGCGCGGCGACATCGGCGATGCGCTGCTCGACTGCGAACGGCTGCCGGGGCTGCGCCTGCTGCGCATCTATGTGCCGGCGAGGGCCCTGCGCGGCGACGCGCCGCTGCCGTTGCTGCTGGTTAACGACGGCCACAAGGCGTTCGAGCCGGCGAACCATGCGACGGTGCCGCCGTGGCGGCAGTCGGGCACGCTGCAACTGCACCGGGTGATGGATGGGCTGCTGTGTGCGGGGCGCGTGCGGCCGGCTGTCGTGGTGGCGATCGCGACGCATGCAAGTTCGCGCGCTGACCACTACGTGCCGGTGCGCGCGCAGTACGGCGAACGTTCGTTCGGCGGCCACGGCGATGCCTACCTCGACCTGCTCGAACACGAAGTGGTGCCGGCGGTGCGCCGGCGGCTCGGCGACGTGGCGTTATCGGATGCGGCGGCGGATCGGGTGCTGTGCGGCGCGTCGATCGGTGCGGTGTCCGGGCTCTATGCGGCGCTGACGCGACCGCACGTGTTTGGCGGCGCCATTGCGCTGTCGCCTTCCGCCTGGATCGACGATGGCTTCCTGACTCGGCTCGCGCGCGAGCGAGGCAACATCGCAACGCGCATCGCGGCCGACGTCGGCGCCGGCGAACGCGAACCGATCCGCGCCCATTGCCGCGAGTTGTTCACCGAACTTCGCGCGCGCGGCGGCGAGCGCGCGTTGTGCGACGAAGTGGACGGCGTGCACAACGAAGACAGTTGGCGCGAACGGCTGCCGCGGCTGTTGCAGCATGTGCTCGGCGTTCCAGCGGCGATCTGACGGCGGCGCGAACGCGCTCTACTTCTTCTTCAGCACCGCGGCGGCGAGCTGCTCGCCGAGCCAGACGATGCCGGCCGCGTCGAAAACCAGCGCTTCGCGCTGCGGCGGGGGCTGCAGCACTTCGATGTGCACCAGGTTCTTGTCGGTGGCCGCCAGTTTGCGCACGGCGGCAACGACGTCGATCTTCTTGAGATCGGCGTGGTCGGGCGGCGCCTGCTGGCTGACGAACCAACGCAGGTTCGGCAACGCGAGATCGCGGCGCGAGGCGGCGATCCACTCGGCGAGCCACAAAGCCGCCTGCTGCCGGTGCGGGTGCCATGCCATGTCGTTCTCGCCGAGGTGGTAGACGATGCCGGCGAGGCGCACCGTGTGGCCCTTCTGCTCGATCCCCGCGATCGATGCTCGCACGAACTCCAGCCACGCCGGATACAGGTTGCGGGTAGCGGCTTCGCTGCCCGTCGGCGTGAAATCGACGATCTGCGCGCCGCTGTGCGTGAATTTTGCGAGCGTAAACGGAGCATGGCCGCCCTTCGTCAAGGCGCGCCCGAAGCTGACTTCGGGGCCGAAGGTGTCGTAGAGCCCGGATTGGCCAAGCGCTGCGAGAGAGATCCGGTGCACACCGCCGCCAGTGACACACCAGAACGCAATGCCCTCCTGGCTCTTCGCCAGCATTCCCCCGCTCGGCAACGCCGCGAGGTCTTGCACGAAGGCGCGTTCGCCTTCCATGTTGCGATGGCCGGTCAACACATAGAGGTCGACCGTCGACCGCGCAGCGTACGGCCAAGGCGGCACCGGCCGCGCCGGCCGCGGGAAGCCACCCGTAGCAGCCAGGTAGGCGTGTGCGTAGTTCACACCGTGCTCAAGCTGGCCGAGCGTGCCGTAGTGGTAGTGCAGTCCCGCATCGCCACCGATCTCGACTGCGATGTGCGACGTCGGCACGTAGTGGACCAGCGGGTCCTGCGCGACCACCGCACGTTGGCCGAGTTCGATGCCGTGCATCGGGACGCGGTGGTCCATGCCCCACACGGTCTTCGTGCACAGCTCGCCGACGAAGAAGCGCAACTTCGGAGCCTTCAAGTCGCGGCGCCAGCAGGCGATGAAGTTGGCGAGGTTCTTGCCGTAGTCGCGACGGAAGGCCTCATCGAACATGTCGTTCTCGCCCTGATGCCAACAGAAGCCTTCGAGGCGCCACTTCACCTTCTTGGCGTCGAGGTCCGCGAGCGCTTCGCGCACGGTTGCGAGGGCCAACGGATACAGCTGGAAGCCGCTCGGCTGGTCTGGATTCCAGTCGGTGCCGAGCGAGGTGCCGCCGGCGGCGACCTTGACGATCGCGAGCGGCGCCTTGCGGTGGCGTTGCCATTCGCGCGCAAACGTCAGTTCCGGACCGACGACGCCGTCGACGGGCTGCAACGGCACCCAGCCCTCCGAGCGGTGCTTCTGCTCGCGACCGATCACATAACGGAACCGCACCTGCGGCAGTTTCTTGGCCGCATCGGCGAACGGCGGGAACCGCTCGACGTCGGCAACCTTGCTGTCGGAGCCGACCATGTTCGATTGGCCAGCAAACACGAACACGCGAACCACCTTGTCGTCTTCCTGCGCGGGCAGCCTCGCTGCCAGCAACACGAGCAGCAAAAACGAGACGACGCGGCAGACGGTCACCATGCAAGCAGCCTACAGGGCGACGCTTCCCTCACCCGGTTGGATACGGCGGCAACCGCAGCCGCGCGCGGTGCTGGTCGCGTTCGTACGACAACGCAGCACCTTCCCCACCACTCGTTGCACATCCAGCCATCGTGTCCATCCACTCTCCGCTCTTCGTGTAGGCAGCCGCGGCGCCGGCCGCGTCGCCGAACGCGGCGAGCCGCTTGCCGCGCAGTTCGTACAGGTGCGCCACCTGCGAAAACGCCCCCAGGTGATCGACCGCCTTCGTGATGCAGCGTTCGGCCGCCGCGAGGTCCCCCACGCGTTCGAGCCGCAGCGCTTCGGCCCACCACGTCGGTCCCTCGCTCGCTGCGTCCAGGAACTGCGTGTGCAGCAACAGCAGTTCCGCCGTGTTCAGCGTGCGCTCGTGCTCGGCAACGGTGCTGGTGCAACGCAGCACCAAGAACTGGTTCGCCGGCGCCTTGCGCACGAACCACGCCTGCGAAAGCAGCGTGCCGTCGATCGGCAGGTCGCGCAGCAGCAGCATTTCGTTGCCGTTGCAACACACCCGGCGCGCCTGCAGGCCCGGGGCTTCCTGCCGCAGCTCACGCCACTTCGCCAGCAGGAACGCGTGCTCGTCGAGGCCGCCGCGGGCGCGGCGTGACATCGCGATCTGCACCCCACCGTCGCCGTCATGCACCAACGTGCGGCGCGTGTCGTCGAGCACGTGCCAGCCATACGGAACGCACACGACAGCCTGCAACGCCGCGGCCTTGACCTCGGCGCAGCGGGCATCCGGCCCATGGTCCACAGCGATCGGCGCCGCGAAACCGGCCCCACTCTGCAACAGACGTTGGTTGAGTTCGTGGTCTTGCAACAGCGTCGCCACGTCCGCCGCGCGCGCCACCGAAGCAAACGAAGCCGGCAGCCCGGTGTCGAAGCTCTGCACCGGCAGGTCGTCGGCGGCATCGACACCACCAACGTCCTCGGTCGGCGGCGGCTCCGACTCGTCGGGTTGCGGCACGGGCTCGATCTCCGCGTACTCGACCACCGGTTCTTCCGGCTGCCGCACCACGGGAGCGGGCGGCGGAACCACGATCTTGCCCACGCCGAACGTCGTTTCCGGCAGTTCCTGCCCCACCGGCGCCAACGCCACCGAA
>SXPB01000156.1 GCA_005776475.1 Planctomycetia bacterium
GCGAGAACCCGCACCAGAAGGCCGCCTTCTATTCGATCGGCGAAGCGTCGCCGAGCCTCGCCAACGCGCGGCAGATCGGTGGCAAGGAACTCAGCTACAACAACATCCTCGATGCCGATGCGGCGTTGGGTCTGGCGCTCGAGTTCGACCAGACCTGCTGCGTGATCGTCAAACACGCGAACCCCTGCGGCACGGCGGTGGCGCCGACGTTGGCGCGCGCGTGGGAACTGGCGCTGGCCGGCGATCCGGTGTCGGCGTTCGGTGGCATCCTGGCGACGAATCGCACGCTCGACGCGGCCACGGCGCAGGCGATCGTGCAGACCGGCACGTTCCTCGAAGTGATCGTGGCGCCGCACGTCGAACCTGCCGCCATGACGGCGCTGCAGCAGGCGAAGTGGGGTGCGAACGTGCGCGTGCTCGACATGAACGGCATGCCGGACCTGTCGCTGCGTCGACGTTTCGTCGCGCGCCAGGTCAGCGGCGGCTTCCTGCTGCAGACGGCGGACATTCCGGAGCAGGCGCCCGATCGCAAGGTCGCGACGCGCCGCGCGCCCACCGACGCCGAACGCGCGGCGCTCGATTTCGGCTGGAAGGTCTGCAAGCACGTCAAATCGAACGCGATCGTGCTCGCGCGCGCCGGCGCTGCCGGCGAGTTCCACACGGTCGGCGTCGGTGCTGGCCAGCTGAGCCGCGTCGACTCCGCGCAGATCGCGGTCGACAAGGCCGGTGCTCGCGCCAAGGGCTGCGTCGTCGCCAGCGACGCGTTCTTCCCGGTCGCGGACGGCATGCTGGTCTGCGCGAAGGCCGGGGCCACGGCGGTGGTGCAACCCGGCGGCAGCAAGCGCGACGAAGAAGTGGTCGCTGCGGCCGACGAACACGGCATGGCGATGGTGATGACCGGCCAACGCCATTTCCGCCACTGAGTCCGCACGATGAACCTGCAAGCGGCCATTGCGGAAGTGATGCTCGGCGCCTCGCTGCAGCAGATCGCCGGCGAACTGCGTGAGCAGTGGATCCGCGATTTCGGCTTCCGTCCCGACGAGGTGACGCCGACCACCCTGCAGGCCGAGGTCGTCGCGTTCATGCGCAAGCTGGCGCGCCATCTCGGCGATCGTCACGCGGGCGAGACGCGCGTCGGCCATGCCTTGCGCGATTGGGCGCTGCAGTGCGACCACTACGAAGCGTGGGACGCGCTGCTGTCCGGGTTCGCGTTCGAGGATCGGCCGTCGATGTTGCGCCGTGGCCGCCAGATGTTTCCGCGACCGCTGACCGCGCATTGGGAGGACGGGTGAGCGATGCCGCCGCGATCGCCGCCGGCCTCGCGGCGGTGCGGGGTCGCATCGAACGCGCGTGCGAGCGGGCCGGTCGGTCGCCGTCGACGGTGGACCTGCTCGCCGTGCCGAAGACGCATCCGGCGGCGGCGGTGCGCGCGGCCTACGCCGTCGGCCAACGGAGCTTCGGCGAGAATCGGGTGCAGGAACTGACGGCGAAGGCGCGCGAAGTTGCCGACCTTGCCGACCTGCGCTGGCACCAGATCGGTTCGCTGCAGACCAACAAGGTGCGCGAACTGCTCGCCGTGCCGGGGCTCGAACTCGTGCACAGCCTCGATCGCGTTCGCCTCGCCGACGAGCTGCAGCGCGAACTCGTGCTCGTCGGCCGCCGACTTGGCGTGTTGCTGCAGATCCACGCGACCGACGAAGCGACCAAACACGGCTGCGTCCCCGCCGATGCGATGGCGTTGCTCGCGCACGTCCAGGCCCGCTGCCCGCGCCTCGAGGTGCGTGGCGTGATGGCGATGGGTCCGCTCGCCGGCGAGCCGTCGCCGGTGTTCGCCCGGGTCCTCGCTTTGCGCGACGAATTGCGGCGAACTTCGGGCCTGCCGTTGCCGATTGCGAGCCTCGGTATGTCCGACGACCTCGATGACGCCATTGCCATGGGCTCGACGCTGGTGCGCGTCGGCACCGCAGTGTTCGGAGCCCGCGGTTGAGTCCGCAGGCCCCGGTCCCTACCCTTTTCGCCCGTGGTGACGCGCAAGAAGCCCGGGCCGGGTGAACCAGCCGGTCCGCCAGCGAACGCAGCCGACGTGCACAACCGTCTCGCGGTCGCGTTGCCGCAGCCTCGTTGCGAGTTGGACCACAAGGACGCCTGGACCCTGCTGGTCGCCACGATCCTGAGTGCGCAGAGCACCGACCGCACCGTCAACACGGTGACGCCGTTGCTGTTCGCGAAATGGCCGACGCCCGAAGCGCTCGCCACCGCCCCGCGCGAAGAGGTCGAAGCCGTCGTGCACCGCACCGGCTTCTTCCGCAACAAGGCGAAGGCGATCCAGGGCGCATCGCTGGCGATCCACACGCACCACGGCGGCAAGGTCCCGGCCGACATGGCGGCGCTGGTCGCCCTGCAGGGCGTGGCGCGCAAGACCGCGAACGTCGTGCTCGGCGTCGCCTTCCGGATCGCTTCCGGCATCGTCGTCGACACCCACGTGATGCGCGTCAGCCAGCGGCTCGGCCTCGCCAACGCCGCCACCGCCGACAAGGTTGAACAAGAACTCTGCGCGCGCTTCCCGAAGGAGCAGTGGATCGACATCGGCCACCGCATCCTGCTGCTCGGTCGCTACATGTGCCTGGCGAAGGGCCCGAAGTGCGATGACTGCCCGCTGTTCGAGATCTGCCCGTCGCGCGTTGGTCAGGCGTTGGGCGCGTGGCAGGACCGCGCCGCGCACCTGGGCGCGGCAGTAGCGGCGCCGGTCGCGTCCAAGTCACCCGGCACGAGCAAGTGAGCCCGTCCTCGCGGCGTCGCCAGGCCGCGTTGGTCTCGTTGCCGCTCGCACTCGTCGGCTTCGCCGCGTCGTGCGCGACGGCGGTGCAAGACGATGTGCAGGTGGGTGTAGGTGTCGGCCACGACTTCGCCCAGCATCGTCTCGACCGCGAGGGGTTTTCCGATCGCGACCCGGAACTCGACGGCAGCAGCGCCACCACCGGCTTCCTCGAAGCCGTGTTGCCTGGCAATCCTGGTGGTCTCGACTTCCACGTGCGGTTGAGCGGGAGCCACGACACCGTGTCCTTGCTCGACTCCGCGGTCGACGTCGAGTTCACCGAGTACCTCGCCTTCGCGATGGTGTCGCGACGGCTGTCGGCGTTCGACCGACTGGCGATCAAGCCGCTGTTCGGGCTCGGCTGGGGCTACACCGACGTCGACATCGACCCCTTGCTCGGCATCGACGCCGCCTCGGGCGGCACGCTCGGGCTCGCGGCGGGCCTCGAATTCGAATTCGCACGCCATGCGATGGTCGGCGCGCTTGGACGCTACGTCGCGTTCGGTTCGCCGGGCGACACGGAAGGCGACACCGCGGGTTTGCAGGTCTACGTCGGCGTGCGGTTCTAGGGACGCGTGGATTGCAGCAGCCGCTGGCAAGCAGCGGCGAACTGCCTGCCGACCGCAGGCCAATCGGCGAGGTCGGGCCGGCGTGCTTTGCTGCGCGCGCGCAGCAGCCAGGCCGGGTCGCGCAGCACCGAGCGCAACAAGGCAGCGAAGCCGGCCTCGTCGCTGAGCGGCACCAGCCAGCCGTTCGCGCCGTGCAGCACGAACGACGCGATCTCGCCGGTGGCGAACGCGAGCACCGGAGCGCCGCAGGCGGCGGCCTCGGCGACGGCCATGCCGAACGACTCGGAACGGCTCGCCGACACGAACAGGTCGCAGCGCTGCAGTGCGGCGGCGACTTCCGAGGGCGCGCGCACCGAGGCCCATTCGATCTGCAGCGGCCCGTTCATGGTCTTGAGGTGCGCGACGTGGCCGGGGTCGGTCGCGTGGTCACCGACCAGGGTCAGCACGCACTGGTCGGCGAGGTCGCGCAGCGTGCGCACGACCCGCTCTTGCCCCTTCGTGGCCGTCACGGTGCCGACCATCAGCACGCGCAGCGGGCGGTTCGGGGTGTGCGCAACTGGCGTGAACGCGCGGTCGAGGCCGGGGCGCACGACTTCGATCGCGGTCGCCCTGCCGCGCACGGTCGCGGCGTTGGCGGTGGTGGCGGCGGTCGCGAGGACGGGAATGCCGGCCGGGCACCAGTCCGTGCGCGTCGGCACGCAGTGCAACAGTGCGACCACGTCCGCCGGCAGCGGCGCGTGTTCGGCGAACAGGCCATCGACGACGACGAGCGTGTGTGGATCGCGTCGCAGTTGCGCGACGGTGGCGGCGAGAGCGGCGGGGTCGCAGGCGAGCAGGCGACCGTTCCCCGTGGTGGCGAGCTGGTGCGCGACCTCGGCCTGGTAGTGGTAGCCGCCCGAGACGAAGCCCGCCGGTCGGGTCGGCTCGAGCAGCACGATCACGCGACCGGCCCTTCGTAGCTCGCCCACGCGACGCGGCTCTCTTCGAGTGTCACGCGCAGCGTGCCCTGGAACGTCGCGCGCACGCGGGCGGCGACTTCGCCGTGCAGCCACTTCGCCAGGAACTCGGTCGTGGTGTTGGCACCGCGGAAGTGCGGCAGTTCGTCGAGGTTCTGGAAGCGCAGCGGCGCCAGCACGTCGGCCAGCACCTGCAGCGCGAGGCCGATGTCGAGCACGATGCCGTTCGCGTCGAGGCGTTCGCTGGCGTACTCGGTGATCACCTCGTAGGTCGCGCCGTGCATGCGCTGGGCTGGGCCGAACACGGCGCCGTGCAGGCTGTGCGCGACCATCACGTGGTCTTTGACGGCGACGCGGAACGTTCCGGAACTCGAGTGCATGCCATCATCCATACCCGACGACGGGGCATGGCGTCGTCGGTTCGCCGCGGTAGAGCGAAGCAAAGAACACGGGGGTCGCGGCGAAGGGCACGGGTGCCGCCAGCAGGGTGTCGAGTCGAACGTCGCCGAGCAGCTGCAGCACGATCGCGGTGCGCGCGGCGCGGCCGGCCGGGCGGTGCGACCGCGCGAGCGAGCCGACTTGCGAAGCGCGCAGCGTCTTGCGTTGGTGGTGGAACGTGGCGCCGAGCCGCAGCGACACGGCGCGGTCGCCATACCACGACAGATCGACGACGCGCCCCTCGAAACCGACGGCGTCGATCGCGAGCTGCAGGCCCGCTTCGCTGCCGGTGGCGTGCAACGCGCACGCGAAGGCGCCCCGCGGCAGGTCGTCGGGAGCGACGACGCCGGCAAGCCAGGGCAAGCGCGCCGCGAGCGCACGTCGCGCCGGATCGGCTTCGGCCAGCGTCACCTTCACTCCCGTCAGGCTTGCGAGCGCGAACGCCGTCAGCAGGCCGACGGCGCCGCCGCCGACGACAGCGACCGCCTCGCCCTCGACGATCTCAGCGTCCCAGGCTGCGTTCACCGCGGTTTCGAGGTTGGGGAACAAGGTTGCGCGGGCGTCGGGCACGTCGGCGGGCAGCGGCACGCACGCAGCGGCAGCGACGACTGCGTGCGTCGTGTGCGGGTGCATCGTGAACACGCGTTCGCCGGCGCGCGCGCCTTCGAGGATGTGCCCGACGAACGAATAGCCGTAGAGCAACGGCAAGCCGAACGAACCCTGCATGCCCGGCACCGCCATCGTCGCGTCCATCGTCGCCGGCACGCGGCCCAGCCCGACCATCCGTTCGGTGCCGGGACTGATGCCGGTGCACTGTGCGCGCAGCACGAGGTCGCCGGCGCCGGGCGCACGCAGCTTCGCCGTGCGCACGAGACCGCGGCCCGGGGCGTCGATCCAATAGCCGTTCGTATCCGGCGCGGGCATGGTTAGCGGCCCTGGCGGGGCCGGCACGACAGCAGGACGTCGCCGTCGAGCGTCGCGTGTTGCATCGCGAAGGCATGCGCCGTCTGCATGGTCGCCACCTCGGGCAGCACGAAGCTCGTCAGGCCCGAGCCGAGCACGACCGGTGCGATGTGCACTTGCAGCAGATCCAGGGTGTCGGCGTCGAGGAACGACGACAAAGTGCGGGCGCCGCCTTCGAGGTAGATCGAATGCACACCGCGGGCCGCGAGGGCGAACAGGATCGCTGCCGGCGGCAGTCCGCCACCCGGAGCCTCGACGTCGATGCGGCGCACGCCGCTGGGCGAAGCGGCGGCGACGTTCGCGCGGGTCACCACTTCGCAGCCGTGGTCGGCGAACAGACGCAGCGTCCGGTCGGTGCGCAGCACGCTGCCGTTGCCGCTCAGCACGATGCGCTTTGGTTCTGGACCTGGCACGTCACGCACGGTCAGGCGCGGATTGTCGCCGAGTGCCGTCGAGGCGCCGACCATGACCGCGTCGCAGAGGGCGCGCATGCGGTGCGCGTGCCGGCGGTCGGCGGCATTGCCGATCCATTGGGGTGTGCGGTTGGCGCAGGCGATGCGGCCGTCGAGCGTCTGGGTCACGTGGCCGACGACGAACACGCCGCCGCGCGCGCGCGCCGTGGCGGCGCCGAGCAGCACCGGCGCGTAGACGCCGAGCACTGTCAGCATCGCGCCGTCGGCGGCCTGCCGGTCGTGGCGGAACCCGGGCATCCCGTCGTCACGCCACTGCAGCGTCGAACAGCGCACGGAGGCTGCCACATGCGGACGATGCCTGGCATTCGTGGCATCGTCGAGGAACACGACTTGCTGGACCTCGCCGTTCGCCAGCGCAGCCGCCGCTTCGCAGGTCCAACCGCGACCACGTTCGACGAAGGCGAGTTCGTGCACGCCCGCATGCAGCAGGGAACGAGCCTGCAACAGTGCGGGCCAGGCGAAGTCGGCGGTGAGGGCGCAGTCCATGCAGTGGCGGTCAGCGGGCGGCGCGGGAGCGTAGCGGAGAATCGGTGCGATGGGGCGCCACCTTGGAACCGCGTGTGCGCAGTCCGTCGATCCGCCGTGAGCAGGTAGACTGCTGTCGCGCAATGCCGAATCGATGGCTCGAGTTCTGGGTGCGGCTGCAGGCTGTGCTGTGGTTGCCCACACTCGCGGTGGCGGCGGTGCGGCCGGATCTTCTGGGGCGAGAACTGCGTTGGGCGATTGCCGCCGGCATGGCGGTTTCGTACGCGGCATTGGTCGTGCGCATGCGAGCGGGACGCTCGCTGGCCGACCTGGTCACCATGGTGCGGTTGGTTGCCCTCGTCGTTCTGGTTGCATGGGCGCCAGCACCGCTGGCGTGGCTCACCTTCGCCATTGCCGTGCTGGCGGTGGCAGCGGATCTCGTCGACGGCTGGCTGGCGCGGCGATGGGGTGGCGGTGCGTTCGGCGCCGAACTGGACATGGAGACCGACCAGTTCGCGGTGTTCAGCCTCGCGGTTCTCGCGGTGGCAGGCGGCGGTTGCGTGCAGGCGCTGGTGTTGCCGGCCATGAAGTACCTGTTCGTGCTCGCGGCGTGGTGGCTGGCGATCCCGGCGAGCGATCCGAAGCCCGTCGCGGGCGACAACCGTCGCGGTCGGCTGGTCTGCGCCAGTGTCGTGGTGGCGTTGCTCGTGGCGAATTGCCCCGCCTTCACGGCGACCGTCGGTGGCATCGCGACGGCGATTGCGGTCGCGCTGCTGGTCTGGTCGTTCAGTGACGACGCGCGGTGGCTGTGGCGGCAACGGGCCGGACGGAGGCTTGCGTGAACGTCGCTGATCTCGCCGTCGCGTTCGTCTACGCATCGTTGTTCGTCGAACTCGTCGCCTTCCCCATTCCGAGTGAAGCGAGCACCTGGCAGTTGCTGGCGACGCGAAGCGATGCGGCCGTGGGGGAAGCGCTGGTCGAGGCTCGCCGCCGCCCGACGCTGACGAAGTTCGTGTGCTATGCGGTGCCCACGGTCGTCGGTGTGGTCGCCTGGCTCGTGCCCGGAATCGCACTGCTGTGGCCGGCGTTGCGCGAACTGGCGAACGTTCCGTCCCAGGCGACCGTGGCCGCCGCAGTGGTCGCGATCGCGATCGGGCGCGGCCTCACGTTCACTTCGGTGCTGCAACTGCGCGCCGCGCGCCGCGCCGGCCGAACTCCCGCCGGGCTGTTTCGCCGATCGCGCAATCCGGGGCTCGTCGGCATGTACGTGTGCTTCGCCGGCCTCGTGCTCGCGTCGGGCTTCCCGGTGCTGTGGGCGGTTCTGCCGTTCTACATCGCCAACATGCACGGCCGCGTGCGGCTCGAAGAAGCGCACCTTGTCGCCCGGCTCGGTTCGGCATGGACCGGCTACGCCGCGTTGGTGCCGCGCTATCTGCCGTTGCCCGGACTACGCTGATCGCGTGCCCGCTCCGCCCGTCAGCCAAGCCGAAGTCGCCGCGTGGTTCGACGCCACGTACCGGCAGAAGGGCCTGCGCTACCTGCGGCCGGCTCGCGCCTACCCGATCTTCCTGCAGTTGCTGGGGGCGAAACCCGGCGAGCGGTTGCTCGATGTCGCCTGCGGCGCCGGGCTCGTGCTGGCGGCCGCACGCGAACGCGACGTGGTGCCGAGCGGCATCGATCTCAGCGGCGAAGCCGTTGCGTTGGCGCAGCGGCTGCTGCCCGGCGTCGATGCGCAGATCGGCAATGCCGAGCAGCTGCCGTTCGCCGACGGCACCTTCGACCACGTCACGTGCCTCGGTTCGTTGGAGCGCTTTCTCGATCGCGAGCGGGCGCTGCGTGAGATGGCGCGGGTAGGCAAGCCGACCGCGCGCTTCTGTTTCCTGGTGCGCAACGCAAGCACGCTGGTCTGGCGGTTCTGGCGCGAAGGGCTCGGCCGTCGCGAAGTGCAAGGCCACCAGGATGCGTGCACGCTCGACCAGTGGCACGAACTGTTCGTGCGGACCGGGCTCCAGGTCGAGCAGGTGCTGCCCGACCAATGGCCACGCCAACGCTTGCGGCAGTTGCTGCCGTGGTGGCGACCGCGGCGCGGGCGGAACGAGCCCGTGGCTGGCTCGCTGCTGCCGTTGCGTTGGTGCAACGAGCTGGTCTTCGTGCTGCGCCGGGCCGGAGCGCCGCGATGAGTCGAGCGGTGCTTGACTCGATGTACGAAGCGCTCGCGCGTTGGCAGTGGCGGCGGCGGCGGCACGCGCCGTCGAACGATGCTGCGATCGAACTGCGCAAGCGATTGTCGCCGCAGGCAGACGGCGATCCGGCGGGGCCGACCAATGGTGCCGAAGGGCTCGACGTGTGGTTGCGTTCGCTCGTCGGTTGGCGCGGTGGCGAACGCGTGCTCGATCTCGGGTGCGGCTTTGGCGCGTCGTCGTTGCGCGCGGCGGCAGCGGGGGCGAGCCAGTGCATCGGCGTGACGCCGAGTGCGTTTCAGGTCGAGAAAGCGAGCGAGCTTGCTGCGCGCCGTCGACTTGCTGCGAAGTGCCGCTTCGTCGCGGCCAGTTTCGAGCAGGCGCCCGCCGGTCCGTTCGACGTGGCGTTGGCGATCGAAGCGCTCGCGCATGCCGACGATCTCGTATCGGCGTTGCGGGCGGTGCGCGATCGGCTCGCGCCGGCGGGAGTGTTCGTGTGGGTCGACGACCACCGTGCCGACGCGGCTGCGTGCGGCGACGGCGACGCGGATGTGCAGGAGCTGGCGCGATGCTGGGCATCGCCGCCGCTGCGAACGGTGGCCTCGGCGCGCGCTTCGCTGGCGGCGGCTGGCCTGCGCCTTGAGTGCGAGATCGACCTCACCGGTCGGGTTCCGTTCCTCACCGCGCGCCAGAACCGCTGGCGCCGTCGCCTGCTGCAAGGGCTCGGTGCGATCGCGCCGTTGCCGGCGCAAAGGGCCGTGTTGCGCGCGTTCTGCGGCGGCCTCGCGCTCGAACGACTCTACGCGCGGCGCGCTTGCCGATACCTTGTGTGGATGGTCCGCCCCGTCACTTCGAACGCATGAACCTGCGCCGCTGGTTCTCGCTCATGCCGGCCCTGTTGCCGGCGGCAGCGGTGTTCGTGTGGGCGGCGCTCGCGCATGCCTGGCCCGAACCCTGGCTCTTGCGCGTGCGGGCGGGCGAGGCGGTGTGGAGTCCGACCTGGCTCGGTTGCATGGAGTTCGCCGGCGAGCCGATGCACCTGGGGATGCGGTTCCTGCATCGACTGGCGCTGGCGCTGCCGGGAGCGACGTTCGCGTCGGTGGCGTGGCTGTCGGCCGCGTTCGCGTTCACCACGGTGTGCGTGCTGGCGGCGATGGGGCGACGGTCGTTTGCGATGTCGACAATGTCGCATCGGCTGGCCTTGGTGCTCGTCGGCCTGCTCGTCGCGGTTCCGGCCCACGGCGCCATCTGGCTGGCGGGGGAGCGGATCGGCGCCGTGCTCACACCCTTGCTGTTCGTGTTGGCCGTCCACTCTCTGCACGGCGAAGGGCGCTTTCGTTGGCGCGCCGCCGCCGCCCTGCTGCTGGCAGTGGTTGCCCCCTTCTGCCACTCGCACGGGGTCGTGGTCGCGTTCGCGTTGGTGCCGGTGCTGCGGGCTGCGGTCGCGCGCGCCGGCAGCACGCGAACGGCGGCGTGGCTGGTCACTGCAGTCCTGTTGGGCAACCTTGCGGCCGCGCTGAGCCTGCGCACCGCGACCGATGTCGTCGCCGCGGCGCCCGGCTACGCGACGTTGGTCACTTTCGTGATGCGCGTCGGAGCTGCCATCGGCGACGTGTTGCCCGGGGCGCGTGCAGACGATGCCGCGCTCGGCGCGAGCGTGCTCGCGTTGCTGCTCGTGCTGCCGCGCCTCGGCGATCGGTCGGGCATTGCCCGCGAACGCGCTTCGGTGTGGTGGAGTTGCGTCTGGTTCGCACTCGGGCTGCTGGCGTTCGACGCACTGCGTTTTGGTGACCATCCGACGAGCGGAACCTGGCGCGAAGCGACGTACGGTGCGTTCCTGCTGCCGATCGGCGTCGTCGGCGTGCTCGCCTGCCGCTTCGGGGCCGGCGTGCTGCGCATCGCCGCCGGCGCCTTGCTCGTGCTCGCCGTGCAGGACTGGCATCGCGGCCTCGAGGAACTGCGGCTCGCGCGCGTGCGCGGCGAACTGGCGGCGGCGGCGATGGCGTTGCCGATCGAACAATTCGGACTCGAATCGTCACCGCTGTTGCGCGATCCGTCGCACGCAGCCGTGGCCAGGGCGCGCGGTTGGGCGCAGACCAAGGTGGACTTCACGGGTCTGGCCATCGCCCCTGGCGCTGGCGCGGAATGCAGCCTGGTGACGGCGGGCGAGCCGACGGCGGTGCGCGGCACCGTGCGCAGCACGCTGCACCAGCCCGGTGTCGCCACCGTGTTCGTCGTCGATGCCGCGCAGCCCACCAAGGTGCTGGGTGCGGCCTGGCCCGACTTCGCAGCAGCCAGGAACGATCGCGTGGTGCCGTGGACGGTGGCGTTGGCCACTCCCCTTGCCGAAGGCGCGCGGATCCTCGTGCTGGGGTTCCGACCGGGCTTGCGTTCGAGTGAGCGACTCACCGCGGTGCATGTCCTGCAGAACGGTCGGCTCGTCGCGGAGGCACCACGATGAGTCGTTGGCGTCGCCTTCTCGGTCTCATCGCCGGCATCGTGTTCCTGCAGGCCGTCGCGTGCGTGCCGTGGCACGAACCGAACGCCTGGGCGTCCGCGATGCTGCACGTGCCGGCGGATCTGCTGGTGATCGCCGCAGTCGCCGTCGTCGGGGCACTCGCGGGGTGGCGGCACCTCACGGCCCACGCCGGTGCCTTCGTGTTGGTCGTCGCCACCGTGATGCGCCAGGGGCTAGAGGTCCTCCCGAAGGTGTTCATGCGCCCGTTCGAGCTGGCGGACTTCGGCCAGGTGCCAGGGCTCGTGCACCTGCTGACGGTGAACAAGACCACCGGCGAACTGGTGTTGCTGTGCAGTGTCGTCGGCGGCGCGTTGCTGGTCGGGTACTGGCTCGCCGCCCGTTCGCTGGCCGCCATCGGCGCGTGTGCCTTGGACCTGCGCCGGCACGCCGCAGTGCTGGTCGTCGTGCAGGCGTTGCTGCTGGCTGCCTGGTTCGCACCGTCGTCCGTGTGGCAGTCATCGGCGTTGCTGCAGGTCGCGGAGCTCGCCGTCGGCGACGCCCGCATCGCCCTCGATCCTGAGCCCGAGGAATCCCGGTTGCGCGCCCGCATCGACGCTGGCCGCGTCGCGATGGCAGCAGCACCGCAGGTTCCCGTTCGCCTCGCCGGCACCGACGTCTACGTGCTGGTGGTCGAGTCGTACGGCGCAGTCGCACTGCGCCAGCCCGAGGTCGCATCGCACTTCACGGGCCTCTGGCAGACGTTCGGCGACGATCTGCGCCAGGCAGGGTTTCACGGCGTCGTCGGTTTCGCGGCGCCGGCGATCATCGGCGGCAGTTCGTGGCTGTCGCACATGGAGTTGTTCACGGCGGTGCGCGCCGATCGCCAGAAGGTGTGGGAACGCGTGCTGCAGACCACCAACCCGGCGTTGCCGAAGGTGCTGCGCGCCGCGGGCTGGCGCACCGTCGAGGTGATGCCAGCGATGCCGCAACACTGGCCGGAAGGGCAAGCGTTCTACGGTTTCGATGGCTCGGTGACTCAGCTCGAGATGCCGTACGACGGGCACGTCTACCCGTGGGGCATGCCCGACCAGTTCGCGCTGCACTGGCTGCTGCAGAACGAAATCGACAAGCCGAATCGGTCACCGCTGTTCGCCGCGTTCATGTCGGTGTCGAGCCACGCCCCGTGGTCGAAGACGCCGCCCTACATCGCCGATTGGAACATCAGCGCGAACACGTTCGCGGGCGCACCGGCGCACGAGCACCCGACCACGTTCCTCGACGTGCCGACCGGTCCGGGCCTGGTTCCGGCGTTCCGCGACGGGCTCGAATACGCGCTGCGCACGGCGGTCGGGTTCACGACGCGGTTGACGCGTCCGTCATTGGTGGTGGTGCTTGGTGATCACCAGCCGCCGATCGGGTGGACCCAGATCGGCGATCGCACGTTCGACGTGCCGGTGCATCTGCTGAGCAACCGGCCCGAGTTGCTCGCCCCGTGGCGCGACCACGGTTTCGCCGAAGGCTTCGTGCCACCGCCGACGACGCCGAGCCGCCCGCTTGCCGAGTTCGCGCCGCTGCTGTTGAGGATCTACAGCAAGTGAGCGTGACCCTGCACGTGCGTGGGCTCGCGGCGAGCTACGGCAGCCGCGAACTGTTCCGCGGTCTCGACTTCGTCGTCGCCCCGGGCGACGTCGTCGGCCTCGTCGGCCCGGACGGGGCCGGCAAGTCGACGCTGCTGCGCATCCTCGCCGGCCTGCGCGCGCCCGACGCCGGCAGCATCGCGTTGGCGCCGCCGACGGGCACGATCGGCGACCTGACGCAAGAGCCCGAACGGTTGCCGGGCGAGACCGTGCGAGCGTTCCTGGCGCGTCGCACCGGCGTGGCCGCGGCCGATGCGGCCATGCAACAGGCGACGCAGGAACTGACCGAAGGCGTCGCGGGCGCCGACGATCGCTACGCGCAGTCCCTCGAACACTGGCTGGCTCTCGGCGGCGCCGACCTCGACGAACGCACCGCCGCGGTGCTCGCGGACCTTGGGCTCGGCGTCGATCTCGACCTGCCGATGCAGGCACTCTCCGGCGGCCAGGCCGCGCGCGCCGGGCTCGCGGCGCTGTTGTTGGCCCGCTACGACGTATGGTTGCTCGACGAGCCGACCAACGACCTCGACCTCGACGGGCTCGATCGCCTCGAAGAGTTCGTGCAGGGCCTGAACGCGCCGACGGTGGTGGTGAGCCACGACCGCGAGTTCCTGACCCGGACGGTGACGCGCGTGGTCGAGATCGACCGCAGCCTGCAGCGGGTGCTCGCCTACGGCGGTGGCTACGCGGCCTACCTCGAAGAGCGATCGACCACGCGCCGGCATGCGAGCGAGGCGTTCGAGCAGTACTCCGCCCGCCGCGCCGAACTCGAAGCGCGCGCGCGCCGCCAGCAGGCCTGGATGGCGAAAGGCGTCAAGAACGCGCGGCGCAAGGCCAAGGATCGCGACAAGATCGGCCGCGCGTACCGCGCGGAGACCAGCGAGCAGCAGGCGGCGAAGGTCAAGCAGACCGAACGCATGATCGAACGGCTCGAAGCGGTCGAGGCGCCGCGCAAGGAGTGGAAGCTGCAGTTCACGATCGCCAGCGCCACGCGGCCCGGCGATCTCGTCGCGTCGTTGCGCGGGGCGGCGGCCACGCGCGGCACGTTCACGCTCGGCCCGCTCGACCTGCAGTTGATGGTGCGCGATCGCGTTGCGATCACCGGCCCCAATGGCGGCGGCAAGAGCACGCTGCTCGCGATGTTGCTCGGCAAGCTCGCGGCGGCGGCGGGCACCGCGGCGCTCGGCAGCGGCGTCGTCGTCGGCGAGATCGACCAGGCGCGCGCGCGCTTCGTCGGCGAGCACGACGTGCTGACCGCGTTCGGCGCCTGCATGCCGGACCGGCCGACTGCCGACGTGCGCACGCTGCTGGCGAAGTTCGGGCTCTACCGCGACTTCCTCGAACGGCCGGCGTCGTCGCTGTCGCCCGGCGAACGCACGCGCGTAGCGATGGCGCTGTTGCAGGCGATCGGCACGAAC
>SXPB01000010.1 GCA_005776475.1 Planctomycetia bacterium
GATCGTGATGCCGCGTTCGCGCTCGAGCTCCATGTCGTCGAGCAGCTGTTCCTTCATCTGCCGCTTCTCGACGGTGCCGGTCAGTTCGACCAGCCGGTCGGCAAGCGTGGACTTGCCGTGGTCCACGTGGGCAATGATGCTGAAGTTGCGGATCAGGCGGGTGTCGGTCACGTGCGTGCGGTCGGGGCTCTGGGAACGTCTCGGGCGGCAGTCTCGGGAGAGGGCGCGAGGCGCCAGCCTCCGAGGGGCGAACATGCTAGCGAACCGGGCCGCAGATCGTCAGTGGCTTGGCGACTCCTGGCCGCCCGCCGAGGCTGTGGGCGTGAGTTCGGCGCACCGCCGAGGGGTAGAGCGCTCGCGGCAATCCCATCAGCGCCGTGGGCAGCCTGGCCCGGATGAAGCGGCCTGCTCGCCTGGGTGTTTGTGACTTCTTCGTGCAGCGGCAGGTAAGTCGGCCGCCGCCAGACCCAGCGTTCGTAGGGTGGTCGTTCTCTCGTCCAAGGAACCACCATGCTTCGCCAACTCGCCGCCGCCGCCTTCCTTCTCACCTCCCCTGCCCTCGCCCAATACTGCTTCCACGGCAGCTTCGGCACCGTGCTCGGCACCAACACCGTCGACACCGTGTTCCCGATGCAGTCGATCGGGTTTCAGTTCCCGTTCGCCGGGACGACCTACACGAACATCCACGTCAACGACCACGGCTTCGTTCAACTGTCGAACAACGGTGTGCCGGCACCGCTGGTCTCGGGCGCAGCGGCGCTCTACACGCCGACCGTGGCGAACTTCGCCGCCGGCGCGCCGAAGATTGCTCCGCTCTACTGTGACATGGAAGGCACCGACGGCGGCGAGGTGCGGTTCTACTCGTCGGCGACGCATTGCGTCGTCACCTGGTCGAACATGCGCTCGTACGGCATCACGACGCCGCGCTTCTCGTTCCAGCTGATGCTCGAGCCGAGCGGCATCATCCACTGCATCTACGGCCCTGGCGTCACCAACAACTCGACGTTCGGCGGTGTTTCCGACAACGGCATCTGCGGCGCCACGCCGGCGGGAGGCATCACGTTGCCCGCAGCCTCCGATCTCTCCGCGGGTGGGCTCACCGCGAACAACTCGCTGTTCGAGAGTTGGGTGACGGCGAACACCTTCGACCTCGCCAACAACACGTTGATGCTGGTCCCGACGAATCCTGGCTACACGTACGTCCTGCACGGCGCGCCGAGCAATTGCGCATCGGCGACGAGCTACGGCAGTGGCTGCGATGGCGTCACGCTGACTGGCATCGGCCTGCCGTCGATCGGCAACGCCAGCTTCACGCTGCGCGTGTCGAACGTGCCGGCGGTGTCGCCGCTGGCGCTCGTCGGCTTCGGCACGGTCGTCGTGAATCCGGGCACGCCGCTCGCTTCGATCGGCATGCCCGGTTGCGCCGCATACACCGACCTGGGCATCGGCCTGTTCGGCAGTGGCCCGGTGGTTGCCGGCACCAGCGACTACGCGGCCGGCGTTCCCAACAACATTGCACTCCTAGGCGTCACGCTGTCGACCCAGGCGGTGGCATTCTCGACGACGACCGCGGCCCTGTTGGCGACCAGCAACGGCGTGCAGGTCACGATCGGCTACGGCGCGCCGTAGCCGCGCGACTCAGCGGCCGCCGATTGTGTGTTCGAGCGAGTTGCTCGCGACCGTGATCAGGTCGGGCGCGCCGAACAGGCCGCCGAGCACGATGTATTGCGCATACACCTTCACGCCGGCCAGGTTCGCGTTCGACGGCACGGTGAGGCCGGCGGTGCCGGTGACCGTGCTGCCCGGCAACAGGTCCACTTCGTGCAGGATCGCGAACTGCGAGGTGCTCAGCATGCAGCCCGGCGCCGTGATCGTCGGCAGCTGCGCACCCGGCCGCGACGCCGCGATGTCCAGCAGTTGCGCGCCGAGCAGCGAGCCGACGGGCACGTTGTTGACGTTCCACTTCACCGTCTGGCCGGCGAACATGCGCGCCCCGTAGGCCGGGGAATCGGCGACCGGGGTCGACACCGAGTCGAGGTTCATGTTGCCGAAGGCGCCTTCGACCGCGGTCGCGAACGGCACTTCGAGCGACAGGTCGCGCGACACCGGGTCGACCAACTGCGCCGCCGCGCCGCGGCTCGGCACGAAGCCGGTGATCGTGGCGAAACCGGTGGAGATGTTCGTGATTGCGCATGCCTTCGGCATCGTGCCGTAGCGGAACTCGATCTGGCCGGTGGCCTGGCGGAGCACGCACTGGAAGGTGTGCGTCAGCGCTCCCGGCGTCACTGACTGGTAGTTGCCGACGTTGAGCCAGGTCACGTAGCAGACCGCGTTGCCAGGACCGCCCGAAGTGTCGGTGCGCACGTGCAAGCCCGAGTTCGGGTGCGTGGTCGTGTTGCGGCCGCAGTGCAGGTCGGTCCAGAACGGCGCCAGGCGACCGTGCGGCGTCGCGTGCGCGAGCAGGTCGCCGATCGACGGCGACAGGTCGTGGTCGGTGTTGAAGCCATCGAGCCAGACGAAACCGTTGGTGCAGGCGCGGATCGCGGTGACGGTGCTGTTCGGCATCGGCAGCGAGAAGCCGAGCGAATGCGGCACGGTCGCGTCGTCGACGATGCTGTTCGGTTGCGGGTTGACCTTGGTGAGGTCGGGGGCAACGTCAAGTCGGCTCACGGTGTACTTCGTGGGCGCTGCCGCGTTGTCTGGCACGAGGCGCAGGCCCGTCAGATCGAACGCCTGGCCGTTGTTGAACGCCTCGTAGAACGACGACGGTGCGCCGCCGCAGGCAGCGCCGTAGGACTCGGTGCGCGCCGGAATCGGCATGCGCGTTCCGCCGCCACCGTTGAAGTCGACGCCCATCACCAGAGGGCTGTCGGTGAGGTTGCCAGTGGCGCTGCTTTCGTCGAGCGAAACGAGCCCGCGGCCTCGCACCAGCGTGCTGCCCCCCGACGTATCCTGCATTTTCATCAGGCCAACGTTCGGGTTGGGGAATTGCGTTGGCAGGAAGTACCTGACGTCGATGAGCAGGTTCGGCTGAGAACCGTTCAGGTTGATGGCGATCGTAGGCGGGCCGCTACTATCGTTGGTTATGAGAACCATGTTGTAGTTATTGGGAACTGTGCCCAGCGACGGCTGCAGGTTGATTTGTGAGGGGAGCACGGTCCACAGCGACGTGGTCGTCGGAGCCGCGCGATTCGTCGCGAAGTTGGCGCTCATCGTTGCTGGCGTCAGGGAAGTCGCGCAGGCCGTCACCTGCATCGCCGGGAAGTAGATTCCACCCGGATGGGCCTGACCGTCCTCACCGCGGAACAGGATGCGTTCGATGTCGATCACTCCCGAAGCGCCGGCGGCGATGAAGTTGCTCGCTTCGTAGAGAATCTGGAAGCGGCCGCCATCGGCGTCGAACCAGGCTGAGGAGCCCGCACCCGTCGTTTGGATCTGGCTCTCCGACAGATGGTGCGTGCTCGGCAAGACCGCGTGACGGATGGCGCCCGCGGCGCCGGTCAGGTTGATCGAGTAGAGGCCGCTGTAGAACGAGGACCCGGCCCAGCCGGCGAGAGCTTCGAGGCGCCCCGGGCCGTCCGGCGGGACCGTCGCGTACGGCGTCGTGAACCACTGCAGGCCGGCCAGAGACCGGGCGTTGTAGTTGAATGGCGAGATCGCGAGGTAGTAGCGGCCCGGGGCCGTCACCTGGCCCGCTGCGAGAACCGGGTTCAACGGACCGCCAATGCCTTGGTCGTCGTTCGAGATCACCGGAAAACCACGTTCATCAAACAGCCACAGCTGCGCGTCGAAGCTCGCGGTTGCGGCTGCGCTAAACGCACCGGGATACGGGATGTCGATCAGGAACAAGTCGGCGTCACCGTTGATCTGGCCGGTGATCGCCGTGAACCCATGGAGATCGATGGCTTGGGCGCGGTCCAGTGTTTCGCCGGCGTCGCCGACTTCGGGCCAGGATTGGGCGGGGAGCAAGCCGGTCGCGGCGGCGACGACGAGCGAGAGAAGGGTGTTTGTGCGCAGCATGGGCTGGGTTCCGGGAATGGGGATTGCCCCTGTCATCCGGAGCCACCGCTCCGTGTTGCGGCGCTTCCGGCAATTCGCCACCCGGCCTCGGCACCGAGAGATGCTGACCGGCGGCGGGAGTTTGCGCCCGGTCGGCGGCGTCGTGCGGCGCATGCCTGTCGCCCGACTCGTCGTGCCGGCCGTCGCCGCCCTCTTCGCCTTCGTCTTCCTTGGCATACCGGCGCTGGCCCAACGGCCCGACACACCCGGGAAGGGCGGTCTGACTCGGCAGCAGGTAGAGGCCACGTTCCTCGGCGGGGTGCCAGCCGCCGAGGCGATCGAAGCGAACGGCTCGGTGCATCGGCTCGCCGACTTGCGCGTCGAAGCCGGCAACGACATCGGGCCGCGCGCGGCGATGGAACGGTTCGTGCTCGCGGTGCTGCAGGCCGAACTCGAGCGCAAACGCGCCTGGCTCGACGATGCGGCCTACGGGGCTGCCTACGACACCTACAGCGAGCGGTACGACAACACGCCGTTCACGGTGAAAGTGATCGCGACGAAGTTCAAGGGCTACCCGGATCTCGAGACGTTCCAGCGGCGCTGGCGTGTCTTCGAGAGTTTCCGCCGCACGCTGCCGGCCGATGCACTTGGCGAGGCGGCGTTGGCGGACGAAGCGAAGCAGTCCCGCGACCTGCTGGTCGGCAATGGCGTCGAGATCGAGTGGTGGCTGCACGGAGCGGCTGTGCAGGACGATGGCCGTCTCGACTTCGCGGCGGCAGAAGCGGCGGCCGCGACGACGTTGGCGAAGCTGCGCGCCGGCGAGAAGGTGATCGACCCGGTGATCGTGCATTCGCACAACGGGGAGGCGAGTCCGGTTCTGTACAACCCAATGCAGCAGTTGTTTGGGGAGGGCGAGTACATGGCGTTGTTGCGCGAGCCGGCAGCTGCCGCCGTGATGCGGGCGAAGCAGGGCGAGTTGGTCGGACCGCTGCGTGCGCCGAAGGGCGTGCTGGTCGTGCGCGTCGGCAAACGCACCGAGGTTGATCGTGCCATCGACCTGAAGAACGAGGCAACGCGCGAACTCGTGCGGCAACTGCGCGAGCATCGCCTGTTTTTGGCCTTCGTCGACGCAGTGTTCGCGAAGGCCGTGCTGCGTCTGCCGCGGCGCTGAGGCGGCCGCTCAATCCAGCAAGCGCGACGCTTCCTTCTTGCTGGAGTCAAACGAGAACGTCGCCGTGATCGTGCGCCGCTCTTCCTGCGGGAAATGGCGCCAACGCCCCGCCAGAGCCCGCGTGGCGGCGAGGCGGTCGCTGTCGAACGAGAACGTGCTCAGGATCGCGCGGGCGTCGAGCGCCGTCGATGTGCCGTGCAGGTGCGCGGCCAGCGAACGCACGCAGGCGGCGCGGTCGGAGTCGAACGAGAACATGCGCAGCAGTTCGGCCAGTTGGGCCTCGGTGACCTGGATCGCCGTCGCCTTGGCGAGGGCGGCGCAGGCCTTCTGTTTGCCCTCGTCGAACGAGAACATGGCGACGACGGCCTTCGCATCCGCGAACTGCAGCGACGGCGCCTTCTGCACCAGCATCGCGAACGCAGCCTCGCGGCCGCTGTCGAACGAGAACGCGCGCATCGCCTGCAGCAGGCGTTCGCCCTGCACGTCGATGCCGCTGCCGACCATGGCGCGCAACAGGTCGAGGCGATCGTCGTCGAACGACAGGTAGCTGAATGCGATCCAGCAGCGGTTGTCGTCGGCCTGGCCGCGTTCGCGCAGAGCGAGAATCAGTGGCGTCGTCGCTGGCGAGCCGGGCATGCCCTTCAGGATGTCGATGAGCGCCGCTTCAGACCCGTCGTCCATTTGCGCGTGGAAGCGGTCGAGGTAGCGCAGCAGGGTCGGGTCGGTCTGGGTGCAGCCGATGAGTTCGGCATACCAGCGGCGGTCGATGGTGGTGATCTTCGGCAGGCCTTCATTGAGCAGCAATTCGATGGTCGCTGCGGCTTCGCCTTTGGCGCGATCGCCCCAACAGAACATGCCGCGGTCGGTGTGGCAGACGGAGTGGTTTTCGTGGCCGACGGCGCGGGTGAGGAGGACGAGATGGGCGGCGGTGATTTCGGTGCGGGTGCGCAGCAGTTCGAGCAGGCGGTCGTCGTGGGCGCGGGTGCGGGGCAGTTCGGTGTCGGCGAGGCGCTTGTGGGCCGCGGCCGGATCTTGTGTGGTGACGAGCTCGGTGGGGTCGGGAAAGGCTTCGTGGAAGGTCCAGCGCTTGTGGATGCCGCCGCCGCAGGCGGTCAGGGCGAGCAGGGTGAGGAGGGCAGCGGGGCGGAGGTTCGACATGGTGGAGGCGGGGACTACGGTGTCGCGGCAGAATATCCGCGC
>SXPB01000157.1 GCA_005776475.1 Planctomycetia bacterium
CCGCGGTAGGTGTCGACGATGATCTTGCGGCGGGTGAGCCCGGCGTCGGCCTTCGGGCCGCCTTCGACGAAGCGACCGGTCGGGTTCAAGAACCAGATCGTCTTGTCGTCGACCATGTGCTTGGGCAGCACTTCGAGGGCGACGGTCTTCAGGGCCTTGTGCAGGTCCTCGTTGCTGACCTTGTCGCTGTGCTGGTGGCTGATGACCACCGTGTGCACACGCGTCGGCTTGTTGTCGGCGTCGTACTCGACCGTCAGCTGGCTCTTCGCGTCCGGGCGCAGGAAGTTGAACCGGCCGCTCTTGCGGGCGGCGGCCAGCGCTTCCAGGATGCGGTGGCTGTAGTGGATCGGGAACGGCATCAGCGCTTCGGTCTCGCGGCAGGCGTAACCGAAGATCATGCCTTGGTCGCCGGCGCCCTGTTCCTTGCTCTGCGAGGTGTGCGCATCGACGCCGAGCGCGATGTCGGCCGACTGCTTCTGGATCGACGTCAACACCGCGCAGCTGTTGTAGTCGAAGCCCATCTCGGCGTCGGCGTAGCCGATGTCCTTGATGACCTTGCGGATCACTTCCTGGTAATCGACCTGGGCCTTGGTGGTGAACTCACCGGCGACCACGACGAAACCGCGCGAGACCATCGTCTCGCAGGCGACGCGCGACTCCGGATCCTGCGCGAGAATCGCCTCGAGCACGGCATCCGAGATCTGGTCACAGACCTTGTCCGGGTGACCTTCGCTGACGGACTCACTGGTGAACAGACGTAGTTCCTTGCTCATGGCGATGCGCGTGGGTAGCTTTCGTTACGTGGGGACGTATTTCCGACTTTGGTTCACACCATCGACTGCATGACGCTTGCGTGGCGCAGCCGAATGAAGGGCGAGGAGCCTACCGACCCCGCCGCGAAAATTCCCCGCTTTCTGTGCGTGCTTCGACACCAATTCGACTCTTCCAGGGAAGTCGCCCCCGACTTCGCACCGTCCTTTGGAAACCTGGGCGTTTGCCCGGACTACTGTCCGGCACGCCTCACCTGGATCCCCGCACCGCTGTGTCCGCTCCATCCCTGTCACCCATCGCAATGGCAACCACCGCCAAGGCCCCCATGCGTGAAGGCTCCACCACGATGAATCGGACGTCCGTGTCGTTGACCCTGTTGGCGATCGGGATGCTGCTGCTCCTGGCGCTGGTCGGCTGAACGACACCGCGTTCGAAAGCTTGCTGACACCGGAATCGCCCGCGACGAGGATGCGCGGGTGAGTTACTCCCGGCTCGATCGCACCCACCTGGCCGCCACCGTCGGCCGCCTGCGCGACCGTATCCACGAGCGCTTCCCGGACGCCAACCTGGTGCAGGTTGCGACCGAGCTGCGGCGCATCGTCGACGCCCACGGCGAACGCAGCGAACGCATCCGCCGCCCGGTCTGGCGCCTGCGCCTGCTGTCGACGCTGCTGCTGCTCGCCGGGATCGCGCTGCTCGGCTGGTTGTTCACTTCGGTGCGGCTCGAAGCGAAGGCCGGCGCCGAGCGCACCTTCACCGACACGCTGCAGACCCTCGAAGCGGCACTGTCGATGCTGTTCTTCCTCGGCGCCGGCGGCGTCTACGTCGCCAGCCTGGAACTGCGGCACAAACGGCGCCGCTGCTTGATGGCGCTGCACGAACTGCGCGCCCTGGCGCACATCGTCGACATGCACCAGCTGACCAAGGACCCGGATCGGACCTTGCATCCGGGCAACGACACTGCGACTTCGCCCGAGCGGACGCTGACGCCGTTCCTGCTGTCGCGATACCTCGACTACTGCAGCGAGATCCTGGCGCTGATCGGCAAGGTCGCGGCGCTCTACGCGCAGGATTTCCCCGACCCGCAGGCGGTCGATGCCGTCGACGACATCGAGGACCTCACCACCGGACTGGCGCGCAAGATCTGGCAGAAGATCATGATCGTCACCAACCATCCGGCGCCCGAGGAGCCGAGGCCCTGATGTCCCTGTGGCTGCAGCAATCGGCGCCATTCACGGCCGCAACCACGCTGCCGGAACGCACCGACGTGGCCATCATCGGCGGCGGCATCGCCGGCATCGCCACCGCGCTGCACCTCGCCCAGGCGGGCGTCGAAGTCACCGTGCTCGAACAGCGCACCGTCGCCAGTCGCGCCAGCGGTCGCAACGACGGCCAGCTGCTGCTCGGCCTCGGCGAGCACTACCACCGCATCCACGGCCAATTCGGCCCCGACAAGGCCCGGCTGTTGTGGGACTTCCTGCGCGACAACCACGCCGCCCTGCGCGCGTCGTTGGCGGCACACGGCGTCGACTGCGGCCTGCGCCAGGATGGCGGCCTGCGCCTCGCCGAGACGCCGCACGAATGGACCGAGCTGCAGACCGCCGCCGCGCTGCTCGCCGCCGAAGGCAAACCGCACCGCCTGGTGCCGGCGGACGAACTGGCGCGCTGGCTGCCGGCCGGTCGCGGCTTCCACGGCGCGTTGCATCTCGTCGGCGAAGCGATCGTGCAACCGGTGCAGATGGTGCGCGGCTTAGCACAGGCGGCAAGCAAGGCCGGCGCCCACATTGTCGAAGGGGCCGGCGTCGCCGCGATCGACGGCGACGCCGGCGCGTTCTCGCTGCGGCTGCAGGACGGCCAACGACTCGCCGCCAGCATCGTCGTGCACTGCACGTCGACCCTCGCGCGCGAACTCGATCCGAGCGGGCTGCTGTCGCGCACCGTGTTCCCGTTCCGCGGCCAGATCGTCGCCACCGATCCGTTGCCTGCCGCCATCGTGCAGCAGTTCCCGACCTACGCGATGTCGAGCAACTTCTGCTACGAGTACTTCCGGATGGCGAACGACCGCTTCGTGATCGGCGGCAAACGCTGGTCGGTGCCGGGCGAACAACTCGGCATTCTCGACGACGACGGCAGCCATCCGCAAATCACCGCGAACCTGCTCGCCTACGTGCACGAGCACTTCCCGGTGCTGCAAGGCACCGCGTTCCCCCACCTCTGGACCGGGATCATGGCGGGCACGCCGGACGGACTGCCGCTGGTCGGCGCCCTGCCCGGCGCGCCAGGAACGTTCGCGCTGCTGGCGTTCAACGGCTACGGCTTGTCGTTCGCGTTCCTCGCCGGCCGCTGCCTCGCCGAGATGATCGTCGACGGCCAGGGGCAGCACCCCGCGTTGCCGCTGTTTGCCCCGCGCCGCCTGCTGCCGGCGTGACCGGGGCAATCGCCGCGCGCGGCTCGCAATGGGACGCGGCGTTCAAGGTCGGCCGCCGGCAACCGATGCGGAAGGCATGGACGAGCCCATCCGCCCGGACCTCGGCCGCATCCTGCCGAAACCGATCCTGCGCCGCGTTGCCGGCGCCGATCCACCCTTTGCGAAAGCGCTCTCGGTGCCCGAGTCGGCGCGCGGCGAGGACTTCTTCGTCGAGGTGCAGAAGCGCAGCTACCTCGACGGCGACGAAACCGGCTTTGGCCTGGCGCAAGCCAGCGCCGTCGCCGCCAAGATCGCCGCCGTGTTCGTGCAGAGCGACCGCGACCACGCGGCCGCGATGCAGCGCCCGGATCCGGGCCGCGTGCAGAAGTTGACCGAGCCGCGGTGACGCGCGGCCGGCGGGCCACGCGTCCGGCCCGCGGCCGCGGCGAGGTTCAGTTCGTGATCGTGGTGCCGTTCGACAGCGCGATGCAACCCGGCCCCGGCACGTAGGCCGCCGTCTGCACCGTCAGGAACAACGAGCCGGGCGCCAGCCCCGGCGGAATCGGCAGCGCGAACGGCGGCAGCGGACCGGGCGTCACGCCGATGAAGAAGGCGCCGATGTACGCAGTCGGCAGCAGCGCCGGCCCACCGAAGAACGGGCAGGCGATGCCCGGGGGCAAGGCGGCGAATGGCGGCGGCGCAAAGCCCGAGAAGACCAGGAACACGAAGCTCGGCGGCACCGGCAGCGGCGTCGCGAACAAGGCGAACCCGGGGTTGCCCGCGGGCAGCGCCGGCAGCGGCACCGCACCGATGCAGCCCGGGGTGATGCCGATCAGGCCGGGCTGACCGATCGGGATCGCGGCCGGTGCGCAGGTCTGGGCGCCGACGAGGGCCGCGGTGAAGGCGATGGCGAGGGAGGCGAAGGCTTGGCGAAGGAACATGGGTGGTCTCCGGTAGCGCCCTCGTTCCGGCTGGCTGCCGCGAAACCGTTCGCGGCGGCCAGACGACGTCAGGCACCAGGAACACCGCACGTGCGCCCCGGGACCGGAGCCGAATCTCCTGCAATCCTGCAATCGGCGGCGCGGCGGGAATGCCGGACATCGCGCGAAGACGTGCTTGCCGCCGTACTGACCGCCCGACAATCTTGCGCCGCGCGCGGCCACGCCGCGGCCTACCGAATGCAAAACGCGCTCTCGCTGCACGCAGTCACCAAACGTTTCGGGTCGTTCACGGCGGTGTCCGAACTCTCGCTGGAGGTCCCGAAGGGCTGCATCTTCGGCTTCCTCGGCCAGAACGGCGCCGGCAAGACGACCACCATCCGCATGGTGATGAGCATTTTCCACCCGGACGCCGGCTCGCTCTCGGTGCTCGGCCATGCCGACGCCGCGCAGGTGAAGGACCGCCTCGGCTACCTGCCCGAGGAGAAGGGTCTCTACAAGAAGATGAAGACGGCGGAGATCGTCGCCTACTTCGGCAAGCTGAAGGGCATGGACAGCAGCACCGCCAACCTGAAGGCGAAGGAACTGCTGACGCGCTACGGCCTCGGCGACTGGCTCGACAAGAAGTGCGAGGCGATGAGCAAGGGCATGGGCCAGAAGGTCCAGGTGCTCGGCACCATCATCCACGAGCCGGATCTCGTCATCCTCGACGAGCCGTTCAGCGGCCTCGATCCGGTCAACCGCGACCTGATGAAGGACCTGATCCTCGACATGAAGCGGCAGCGCCGCACGGTGATCTTCAGCACGCACGGCATGGAGCACGCCGAACAGCTCTGCGACTACGTGATGATGATCCACAAGTCGAAGCTGCAGTTCTGCGGCACGCTCGCCGAGGTGAAGCAGGGCCGCGATCTCGGCATCCAGCTCGACTACGACGGCGACGGCGGCATCGTGCAGAAGTTGCCCGGGGCGCGACGCGTCAACGACAACGGCAAGCACGCCGAGATCTTCCTGCAGAGCGGCGTCGATCCGCAGGAGGCGCTGCGGTGGCTGGTCGAGCGCGTGCGCGTGCGCCGCTTCGACTACCGCGAACCGTCCCTGCACGAAATCTTCGTGCGCACCGTCGAGGAAGCCAACGCCAAGCTCGCGGCCGCCGGAGCGGGAAACTGACATGGCCAGCAAGATCTTCCTCGTCGCGCAGCGCGAGTATCTCGAGAACATCCGCACGAAGACGTTCTGGATCGGCATCCTGGCGTTGCCGATCCTGATCGCGATCTCGATCGGGGCGGGCTTCGTGCTCAACAAGCTGAAGGAGACGAAGACCTACGCGGTCGTCGATCTCTCGGTGGCGAAGCTCGCGCCCCGCATCGAGAAGCAAGCCCGCAGCACCGACATGGCTGGACTGGCGCGCCTGCTCGCGGCGAAGCCCGACCTCGCCAAGGCGTTCGAGCCGATCGCCAAGGACTTCGGCAGCGACCTGGCCAAGTGGAAGCCAACCGAAGGCGATGGCAAGCAGGCCGACCACGAGCTGCCGGAAGAACTGAAGGACCGCATGCTCGAAGCGTGGCTGCAAATGCCCGCCGACGACCTCGCCCGCATGGCCGAGGGGAACCAAGGACTCGACACCGCCAAGAAGTTCAGGCTGCGCTCGCTGCAGGATCTCGGCGTCGCCGAGCTGCCCGTCGAAGAGCAGCAGAAACGGCTCGGCCAGATGGTGAAGCAAGGCCAGTTGTTCGCCTACTTCGTGATCGGCGCCGATCCGACCAAGTCGCTCGAAGACTTCCGCTACGTCAGCAACAACTTCACCGAGGAATCGCTGCGCAAATGGTACGGCGACGCCGCGACCAAGATCGTGCAGAACCTGCGCATCGCCGCCGCCGGCATCAAGCCCGAGGTCGCGCGCACGCTGAAGGAAGAGGTCCGCTTCGCCCAGAAGCAGAGCGACGAAACCGGCACCACCAAGGACGTCACTGTCGCCGACAAAGCCGGCGGCTTCGCACCGATGGCGTTTGTCTACTTGCTGTGGATCGCGGTGTTCACCGCCGCGCAGATGCTGCTGACCAACACCGTCGAGGAAAAGAGCAACCGCATCATCGAGGTGCTGCTGTCGTCGGTGTCGCCGGGCGAACTGATGGCCGGCAAGATCTGGGGCATCGGCGCCACCGGCATGACCCTCACGCTGTCGTGGGTGTTATGCGCTGCCGGCGGCTACCTGATCGCCGAGAGCACGATCCAAGGCATGGACCTGAGCATGTTCGCGTCGGCGATCGATCCGCTCTACCTCGCCAGCTTCATCATCTACTTCTTCTTCGGCTACCTGCTCTACGCAGCAATCCTGGTCGGGCTCGGCTCCGTCTGCAACAGCCTGAAGGAAGCGCAGAACCTGCTGCAGCCGGTGTTCATCGTGCTGATCGTGCCGCTGGTCTCGATGATGTTCATCGTGCAGGAGCCGAACGGCCTCTTCGCCAAGGTGCTCAGCTACGTCCCACTGTTCACGCCGTTCGTGATGATGAACCGCGCCGGTGGGCCGCCTGAGCTGTACGAGTACGCGATCACCGGCGTGATCCTGCTCGCCAGCGTGTGGTTCGCCTTCAAGGCGGCTGGCAAGGTGTTCCGCGTCGGCGTGCTGATGACCGGCAACCCGCCGAAGCTGAAGGAGATCCTCGGCTGGCTGCGGCAGTCGTGATGCCATGAAGGGCGCTCCAGGTCCCATCCTGATCGTCGGCGGCGGCCAGGGCATCGGCCGCGCCACGGCCGACGCCTTCCCCGGCCAGACCACCGTGTGGACGCGCACGAACGGTATCGATGCCACCGATCCGCACTCGCTGCGCACCGCGTTCACCGGGTTCCAGCAACAGCACGGCGCCCCGTTCGCCCTGATCCACACGATCGGCGACTTCGCCGAACAACCGCTGCTCGGCACCGACCAGGCCACCTTCCGCCACCTGTTCGCGAGCAACGTCGACACCGTGTTCCACACGCTGCAGACCGTGGTGCCGGCGATGGTGGCGGCGGGCACCGGCCGCGTCGTCCTGTTCGCCGCCGCCGGCGTCGACCGCGACCGCGCCATGCTGCGTGCCCCGGTGTATTTCGCCGCCAAGGCCGCCGTCGTGCAGTTCGCCCGCTCGCTGGCCGCCGAAGTCGCCAAGGCCAACATCACCGTGAACGTGATCGCGCCGGGCCTGATCCACCACCCGCACAGCCACCAGGAAAGCCAGACCCGCCTGAGGCCGCGCGTCCCGGCCGGCCGGCTCGGCACTCCCGACGACATTGTCGGACTGATTCGCTACCTGCTTTCGCCCGCCGCCAGCTACGTCACCGGACAGGTCCTGACGGTGGATGGCGGGCTGCAAGGCTGAGTTGGCACCCCGCCGGCCGACCGATCGCCGCTCCGCCGCGGCGGAAAACTGGTTGTCAGTGCCCCCTGCGCCGCAGTAAATCGCTGCCTTCTCAGGACCAACCGCAGGACTACGAAGATCGAACCGACGATCCTTTCCCCAACGGGCATCGACCTGTCCCTGCTGGACGTCGATGCCGTGCGCGCCACCGAGCGCCTGATCCATCGCGGGTTCGAGGCCTACCTGGTTGGCGGATGCGTTCGCGACCTGCTGCTCGGCCGCACCCCGAAGGACTACGACATCGCGACCGAGGCGCGCCCGCAGCAGGTCAAGCGGGTGTTCCCGCGCAACTGCCGCATCATCGGTCGCCGCTTCAAGCTCGCGCACCTGCACTTCCACGGCAACACCAAGATCCTGGAGTGCTCGACCTTCCGCCGTTCGCCCCAGATGGAAGGTGGCGACGACGTGCTGATCACGCGCGACAACGAATTCGGCAACGCCGAGGAAGACGCCCTGCGCCGCGACTTCACCGTCAACGCGCTGTTCCTCGACCCGACGCGCGACACCATCACCGACTACTGCAACGGCCTGCAGGACGTGCACGACCGCGTGATCCGCACCATCGGCGATCCCGTCGTGCGCTTCCGCGAAGATCCGGTGCGCATCCTGCGCGCCGCGAAGTTCGCCGGCCGGCTCGGCTTCTCGGTCGAAACCGCGACGCTGCAAGGCATGTGCGAGACGTCGGGCGACCTCGTGCGCAGCGCCCCACCGCGCCTGCTCGAAGAGATCCTGCGCCTGCTGCGCGGCGGCCACTCGCTCGACAGCTTCCAGCTGCTGCGCGACGTCGGCGCCGTGAAGAGCCTGGTGCCGGTGCTCGCCGACTTCCTGGCCACTGCCGCGCACCACGAACGCGTCGATTTCTGGCGACTGCTCGAGGCGCTCGACCACCGCGTGCAAGACGGCCACGTGCCGTCGAGCGGTGTCCTGCTCGGCGCCTTGCTGGTGTGCCCCGTGCTCGCCAAGGCCGAACGCAATCCCGGCCGCAGCCCGTCGTCGATCGCCGAAGAACTGCTCGGCCCGCTCAGCTTCTCGCTGCGCTTGCCCAAGCGCGACGCCGGCTGCCTGAAGCGGATCTGCGGCGTGCAGCACCGGTTCCTGCAGAACGACGAGCAGAAGCGCTTCCGCACCGAAGGCTTCCTGCACGGCCCGTACTTCCTGGAAGCACTCGAACTGTTCGAACTGCGCACGCTCGCCAACGCTGGCGACCTCGCGGTCGTCGATCGCTGGTACGACCTCGCGCGCGAGACGTTCCCCGACGGCGCGCCGCCCGAAGGCCGCGACTACGACGGCGAACGCGATGAACCGCGCGACGTGGCGCTGGCCGACGACGACGGTCGCGCGGCCGAGTCCGCCGACACCGGCAACGACGAAGGCGAAGCCGAAGCCCGCGCCGCGGGCGAACCGAACGACGAGCCGGCGGTCGCCGATGCGGGTGACGAGCCGCCGATGCCGAGCGAAGGCCCGGGCCAGACGGTTCCGTCCTACGGCGACGGCAGTGACGGTGGCGAAGCCGATCCTGGCCGGCGCCGGCGCCGGCGTCGGCGTCGCCGTCGTCGCGGCGGCGGTGGCGACGACCAGAACGCGTCGGATCGCGGCGCCGCCGCGGCGCCCGACCACGACGACGAAGTGCCTTCCGTCGAAGCCGACACCGAGGCACCGCACGACGACGCGGCGGACATCGACGCGCCGACATCCTTGCGCACTCCCAAGGTCCAGCACGACTTCGTGAACCCCGAGGGCGCCGAGGACGACAGCGATGTCGATGTCGATGCGGCGATGGCGCCGCGCGACGCCGACGAACCCGCGGCATTGCCGCGGGCGGACGAACCACAGACGTTCGGCGAACCGGCGCGCAGCGACGACGCGTTCCCCGGCGAACCCGGCCGCCGTCGGCGCCGCCGGCGCCGGCGCGGTCGCGGCGGCAACGGCGACGACCGGCGCTTCCCGGATGGCCACGCACCGGCCCCGCTCGGCGAAGCTGGCGAAGGCGAAGCCGCTCCGCACGATCCCGCCGCCGACGAGACCATCGAGCGTGACCCGAACGCTCCGCTGGTCGAAGCCGGCAGCGAAGGCGCAGCATCGACGCAGACTCCCGACGGCGCCCACGCCGAAGGACCTGCGGACGAAGGCGACGGACGCGGTCGACGACGTCGTCGTCGACGGCGCGGTCGTAGCCGCGGTCGCGAGGAAGGCAACGAAGGCGCCGCGAGTCCGTACGAAGCGGACGGTCCGCCCGACGCTCCGCGAGGAGCCGAGGGCGAGGACCAGCGTCCGCAGCCGCAACGCCAGCCGCAGGGTGGCCAGCACCCACGGCACGGGCAGCAACGCCAGCAGCAGCACCCGCGCCACCAGCAACAACGCCAGCAGCAGCAGCCGCAGCATGGCCAACGCCAAGGCAACGACCGCCGCGATCGGCGCGACCGCAACCGCGGTGGTGGCGGCGGCGGTGGCGGCGATCGCAACCGCGGTCGCGGCGCGCCGCGCGACGTCGATGTCGTTCCGCACTACCGCGATCGGCGCGGCAAGGTGGACGTGATCGAACCCGCAGCGCTCGATCTGTCGGCGTTCGACGTCGAACTCGATCCCAAGCGCGTGCCGACGTTCGGCAGCATCGTCGAAGGCAAGGGGCGACCGAAGAAGCGGTCGCCGCGCGTGCCGGAAGACGGCGTCGACGACTACCGGCCGCCGCCGCCGCCAGGCAGCGACTCGGGCCCGGCGACGCCACCGCCACCGCCGCCGAGCGACACGCCGGACACGTTCGGCGATTGGTGACGTGAGCGCCCAACCGACGAAGGTGACGACTGCGACGCTGCGTGCCAGGAAGGGCGCGCAGCAGCGCATCACCGCGCTGACCGCCTACGACTTCACGTTCGCCGGCCTGCTCGACGAGGCCGGTGTCGATGTCGTGCTGGTCGGCGACTCGGTCGCGACCGTGATGCAGGGGCGCGACACCACAGTGCCCGTGACGATGGACCAGATGGTCTACCACTGCGAGTTGGTCGGCCGCGCGGTGAAGCGGGCGCTGGTGGTCGGCGACCTGCCGTTCCTCAGCTACCAGGTGAGCGCCGAGGACGCGCTGCGCAACGGCGGCCGCTTGCTCAAGGAAGGGCTCGCCGAAGCGGTCAAGCTCGAAGGCGGCGCCGAGTTCGCGCCGACCGTGCAGCGGCTGGGGACCGCGGGCATTCCGGTGAGTGGCCACATCGGGCTCACGCCGCAGAGCATCCACCAGTTCGGTTCGTATCGGGCGCGCGGCCAGGATGCCGGCGAGCGGGCGCGCATCGTCGACGACGCGCGCGCGCTCGAACAAGCGGGTGCGTTTGCGTTGGTGCTGGAGAAGGTGCCGAGCGAGCTCGGTCGCGAAGTGGCGGCGGCGGTTTCGATCCCGGTGATCGGCATCGGGGCCGGGCCGCACGTCGATGGGCAGGTGCTGGTGACGCACGACATGCTCGGGTTGTTCACGCGCTTCCGGCCGCGGTTCGTGCGCCGCTATCGCGAACTCGGCAAGGAGATCGGCGACGCGGTGCGCGAGTACTGCCGCGACGTGCAGCAGGGCAAGTTCCCGAACGACGGCGAGAGCTACTGATCGCGGGCCGATTGGCCTGATCCTCACCGCCCATGGCGCCACCGCCCGCAGCGGGCCCGGCGCAAGGGCGATGCCGCTACCCAGGGTGGTTGCGCTCGGCAGTCCACTTCGCCGCCCAAAGTTGGCTCACCGCACAGAGCGCTTGCACCCCCCCGCCGACAGCGGCATCGTGCGTCTTCGCGGCCTGCCACGGGCCGCTCTCCGAAGGCTCGCGCGAACGGATTGCGCGGTCCCAAGGCCGACCCGCCCAACACCCATGCAAGCCTGGCGCATCGACGTTCTGGCCCGCCCCGAACACAAAGACCCCATGGGCGCTGCCGCCCTGCGTGCCCTGCGCGCTGCCGGACTCGACGGCATCCAGGACGTGCGCAGCCGCCGCGGCTACCTGCTCGCCGCCGAGCTTCCTGAGGACAAGGTCCGCAGCTTCGCCCGCGCCGTGCTGTGCGATCCGGTGATC
>SXPB01000158.1 GCA_005776475.1 Planctomycetia bacterium
CGGCCTCCATCTTCTGCGCTTGCCGCAGCTGTTCTTCGAGCTGCTTCCTCGACGTGATGTCGGCGACCGTGCCGTCGCACGCGACCGGCTTGCCGTTGCTGTCGAGCACGATGGTCGTCGACACCAGGGCCGGGAACCGCGAGCCGTCGCGGCGATGCAGTTCGACTTCGTGCTGGCTGCGGCTCTCCATCGTCGCCGTCAGCTGCGTCAGCGATTCGGCGTGCTCCTTGCAGCGGTGGTTGCCAGCGGCGAGCAGTTCGCGCATCGCCTCGGGCGACGGGTAGCCGAACAAGCGGGCGAAGGCATCGTTGGCGTGCACGAGGCCGGCCTCGGGCATGCTGCGGAACAGCCCTTCGCTGATGTTGCGTTGGATCGCCGCCAGCAGCCCTTCGCGCCGCTCGCGATCGATGGCGAGGCCGGCCAGCATGGCGGCGCGTTCGACCGCGGCCACTTCTTCCGGAGTCGGGCTGCGCGGCTCCGCGTGGTACAACGCGAAGGTGCCGAGCACGGTGCCGTCAGGGGCGCGCACCGGCACCGACCACGACGAACGGATGCCGTGTTTCACGGTCGCATCGACGAAGGCGACCCAATTAGGGTCAGTCGTGACATCGACGGTGATGACGGTGCGGTTCTCGAACGCGGCGGTGCCGCAGGAACCGCGCTCAGGGCCGATTTCCAGGCCTTCGGCGAGGGCTGAGAACCCGGCGGGGACTTTGGGGGCGCAACCGACCGAGAGGCGCTTGCCGTGCAGCAGCAGGACCGAGCACATGCTCTCGGGCATCGCCGCTTCGAGTTGGCTGACCAGGAACGTCAGCACTTCGCGTTGCGGGCGCCGCCCTGCGATCATCTCGAGCGCGCGCGCATGCGTCGCCAATTGCCGCTGGGCCCCTTTGCGCGCGGTGATGTCGCGCACGACGCCGAGCACGTTCTCCCCCGGCAACGGCACGAAGCGGATTTCGCGTTCGCGGCGACCTTGAGGCGTGGTCAGCGGGTACTCGACCGGGGTGGTCGGCTGGCCGCGCAGCGCGCGCCCGATCTGTTCGGTCATCGCGCTGCCGATGTCGGGCGGCATCAGGTCCTGGATCCGGCGGCCGATCAACTGCGATGGTGGAATCGGCGCGCCGGCGCCCGAGGGCACCATGGCATCGACGAAGGTGCCGTCCGAACGCAGCGTGTACATCACGTCCGGCAGCGCATTCACCATCGCCCGCCGCATCGCTTCGCTCTCCAGCCACTGCGTCGTGGTCGCTTCGCGTTCGGCGATCAGCGCGCCAAACACCAGCGGCACGCTGACAAGGGCGACGGCGAGGATTTGGCTGGCGACATGGCGCTCGACCAGCGGCAGGCCTTCGAACGAACCGATGCCGTTCGACGCAAACGCGGTGATGACGATGGTGCCGACGGTGGCGGTGGTGATCGATCCGTGCGTACCCAGCCGCAGTGCGGCGCACAGCGAGATCGGCAACACCATCGTCAACAGCAGCACCGAAGCAGCGCTCGGCACCACTCCGAGCATCACCACGGCAACGAGGCAGGTGGTGAATGCACCCGTGAGTGCGCACGGCACCAAGCGGGCGCGGGCGAGGGTTCGGTTGTGGGGGCCGAGCCAGACCATGGCCGAAGGCACCAAGGTCATCAGGCCGAGCACGTTCATGCGCCACCAGCCATCCCAACCCGAGAACATCGCCAGATGCGTCATGTCGGCGATCTGGCGCCCGGTCCAGGACAGCGCCATCGACGGCAACGGCACGATCGCGGCGATCGCGAGCAGCACCAGTACTTCGCGCAGGCTGGCGAACTCACCGCGAACTTTGAGTCGCCGCAGCAGCAGGACGGCGATGAAAGCTTCCGCCGTGCTGCCAAGTGCTGCCGTCACGGCCACCAGCGGGTGGTACTGCCATTGCAAGCGTTGCACGAGCACGCAGGCGGTGACGACCCAGGCTGATCGCAGGCCCAACAACCACACGCCGGCGACGGCCACTCCCGTCGGCAGCCAGATCAACGCCTGGCGACTTTCGACAAGGTCGCCCGTCAGCACGATCGCCGAGAAGTACAGGACCACCGCGAACAGGACATGGTGCAGCAAGCGAGTCCCGATGCGTGGCATGTCGACGGACTCTAGCCCTGTTGCCCTGGCCGAGGGAAGTGGTGCGCATGGTGGCCGGTGTGCGTGAGGCGGGTCCGGCAGCTCGCTTGTGGTGACCGTGGCAGCGGTGGTATGCGTTTGCCGCATGCGCCTCGACATGTCGGTCTGCCTCGTTCTTTTCCTTCTCTTCACTGGCTGTGCGTCATTGGCCACGGATTCCAACCCGAACGCGGCGTCCGTCGCGGCGACAGCGCCCGCCGGGGCGGTCAAGCCCGAGCAGGGCAAGGAGGACAAGGAGAAGGCCGAGCAGCGGCGCCAGAAGACGAAGGAATTGCGCCAGAAGCAGCGCGAAGTCGAAGCGGCCGAGGTCGAACACCGCGTCGCCGCCCTGGACCGCAACGTGCGCCAGTGGAGCGTCGAGGCCGCGTTGCAGAAGACCACGCACGAACTGGAGCAGGCGAAGAAGGCGTTGCAGATGTTCCGCGACGTGCACAAGCCGCGCGAGCTCGACCAGAAGAAGATCGAACTCGACCAGGCGACGTACCACGCCGAGCACCAGAAGGACGAACTCGGCGAACTGGTGTCGATGTACGAAGCCGACGAGTTCGCGCGCCAGACCAAGGAGTTGGTGCTGAAGCGCGGCCGCCGCAGCCTCGAGATGGCGGATCGTTCGCTCGCCATGGCGAAGAAGGAGATCGCGCACCTCGAGACGGTGTCGTTGCCCGACCGCGAGCGTGACCTCACGCAGAAGGTCGTCGACGCCGAACTCGATCGTCGCAAGGCCGAGGTCGAAGCCGAGAAGTGCCGGCTGGAGACGGCGCAAGCCGTGAAGAAGGAACAGCTGCGCCTCGCGGACCTGGCCGAAGACATCGCCGAATTGCAGAAGGCGCTGGCCGAGGCGGGTTCGTGAGCCTGCGGGCGGCTTGCCTCTGGCTTGCCGGCGCCGGCAGTCTCGTGGCGCAACAGACGCCGACCGCGCCGGGTGCGCCGGGTGCCACTGCCCCGGCCGCGAAGCAGGCACCGGTCGAGGGCACGGTGGCGGCCGCACAAGCCGGCATCGACCGCACGATCGACTGGTTCGTGCGCACGCAGAACCCCGACGGCAGCTGGGGTTCGACTTCGTGCGAAACGACGATGGAAATGGTGTTCGCGGTCGAGACGCACTACGCGTGGAGCACAGCCGCGCACGGACTGGCGACGATGACGCTGCTCGCCGCGAAGCCGACTCCGCGCACCCAGGCGGCACTCGACAAAGCGGTGCAGTGGCTGTGCGACTGCCGCATGACGATGCGCGGTTCGAGCTGGGACAACGACGCGGTGTGGGGCTGGCTGTACGGCGCCGTGGCGATGACGACGATCGCGCAGGACGCCCGCTACCGCACCGACCGCTGGCGCGATCCGGTCGCCCGTCGCGGCCGCGAGTTCGTCGGCTGGCTGGCCAAGAACCAGGAGCCGCTCGGTGGCTTTGGCTACTACGACGACCCGCCGTTCACGCGGCGACCGAAGTGGGGGACGAGCTTCTCGACGGCGTGCGTGGTGCCAGCCCTCGGCTTCGCCGGCAGCTGCGGGTGGCTCGACGACCAGAAGACCCGCGATCGCGCGATGGAGTACGTGCGCCGCTGCCGCTTGCCCAACGGCGCCTACGAGTACGACCTGAGTCCGGTCCCGCGCATGAACGGCGGCGAGCACATCAACGATGTGAAGGGCAGCCTCGGCCGCATCCAGACCGGCAACTGGGCGCTGCGACTCGCCGGTGATCCGGCCATCACCGATGCCGAGATCCGGCGCGGGCTCGAACAGTTCTTCGCGCACCACCGCTTCCTCGCGGTCGCCCGGATGCGGCCGGTGCCGCACGAGGCCTACTACTACAACGCCGGCTATTTCTTCTACTTTGGTCACTACTACGCGGGGCTGGCGATCGAGCTGCTGCCGGCCGCCGAACGGGAGCCATTCCGCGTGCAACTGCGCCGGAAACTGCTCGAGACGCAGCGGGCGGACGGCTCCTACTGCGACTTCCTGGGCTCGAGCTACATGGTGACGGCCTCGACCGCATTCGCGACGCTCGGTCTCATGGCCGGTTCGTGACCGGCCGGGCGGTGCCGCACGACATTTGACCGCCCCCCCGCACCGCCCTATCGTCTTCCGGCTACCCCGCGGGCATTGCCCGCCGCCCTGGCGACCTTGCGCAAGACGATTTCCATAGCTCCCGGACTCAGCCTCGGCGGCGACCACTTCGTGGTCATGGCGGGGCCCTGCGCAGTGGAGACGCGCGAGCTCCTTCTCACTGCGGCCGAAGCAGTTGCGGCGGCCGGTGCGGTCGTGCTGCGCGGCGGCGCGTTCAAGCCGCGCACGTCGCCGAAGTCGTTCCAGGGGCTCGGCGAAGCGGGGCTGCATCTGCTCAGCGAGGCGGCGGCGCGCACCGGGCTGCCGGTCGTGACCGAGGTTCTCGATCCGCGCGACGTCGATCTCGTCGCCCGGCACGCGGCGATCCTGCAGGTCGGCAGCCGCAACATGCAGAACTTTCCGTTGCTGCGCGAAGTGGGCCGTCAGCGGAAGCCGGTGCTGCTGAAGCGCGGTGCGGCCGCGACGCTGGACGAACTGATCGCCGCCGCCGACTACATCCTGCAGGAAGGCAACCCCGACGTGATCCTGTGCGAACGCGGCGTGCGCGGTTTCGACGGGTCGACGCGCTATCTGCTCGACCTCGCGGCGGTGCCGGTGCTGCAGCGCCGCACGCACCTGCCGGTGATCGTCGACCCGAGCCACGGCACCGGCGACGCGGCGTTGGTGCCGGCGATGGCGAAGGCGGCGGTCGCGGCCGGTGCCGACGGGCTCCTGCTCGAAGTGCACGCGGCGCCCGAATTGGCCCTGTGCGACGGCATGCAGGCGTTGCGGCCGGCGGAGTTCGCCCAATTGATGCAGGAATTGCGTCGATTGGTTCCCCTATGTGGCAGGCGGTGGTCGCGGTCGGACAAGTCGCCGGCCGACAAACTCCCGGCGACCACACCGCAAACTTCGGCCTCCGCTTCGCAGCGGCCCGGTCCGGCCATCGGCACCTTCGACGACGAGGTCATCGCACCGTGACGCAACGCACGCGCAAACCCTACATCGCCGGCAACTGGAAGATGAACCTCGACCGGGCCCGGTCGCTGGACCTCATCAAGACGGTGAAAGGGCGCCTCGGCGACGGCGGCGACCGCGAGGTCGCGTTCTTCGTGCCGGCGATCTATCTCGCCGACGTGACCGCGGTGGCGCAAGGTTCGCCGCTCGGCGTCGGTGGCCAGAACATGTGGTTCGAGGCCACCGGTGCCTTCACCGGCGAAGTGGCGCCGCGCATGCTGCGCGAAGTCGGCGCCGATCGCGTGCTGGTCGGCCACAGCGAACGCCGCCACGTGTTCCACGAGCCGGACGAGTGGATGGGCCGCAAGGTGCGCGCCGCGCTCGACGCCGACCTGCTGCCGATCTACTGCATCGGTGAGACGCTCGACGAACGCAAGGGCGGCAAGACCGAACGCGTCTGCAAGCGCCAGCTCGAATCGGGCTGCGAGAGGATCCGCGCCGAAGACGCGCACCGGCTGACCATCGCCTACGAACCGGTCTGGGCGATCGGCACCGGCGAGACCGCGACCACCGAGATCGTCGCCACCGTGCATCGTTCGATCCGCAAGTGGCTGGTGCAGCGCCTCGGCGAGGATGCCGCCAATCTCGTGCGCGTTCTCTACGGCGGCAGCGTCAAGCCGGACAACGCCAAGGAGCTGATGGCGATCGACAACGTCGATGGCCTGCTCGTCGGTGGCGCCAGCCTGCAAGCCGAGACCTTCCTTCCCATCATCGAATACGACCGCTGATCGCGGTCCGCTCCGAATACCACTCACATGTTCGTACTCCACTACATCGGTTGGTTCCTGTTCTTCGTGTCGGCGGTGCTGATGACCGTCGTCGTGCTGCTGCAGGAAGCGAAGGGCGGCGGTCTCGCCGAGGCGTTCGGTGGCATGGGTGCCGAGACGTTCGGCGTGAAGAGCGGCGGCATCAACCGCTTCACCTTCCTGCTGGCCGCGACCTTCTGCGGCTCGGCGATCCTGATCAGCGCGACCTGGTTCTCCGCCTGAGTCCGGCTGGCGCGCACCACGGCGCGCCCGCCCGCGGCTGTCCTCCATGGTTCGCGCCACGCACAGCATGACCGGAGCCGGCTTCGCCGCCGGCCCGAGTGAACTCGGCGAAGTGCGGGTCGAGGTGCGCACCGTCAACGGGCGCGGTTTCTCCGCCAAGCTGCGCTTGCCGTCGATCGCCAGCGGCTTCGAGGCGGCGGTCGAAGAGCGCGTGCGCGCCGCCGTGCATCGTGGCTCGGTAACCGTCGTGCTCGAACGGGCCCAGGTGACGGCGACGTTGCCGGATCGCGAGATGCTGCGTTCGGTGGGGCGGGCCCTGGCCGAACTGGCCAGCGACCTGGGCCTGCCGCCGCCAGCCCTTGCCGACGTGATGCAGGCTGCGACCGCCACGGGGCGGGTCGATTCGCAGACCTCGCGGCCGCTGCCGCCGGGGCTTGCGGCGGTGGTCGATCGCGCGCTGGCCGACCTCGAAGCCCATCGCACTGCCGATGGCGCCGGTACGGTGGCCGCCGTAATCGCCGAACTCGACCAGCTCGACGCGCTGCGCCAGCAGACGGCTGTGCGCACACCGCAATTGCAGGCCGAATATCGCGAACGGCTGCGACAGCGCGTGCAGGAGTTCGTGCAGGCGCACCTGCCGGCGGCGCCGTCGGCGTTCGACGTGCTGCGCGAAGTCGCGACCTTCGCCGACCGGATCGACGTCGCCGAGGAACTGCAGCGGCTCGCCGCGCACACGGCCGAAGTGCGCGCCGTGCTCGGGCGCGGCGGCGAAGTCGGGCGGCGGCTGGAGTTCCTGCTGCAAGAACTGCTGCGCGAGACCAACACGCTCGGATCGAAGTCGCCGGACACCTCGATCGCGCACGCGGTCGTCGGCATGAAGACCTGCATCGAACGCATGAAGGAACAGGTGGCCAACCTCGAATGAACGCTCCCCGCGGCAAGCTGGTGGTGATTTCGGGGCCTTCGGGCGCCGGCAAGACCTCGGTCTGCCGCGCGCTGAAGCAGCATCCCCAGGTCGAGTTCTCGGTCAGTGCGACGACGCGCGCGATGCGCGCCGGCGAGCGCGACGGCATCGACTACCACTTCCTGCCGCGCGACGATTTCCAGCGGCGCCTCGCCGAGAACCAGTTCCTCGAGTGGGCGACCTACAACGGCAACATGTACGGGACGCCGCGGTGGCCGATGGATCAGGCGTTGGCGCGCGGCCAGACCTTCCTGGTCGAGATCGAAGTGAAGGGCACGCGGCAACTGCGCGAACGCGGCATCGAAGGGCTCTACGTGTTCATCGCACCGCCGAGCATCGACGAGCTGCGTCGCCGGCTGCAGAAGCGCGGCAGCAACGACGCGACCGAGATCGAACAGCGCGTGCGCATCGCCGAAGACGAGATCGCCGCGTCGCGCGAACTCGTCGCGGGAGCGCCGCTCTACGACGTGATCCTCGAGAACCGCGACCTCGACGCCACCATCCGCGCGGTGGAGGCGATGCTGTGGCCGTGAACGGCACCGTCCTGCTCGGCATCGGCGGTGGCATCGCCGCCTACAAGCTCGCCTTCCTGGCGAGCCGCCTCGTGCAGCGAGGCTACGTCGTGCGCGTCGCCATGACGCCGCGCGCGTGCGAGTTCGTCGGGCCGCTCACCTTCGAAGGCCTGACCCAGAGGAAGGCGATCCTGGGCTCGACGCAGGTCGATGCCGACGGGGCCGTGCCGCACCTGGATGCCGCCAAGGCCGCCGCGGTCTACGTGATCGCGCCGGCGACCGCCGACCTGCTGGCCAAGCTCGCGTTCGGCGCCGCCGACGACCCGGTCAGCTTGCTCGCGACGACGTGCCGGTGCCCGATCCTCTGCTGTCCGGCGATGAACGACGTGATGTGGAACGCGCCGGTCGTGCAGGCGAACGTGGCCAC
>SXPB01000159.1 GCA_005776475.1 Planctomycetia bacterium
AGGCCGGCATCGTCGATCCGACCAAGGTCGTGCGCTGCGCGCTGCAGAACGCGGCGAGCATCGCCGGCCTGATGTTGACCACCAACACGATGGTCACCTCGATCGCCGACGAGAAGAAGGCCGTGGAAGGAAGCACGAGCTGAGCGGAGCGAAGCCCGTGCGCAGTTACCCACAAGACGCGGGGATGGCTAGCCGATAGGCAATCCATCCCCGCCTTGGCATCGGCGGTTCCGATTCCCCCATGGCCCAGAAGCGCGACTACTACGAAGTGCTCGGCGTCGACAAGAAAGCCGACGACGACACCATCAAGAAGGCGTACCGCAAGCTCGCGCTCGACAACCACCCGGACCGCAACCCGGGCAACGCCGACGCCGAGCGGCGCTTCAAGGACGCGGCCGAGGCCTACGCGGTGCTGAGCGACGCGCAGAAGCGCCAGCGCTACGACCAGTTCGGCCATGCCGGCGTCGATGGCCCGCAGGGCGGCGGCGGCGGCTTCCAGTCGGCCGAGGACGTGTTCTCTGCGTTCAGCGACATGTTCGGCGGCGGCGGTGGCGGCGGCTTCTTCGAACAGTTCTTCGGCGGCGGCGGCGGCCGTCGCGGGCGCGGCCGGCGCGGCACCAGCCTGAAGGTCGACCTCGAACTCACGCTCGAAGAAGTCGCGACCGGCGTCAAGAAGACGATCGAACTGAAGCGCCCCGAGCCGTGCGCCCATTGCAGCGGCAGCGGTGCCAAGCCCGGCACCCAGAAGCGCACCTGCAAGACGTGCAACGGGCACGGCCAGGTGGTGCGCCAGCAAGGGTTCTTCCAGCTGCGCCAGGTCTGCCCCACCTGCAGCGGCCAAGGTTCGTCGATCGACGACCCGTGCCCGAAGTGCCAGGGACGCGGCGCGATTCCCAAGGACACCCCGATCACGCTGACGATCCCGGCCGGCATCGAGTCGGGCCACACCGAGCGTATCGCCGGCCAAGGCGAACCCGGCGAAGGCGGCGGTCCGCCCGGCGATCTCGTCGTGGTGCTGCACGTGAAGGAACACGATGTGTTCACGCGCGCCGGCGACGATCTGCTGATGCAGACCCGCATCACGTTCCGCCAGGCGGTCGCGGGCGATGACATCGAGATCCCGACCATCACCGGCGAAACGGTGTCGATGAAGATCCCGGCCGGCACGCAACCCGGAGAGAAACTCCGCGTGCGCAACCACGGCCTGCCTCGTCCCGACGGCTACGGCCGCGGCAGCCTCGTCGTTCAGGTCCAGGTGGACGTGCCGAAGAAGATCACCTCCGAACAGGTGGAACTGCTGCGCAAGTTCGACGAAATCGACGGCAAGAAGGTCGGCAAGAAAGGCGTCAGGAAGACCATCATCGAGAAGGTCAAGGACATCTTCTCGTGAGCCCGCAGGAGCACCCCGTGAACGAAACCCGCCCGGAAGATCCCAAGGCCCGAAACGAAGGCCAGCAACCGTCCCAGGAGAAGGCCGTGGAGATCCCGACTCACGAACAGGAGATGGTGCGACTGCGCGAAGAGCGCGACCAGCTCGAACAGCAGCTGCAGCGGCAACTGGCGGACGCCGCCAATGTGCGCCGTCGCCAACGCCAGGAAATGGACGACCAGAAGCGGCGCGTGGTCGAAGGCCTGACGCAGGAACTGCTGCCGGCGCTCGACAGCTTCGGCATGGCGCTGGCCGCGTTCGACGCCGGCTCGTCCGATCCGAAGGTGCTGGTCGAGGGCGTGCGCATGACTCGCATGCTGCTCAACAGCGCGCTCGAACGGCACGGCCTGCAGGAGATCAATGCGGAAGGCCAGGCCTTCGATCCGCTGCGGCACGAAGCCGTCGCCGTCGAACCGTCCTCGGCGATCGCCGAAGGCCAGATCGTGCGCGTGCTGCAGGTCGGCTACCTGCTCGGCGACCGCGTCGTGCGCCACGCCCGCGTGATCGTCGCCGGCCCCACCGCGAAGGCCTGAACGAGGACCCCATGCCCACCTACGACTACGCCTGCAGCGCCTGCGGCCATCGTTTCGAAGAGTTCCAGAGCATGTCGGCGGACCCGCTGAAGAAGTGCCCGGCGTGCAAGAAGCAGAAGCTCGAGCGCCTGATCGGGACTGGCGCCGGCGTCATCTTCAAGGGCTCGGGCTTCTACCAGACCGACTACCGCGGCACGTCCTACGCTACCGACGCGAAGAAGGACGAGGCCGGCGGCTGCACGCCGAAGTGCGGCACGGCCGACGCGCCGACCGGTTGCAAGATGCCGAAGAAGAAGGACTGAGCCGGCCGCTCGCGGTGCCTCACTCGCGGAGCGCGTCGACGTTCCAGGTCGCCACTCGCGAGCCGTTCTGGAACACGTCGAGCGCGCCGACGCCGCCGTAGGGCAAGCTCAGCGTGACGCTGCGCGTCAGGCGCATGCCGAGCATCGCCGCCGCAAAGCCACTGAGCAGCGTGCCTGGCATCACCAGGGCGATCGACTTGCCGAGCGACGCCTTCATCTGCTCCTGCCACCACAGCAGCATGCGTTCGACGGCTTCGCCAAGACTCTCGCCACCGGGCGCTTTGGCATCGCCGAACTCGGCGAAGAACGTGCGCACGGCGCCGTCTTCTTCGCGCATCACGTCGGTCCACGTGCGACCTTGCCAGCGCCCCATGCTCTGGTCGCGCAACCGCGCCTCGACCAGCGGTTCCTTTTGCCGCGCCTCGGCCAACGCCCGCGCCGGACCGTGGCACTGCGGCTGCGGACTCGTCCACACCGCTTCGATCGGCAACGGCTTGCACAGTTCGAGCCACCGCAGCACCTGCGCGCGACCGCGGCGGCTGAGGTCGCCCGGGCCATCGCCCACCGCGCGTTGCGCGTGTTCGGCGTCGAGCTCGGGATGGCGGAACAGCCACAGGCGGCAGAAGTCGGTCGGTTCGGACAGCACCGGCACATCTTGGCGGACACCGGCGTCACCTTCCACCGTGGCCTCGTCGCCTGGCCGCGAGTAGCGTGTGGCAGTGACTTTCGCGACGCTGAAGACCGGCATCGACGGCCTGGACGGCATTCTCGGCGGTGGCATCCGTTACCCCGATGACGCGGCCGTGTTTCTCTGCCTCGCCGGCGGCCCCGGCACCGGCAAGACGCTGCTCGCCCTCGAGATGGTCGTGCGCTGTTGGCTCGGCGACACCGAGGGCGCGACCTTCCTCTACTACTCCGTCGAACACACCCCGGACAGCATCCACAAGAAGCTCGAACACGACTTCGACTGGTTCCGGGCCGCAGTCGCGATCACGGCCGAGCCGCGCGAAGTTCCGAACAAGCTGGTGCTGACCGCCGGCAACGCGCGCAACAGCCAGCTGGTGCTGACGCAAGCGCGCCCCGCGGCGCTGCAACAGAAGAGCGCGCGCGGCACCACGGTCGACATCGAGTGGATCCTCGCCGAGATCGAGAACCGTCGCCTCGCCGGCCCGGTGCGCATGGTGGTGATCGACAACGTCGGCCTGCTGCTCACCGACCTCGAGTACTTCGAGAAGCGCGCCGCGTTGCTGGAGACGCGGCGGCGGCTGCTCGAACACCGCATCCACGGCATCTTCGTGATGGAGGAAGCGCACCCCCGCGACCTGCGGCTGCCGTCGGCCGAAGAGTTCTCCACCGACCTGATGCTGCACCTGTCGTTCCGCGAGGAGACGACCGAGTTCAAAGCGCGCGCGCTCGAGATCAGCAAGGCGCGGCACCAGTACTACTACCGCGGCGTGCACCACTTCTCGATCGCCGGCCGCGGCATCAAGCGCGACGTCTATCTGGGCGCCCGCAACGAACGCGGCCCCGGCATCCACGTCTATCCGTCGGTGGCGGCGCAGTTGTCGATGGCGCGCGACGAGGCCGAGTTCGCGGTGCCGACGCGCGGCGACACCGCCATCGACCTCGGTCACCCCGACCTGAACGGCGCCTTCCTGCACGGCAGCGGCCCCGCCAACCGCTCGTCGACGGTGCTGCTCGCGGAGCCCGGCACGCGCACCACCTTCCTCGCCTTGCGGTTCCTCGCCGCCGGCCTGCGCGCCGGCGAACGCGTGCTGTTCGTGTCGACCCGCGAAGACCGCGACGCGATCCGCCGCATCTGCCATCGCGAGCCGGCGCTGTCGCCATGCCTCGGTCCCGACGGCAAGTTCCACCCGGACTTCCGCGTCGTCTACCTGCACCCCGAGTTCATCGCGCCGGGCAAGTTCAACTGGGACCTGATCCGCCTTTGCCAGGGCGGCCACGCCGACGGCGAACCGCGCCCGATCGCGCGGCTCGCGTTCGACAACATCTTCCGGCTGCAGGATCGCTTCCCGCTGATCACCGAGCAGCGGTTCCTGATTGCGGCGATGCTCGACATGCTGCGCTACGAAGGCGTGACGCCGCTGCTCGTCGACATGGTGCCGCCGGGCGCACACAACAAGCAGAGCGGCTTCGACCCGTCGTCCTACCTGGTGTCGTTCGACAACGTCGTGCACTTCTGGTTCGAGTCCGACGAGCTGTCGACCCGCCCGCATTTCCGCGTGCTCAAGTCGGTCGGCAACGACTACGTGCACGAACCGATCGCGATCGAGTGGCGCAAGCTCTGACCGGCGTCGCCGCAGCCTGAACCCGCCCCTTGGCTTTCGCCCGCCGGAGAGCTCAAGTTGGCTCCCCCAACTGCCGATGGCATCGGCGTCTTTCCGTCAACCGACGGCTGCCCCCCCCCTCCCCAGCAATTCCATGCACAAGACCCTCGTCGCCCTCGTCCTGTCCCCTGCGTTCTGCCTCGCGCAGGATCCGACCACCCCGGCCGCTCCGGTTGCCCAAGCGAGCGGCGCGTGGGGTATCGACTTCACCAACATGTACTTCTTCCGCGGCATCGCGCAGGAGAACCAAGGCGTCATCGCACAGCCATGGGCGCAGCTCGGCTACGCGATGTACGAGGGTGAGGACGTGCGTTCGGTGAACCTGACGTTCGGGCTGTGGAACAGCCTGCACGATGGCCCGACCGGCACCACCGGCGGCGACCGCAGCATGTGGTACGAGAGCGACTTCTACGTCGGCCTCACCGCGGCAGTCGGTGAGCGCCTGACGCTCGGCGCGACCTACACCGTCTACACGAGCCCGAACGGCCTGTTCGGCAACGTCCAGGAGATCGCCTTCGCGGCCGGCCTCGACGACCGCGGCCTGTGGTTCGATGCGATCGAGAACGGCCTGAAGCCGTCGGTCGTCGTCGCGATCGAAACCGATGGCCAGGCGGACGCCGGCGACCACGTCGGCATCTACGCGCAGTTCGGCATCGAGCCGACCTTCGCGCTCGGCCAGTTCGGTTCGCTCGACGTGACGCTGGCGCTGCCGGTCACGCTCGGCACGAGCTTGTCCGACTACTACCAGGACGTGACGACCGGGGACGACGACGACTTCTTCGGCTTCCTCGACGTCGGTGTCGTCGCCTCGTCGGCGCTGCCGTTCATGCCGTCGCGCCTTGGCCCGTGGACCGGCGAAGTCGGCCTGCACTGGCTGATGCTGGGCGACAACAACGAGGAGCGCAACGTCGGTGAAGCCAGCGAGATCGTCGTCTCGTTCGGTCTATCGACCACGTTCTGATCGGCAGACGCCGCGCGCCGCTCAGTGGCGGAAGTGCACGGGCAGCAGGCGCATCGGCTCGGCCTTGCGGAAGCTCGCCGGCACCGCGGCCTTCGGCATCGCGGCCGCCGGGCGCATCCGGGCGCCGACATGGCGCATCGAAACCACCGGCGCGATTGCAGCGGGCGCGCCCTTGGTCATGACCGCAGGTTCCTGGGCAACGCCCACCACCGCCAGCACCGCGGCACCGAGGGCAACGAGAACGCTTCGGGGAATCGTCATGGCGGGCACGGTAGCCGATCGTTCGCATTCGTGCACCCGGCTTGCCGCGGCGGTCGTGAGCGCCATGGCATGGGCAAGGCTCAGTCGGCGAACGACACCTCGACCCGCATGCGCGCCAGATTCTGGTGCGTCCGCTGCATGCGGCGCTGCGGTCGCCAGTCATAGAGCAGCAGTTCGATCGGCCGCCACATCGCGACCCAACCGAGGATCAGCAGGCCTTCCTCGGCGACGTGCACCCACTCGCCCCCTTGCAGGCTGCGCAGCAACTGGCGCAACAGCATGCAGACCACGAGGAAGATGAGGCCGATGCCGAAGCTGGCGCGGCCCTGCTGAGTGTGCGGCGCACTTCGAGGCCGGCGAGTTCGGCGCGGTAGGCGAAGTAGTTGCGCACCGCGTCCTGCACGGTGCGCTGCGGCTCGAACCGTTCCTGGTCGCGCGGCAGGTGCAGCCGCAACACCAACGGCGCGTCGACCGGGAACTCGCGCGCCCACGACACGATGAACTCCTCGGCGTCGCGGTCGAGGTCCTTCTCGTGGAACGGGGCCGGGTCGAACGAGTCGAACAACTGCGCCAGCTCGCGCAGGCGGAGCTCGATGCGGGCTTCGCCGGAAGCGTTGCTGGCGACGGTCATCGGGTCACCAGACCGCGTGCACGATCGGGTTGCTGACCTGCCACCCCCCGGCCGGATCGTACGACCACCCTTGCCAGCAGAGTCGCGTGCCGCGCAACGACGCCAACGGCGGCAGCACGAGGCTCCCGCCCACCATGCCAGCACCCGCTCCGAGCGGAACTGCCGACGTCGGATCGATCGCCAGCGGTTCGGCGAACGGCGTCACGAGAAACCAAGGCGTGGCCAAACCCACGAAGAGGCCGCCGATGCCGCCAGCGGGCACACGCAAGGTCGCGGTCGCCAGCGTTCCAAGTGGCACCGAACCTGCAGACACCGCGGGCAAGGCGCGGGTGACCATGACGACGCCCGCCGCGAACGGCGTCGCCGCCGTCACCTGCACGGCCGGATCGACGACGACCGTGCCAGCTGGACCGATGCCCCAGGTCGGCGCCGTGGGCATGGTGCTGGTGATCGCCGTGCTGCCCAGGAGATGGACCGTGCTCGCTACGTCGACCGTCAGCAGCGGGGTCGTCGGTCCGAAGACACCCCAACCCGAGAGCACACAATCGACGAAGTCCACGCGCGCCCCGGTGATGCGGACCGGCCCGATCCAGCTGTTCGCCCCGAAGGTGGAGCGGGCCACGACCGCACGGCCGCCCTGGATGCCGAGCTGCAACTGGCCGCCGAACGGAAAAGCACAGTCGACGATGTGCAAGTCGGCACAGTCGAGGGCCGACACCTGCGCCCCGGAGTTCCCGAAACTCGTCGGCGGCGATATCCCGCAACGCTGCAGGACGACGGGGCCGGCGCAGTTCTGCAGGTCGAACCGGGCTTCGGCGAGCCCGCCGTTGGCGCGCACCCCGTGCAGCACGACGGCCTGGTTGGCGGCCAGGTTCTTCACCTCGATCACGGTTGCCAACCCGTCGACGGCGACCCCGGGATCGGCGAACACGGCGAGTGATTTCGCATCGATCGTGAACCCCGAGTAGACGCCGGGTCGCACCAGGAGCACCGCCCCGTTCGGCACCGCCGCCACGGCCGCGGCAATCGTCGTGAACTGCGCCCCAGGTCCACCGGCGGCATTGACGACGTAGGTCTGGCCCACGGCAACGCCCCCGACCAGCCCCACGGCCAACGCGAAGCCGCGGAAGTCACGGAACTCGAGTCGAGCGAACACGGGGCGCAGGATACCGCCACGTCCATCGACCACGTAGCCGCGGTCTGACCAAGAAGTCCAGTCGGCGGCTTGCCAGACGGCGGCTCGCCCAGTCGACGGCGACCACGTCAGACATCCGGTTCGTCGTAGAACGTGCCGTTGAGCCGTCGGCGCCACTCCGACTCGGCCTTGGCAAACCACTGCAGGAACTCGGCGACTATGCGACCGAAGACCGCGGGGTCCACGCGCACTTCGTACACGTCGGGATCGCCCGAACGCAGCCACATAGATCGAGCAAGTCGAACCGATCCCCTGGCGCCAGCGCGGCCAATGCGGGATGCCACGCCTTCGGCCACTTCACCACCGCTTCGCGCAACTTGTCCGCGAAGGCGCCCAGCACACAATGCGGTTCGTCGAAGTCGCCGACCGTCTCGCCCACAAACCACATGCGCATGCGGCCGCAGGCTTGGTCCGGCAGGTCCTCGGTCCATGGGCGATCGACGCAGACCTCGATCGCAAAATGGCGATGGTCGCCGAAGATCACTTCGCCGCCTTGTGTCCCTGCACGATCTGTTCGACCACCTGCGGCTCGGCCAGCGTCGAGATGTCGCCGAGTTCGCTGTAGTTGCCTTCGGCGATCTTGCGCAGGATGCG
>SXPB01000011.1 GCA_005776475.1 Planctomycetia bacterium
GCTGCGTCCCGAACTCGATGCGCTGGAGCAGCGCATCGTGCCGTTGGCGAAAGAGAGCGGCACGCTCGGGCATGGGCGCTGGGGCCCGTCGATGCGCGCCGGTGCCGACAAGAGCCGGTTGGCGCGGCAGATCGAACGGCATGCCGACGTCTACACGTCGCGCGTGTCGAACTTCCTGTGGTTGACTCCGTTCGGCTACCTGCGCGCAGCGCGCGGTTCGCTGCCGCACGATCCGCGCCGCTGACGCGCGGTCGGCTGCGCCGCGTCGAGCCGACAACACGGCGAAACTCCTGCGCCCATTCACGAACATTCGCTGCGACGCCGAGTAATGTGCGCCCCCACGTTCGCGGTGCCCCAACCGCAACAGGAGACTCTGATGCTGACACTCACTCTGTTCGTGCCGCTCGCTTTGGCGACACCGCAGGGGCCGCAGTTCGAGGCCCCCGTCCGCATGAAAGCGGGCGATTCGTTCATCGCGTGCGAAGCCCCCGGCTTCGCTTGCCCCGCCTTCCACGACGTCGACGGCGACGGCAAGAAGGACCTCGCCGTCGGCCAGTTCAACGACGGCAAGATCAAGATCTACAAGAGCACGGGCAAGGGCGCCTTCGCCGCTGGTGAATGGTTGCAGGCCGGCGGTGCCGTAGCCGAAGTTCCCGGCGTCTGGTGATGCACGTCCTCGACTCCACAGTTCGTGGATGTGAACGGTGACGGGCTGCTCGACGTGATCTCGGGTTCGTACTCGCGCCAGGATCGCGACATGGCGGGCCTGTTCCAGGTGCTGTACGGCAAGAAAGGCGGCACGTTCGGCAAGGCCGAAGTGCTCAACGGCAGCGACGGCCAGCCACTGCTGCTGCCGAAGGGCGAGGATGTTGCCCGCATCTGCACGCGCGCGTTCGTTTGCGATCTCAACGGCGACGGCAAGCTCGACCTGGTGGCCGGCAACTTCGGCGGCACGTTCGGCTTCTTCGCCGGCGAGGGTCCGGGCAAGTTCGCGCCAGTGGCGACGTGGCTGCAGGCCGGCGGCAAGGAGATGCAGGTCGGGATGCACAGCGACCCGTTCCTGTGCGATTGGGACAAGGACGGCGACCTCGACATGATCTCCGGCTCCGCCCAAGGCGGCGTGTTCCTGTTCGTCAACGAAGGCAGCAAGCAGGAGCCGAAGTTCGGCGAAATGCAGACGCTGGTCGCGGGCAGCTCCCGTGGCCACGACGATGGCGACGGCGCGCCCGAGGTCACGTTCGGTGACGCCCACCTGAAGGGCCCCGGCCACGACACCCGCGTATGGGTTGACGACGTCAACGGCGACGGCAAGCTCGACCTCCTGGTCGGCGACATGGTCACCGTGATCCACCTGGCGAAGGGCGTCGACGAGAAGACCGCGCGCACGAAGCTCGCCGACTGGTCGAAGAAGCAGCAGAAGCTGTTCCAGACGCCGCAGGGCGATGACGAAGCTGCGCAGAAGAAGTGGAGCAGCGAGTATCAGGCCCTGGAGAAGGAGAAAGAGACCTTCGCCAAGGACCAGATGACCGGCCACGTCTGGCTGTTCGTCCAGAAGTGACGGCGTCGCGCGGGCCACGGCCCGCGCCCGTCAGCGCGCTGCGACGAGCGCTTGCTCGATCGCCGCGCGCGTCTGCGCCCCGCGCAGCCCGAACCGCACGACGCCCTGCGCATCGACGACGTAGGTGATCGGCGTCACCTGCGACCACTTGGACTTGTGGAACGCATCCGCGAACGCCACATCCGCCATCGCCAACGGCCGCGCAAAGCCCTTGCTCGCCACGGTCGCGGCAGTTTCCGCCGGCGGAAACTGCAGCAACGCGTCGGTCATCACGTGCAGCATCTGCACGTCGGCGGGCAGGTTCGCTTCCAGTTCGCGGATCGCCGCCGCTTCCTCGTCACACGAGTGGCAGCGCGAGCGGAAGAAGTGCAGCACCGCACGCTTGCCACGCAGCCGGTCGTGGCTCCATGGCTCGCCGGCCTGATCGACCAGCGTGAACGTCGGCAACGGCTTGCCGACGGAGTGTTGGATCAACTCGTCGACGTGGGCCCGCACCCAGGCCTTCCCCACGAAGTAGGCGATGCCGAGCAGCGCGAAGACGGCGACAGCGATGCAGGTGCGGCGACTCATGGCGCGACGATCCTACGGACTCGCGCCGCCCGTCCGCACCAGTCCCGAACGCAAACCGGGTCGCCCTTGGGACGACCCTGCGCAAGACCAGCCGATCAGAACTGCCGCTGTTCGCAGTTGGAACGGAACCAGCCAGTGAGCGAGTCGAAGCCGACCGCCTGGAACCGCATCAACTGGCCGGTGAACAGGCCTGCCGGCAGCGTGTAGACCTTCGTCAGGCTCGGCGTGCCGGTGCCGCCGGTGCCCGAGAACGACACGAAACCGAACATGCCGGTGCCGTCCTCGATCACGACCGCCAGCGCGTAGCCCGGATCGATGCACAGGTTGCCGATCGGCGTGGGCACCGTCGGCGAACCGGGGAACGACAGCATCACCACGTACGGAACCTGGGCTGGCACTGCCGACGTCTGGTTGACCATCGACAACACCAGGAAGTTCGACGCCGGCGTCGCGGTGAGCTTGCGCGTGAACAGGTTGAACGTCGCTTGCGTGATCGCGCCCGGCGTCGTCGCCGTCACCACCACGTTGCCGCCGCCATTCGTCGCCGCGAGCGTCATCTGCGCGTAGCCATTGGCGTCGGCCACCACCGGATTCGGCGCCGTCAGCGAAGCCGGTCCTACGACCGAGAAGCTCACCATGCCGCCGGCGAGCGGGTTGCCGACGGCGTCGAAGGCGCGCGCCACCACGGGCGTCGGGAACGGATCGAGCGCCGAGACGCGCTGGCCACCGCCACTGATCGCCGTGATGCTCGGCACCGGCCCGAGCAAGCGCACGCGCTTCAGCGTGTTGTCGTGCCGCGTCAGCCACAGCCCACCGTCCGGGCCGAGGCGCAGGCTCGTGACGTTGCTGAACCCCGAGCCCCAGTTGGTCGCACTCGGCTGGCCCGGCACCGCCGGTGCCGGCCCCCACGTCGTCGTCTTCACCAGACGCCGCAGGTCCCCGGCGTAGTAGTCGAGGAAGAACGTGTTGCCTTCGTAGGCGGCGCCGAAGTCGTAGGTGCCGCCAAGATTCCGGTAGCACGCGCCACCCATCACCGCGCCCCAGCCACCGGAGTGGTTCTGCCAACCGATCGGATCGACCAGGCCAGGCGGCTGCGAGCCGCCGCACGCGAATCCAGCGACGTTGCCTTCGCGCCAGGGCCAGCCGAAGTTCACCAGCGGCAACGCGCCGACGGCGGGACGAACGTATTCGGTGTACTCCTCGACCGCACCACCGCCGACATCGCCGATGTAGACGTTGCCGGTCAGCGGATCGATCTCCGCGCGAAACGGATTGCGCAGGCCGTGCGCGACGACGAGCTGCGAGAAGTCGGTCGCGGCGCTGTTCGGATTGTCGCCCGGATCGAGCGCGCTGAACGCGGGCAACACCGTGCTCGGCGTCGCCGGCAACCCACTGACATCGAGTCGCAGCATGCAGCCGACCTGCGAGATCAAGCTCTGCGCATTGCATGCGTTCGCATCGTCACCAATCGTGATCCACAACTTGCCGTCGGGACCAAACCGCAGCGAACCGCCGTTGTGGTTGCCAGCGTTGTCGGGCAGTGCGCCGAGGATCGCGGTCCGGGTGCTCGCGGCGAAGGTCAGGTTGGTGCTGGTCGGATTGGCGAGGTCACCTGTGCAGGTGAAGCGGTCGACGTGCACGAACGCAGTCGAAGACGCCGTGTAGTAGACGTAGATGTAGCCGTTGGCCGGGAACGCCGGATCGGCAGCGATGCTGAGCAGTCCCTGTTCGCCGCCCGCCGAGACGTTCGGCACGTTGCCAACGGCCAAGGCGGTCGCCGAAGTGCCGGCGTAGAGCGACACGCTGCCCGCCGAGTTGGCGATCAGGCAACGGCCGTCCGGCAGGAAGCAGCAATCGTTCGGCGTGGCGAGGCCACCGGACACCAGGGTGTCGATCGTGAAACCGGTCGGCACGGTCTGGGCAGTCGCGGTGGCAACCAACAACAGGAGGCACGTCGTCGAAAGTGGCGTGGGTCGCATGCGTGGCCTTTTTCAGGTTGGCGAGGGATCGGGCGAGCGAGCGATCACTCTACGCAATCCGCGACCGCGTGGCTCCCCCTGGCGCGAACTCAACGATGGAAGTTCGCCGCCAACCCGCCGGACATCGTCAAGGCGCCAACCGCGTCGAACACGCCCCACTGCCAGTACAGCGCCACTGGCGCGGACACCGGAAACTGGAACGTCTGCGCCGCCGTGCCGGAGGCGCTGGTCACCTGCGCCAACGTCACGTCGAGCGACACGTTGAGGTCGCAGGCGCCAAAGCCGAGCGAGGCCAGCGGCAGCGGCAGCGGCACCCCGTTCCAACTGGTGCCGCTCAAGCCGACGATCAGCACGCCGATCGCGTTGGCGGGAGCGCTGCCGAGCGTCAACGTGAAATCGCGGGTGAAGATCGGCAGCCCCTGGTGCCCGATCAGCGGCATCGGAGTGCCACAGCCCACGCCGAC
>SXPB01000160.1 GCA_005776475.1 Planctomycetia bacterium
GAGCTCGCCTTCCGCATGCAGCTGTCGGTGCCCGAGGCAGTTGATCTCGCGAGCGAATCGGCGGAAACGCTGGAGTTGTACGGCGCCCTTCCGGGCCAGGCCTCGATGGCGAACAACTGCCTGCTGGCGCGACGGCTGATCGAACGCGGCGTGCGCTGCGTGCAGCTGTTCGACTCGGGCTGGGACATCCACGGCACCGGGCCGAGCGACGACCTGATGACGCAGTTTCCGAAGAAGGCGCGCGAACTCGACCGCGCGCTGTCGGCGCTGCTGGTCGACCTGCGGCGGCGCGGGCTGCTCGAGGAGACGCTGGTGGTGTGGGGCGGCGAGTTCGGCCGCACGCCGATGAACGAAGCGCGCGACGGCAGCAAGTTCTGGGGCCGCGACCACCATCCGCACTGCTTCTCGATGCTGCTCGCGGGCGGCGGCACGCGGCGGGGCGCCATCGTCGGGGCGACCGACGAGCTGGGGCACCGCGTCGTCGACAGTCCGATCCACGTGCACGATCTGCAGGCGACCGTGCTGCACTTGCTCGGCATCGACCACGAGAAGTTGACCTTCAAATACCAGGGCCGTCCGTTCCGGCTCACCGACGTGCACGGCAAAGTGAGGAAGGAACTGCTGGCGTGAAGGGCGCCGCGGTTGCCGTGCGGCGCAAACCGCCGTTGACAGGGGATGTGCAGATCTAGCGGGTCCTGGGGTGGACAGGTGCATGGGCCAAAGCGATGCTGGCTGCCCCTTGCCCTCTGGCAAGGTCGTCCCTGCGACACAGCCCCAATCCATGTACCGAACCAATCTCGCCCTCGTCGGCGCCGTAGCTGCGCTGCTCCACACCACCGCTCTCGCCCAAGTGACGATGACCCCGCTGCCGACGTTCGGCACCGGTGGTTGGGTTGCACCCGGCACGCACCCGTACGTCTCCACCGGCAACACGGAACGTGGCCTGGCCGTCAATCCGCTGACGGGCAACCTCGTGCTCGTCGCGCGGCAGAACGTCGGTGGTACCTCGAACAACATCCGCATCCTCGACGGTGCCACCGGCGCCGACCTCGGCGGCCTCAACAACACCGGTCTTGCCGGCGGCACCTTCCTGGTGAACATGTGCGACGTCGGTGATGACGGCGCCATCTACGCCGCCAACCTCGCCACGAGCGCGACGGCGTCGTTCAAGGTCTACAAGTGGACCTCGGAAGCGGCCGGCCTGACGACGGCACCGACCGTCGCCTACGATGCGGTGTCCGGCGTCTCGCGCATCGGTGACTCGTTCGCCGTGCACGGTGGCACGGCGAGCCCGGCGAAGTTCGCGGCGGCCGGCTCGAGCATCGTCAGCGCAAGCAACTTCGTGTCCGGCCCGCTCGATGCCACCAACGCGTCGGTGGCGTACCTGTCGGTGCCCGGAACGCTGGGTTCGTCCAACGACTACCGCCTCGGCATGACCTTCGTCGACGCCAGCACCGTCATCGGCAACCAGGGCGCGAATGCGCGTCTGACCACGTTTGACCCGGTCAGCGCCACCGTGGCGGCGTCGATCCCGCTCGGCGGCGTCGCGCGCCGCGCGATCGATTACGCCGTGATCGCCGGGCGTCCGGTGGTTGCCGTGATCGACACGAACTCGTCGCAGGTGTTCGTGTTCGACATCAGCGATCCGCTGGTGCCCGTGCAGCTCGCCACGGGGAACAACACGACCGGAACGTTGCTTGCCAACGGCAACGGCACCGGTTCGGTGTCGTGGGGGCCGGTGACCGGCAACTCGGCCGTGCTCTACGCGATGAGCTCGAACCAGGGCATCCAGGCCTTCTCGTTCACGATGGGCCCGAATGCGAACGCCACCATCCTCGGCGCCGGCTGTGACGGTCTGGGCTTTGGCACCAACGGTCTGCCGTCGCTCGGCAACACGCTGTTCGAGTTGGCGGTCACCAACGTGCCGGTCTGGGCGCCGGTGGCGTTGGTCGCGTTCGGCAGCACGTCGATCCCGGGCGGCCTCGACCTGACCTCGATCGGCATGCCCGGCTGCTTCGCCTACAACACCCTCGACCTGGGTTTGTTCGCGACCGGCCCCGTGGTCGCTGGCGTCGGCATCTTCCCGTTCGCGATCCCGAACAACCCGGCCCTGGCGGGTCTGGTGCTGTCGACCCAGGGTGCGTCGTTCTCGCTCGCCAACTCGATGGGGCTCTCGTCGAGCAACGGTATCGAGCTGAATCTCGGCTTCTGAGGCTCCTCGGATCCCGTCCTCGGCATGGCTGAGGACGGCCGGGTCGATGCCCCGATCGGCAGGAATCGTGTCGGTCACGGGGTGGGGATTGCGTCGGTAGGGATGTTCCCGGGTGACGGGAACGGGGGCTCCGCGGTCGGAGCCCGCCCGCCACGCCTTGCCATGGCAATGCCATGGGAGTCCCCATGCTCGCCTCCGCCCTGTTCCCCCTGTTGCTGTCGTTCCTGCCGCAGACTCCCGCGGCGCCGCCGGCGCCCAAGGACCAGGTGGCGGCGGCCCAAACCCGGATCGAGCAGGCGCAGGCAGCGACGCCGCGCGACGAGCGCGCGCTGGCCGATGCGCAGCGCGACCTGGGCCAGGCGTTGTCCGGGCTGCGGCAGTATCCGGAAGCGGTGGCGGCGTTGCGCGAGCAGGTGGCGTTGCGGCTGCTGCGTCAGGAGGGCGACAAGGACACCGTGGCGTTGATCGCCGCGCGCGTCGAACTCGCCAACGCGCTGCGTTCGGCCAGGCAATACAAGGAAGCGATGGCGGTGCTCGACGAAGCGACGCCGTGCCTGGAGCGCCTGTCTGCCGGAGTGGAGACGAAGAAGCGCGAAGTCCTTCGCCTCGGAGTGCTGACCGCGCGGGCGCAGATTTGCGTGATGACCGGCCAGAACGCGGCGGCGCGGCCGCTGCTCGAGCAGGCGTTGGCGATCGCGCTCGAACACCTGGGCGCCGATGCACCGAACACGCAGACCGTGCGGCAATCGCTGGCGGTCGTGCTGCTGTACCAGGGCGAAGCGGAGCGGGCCTTCCAGCTCGTTGCCGATGCGTTCGCCGCCAACGAACGAGTGCTCGGCATCGACCATCCAAAGACCGTGCACGCGGCGTCGGCGCTGGCCCAGTTCGAACTGCAGACCGGGCGATTCCAGGAGGCTGCTGACCACGTCGACCTGGTGTTGCGCTGGCGGCGGGCGCGGCTCGGCGATCGCCATCCGGACACGCTGTCGGCGTTGCACGAGCAGGTGAAGAGCCGGCGCATGCTCGGCGATGGGGCTGGTGCGACTGCTGCCGGCGAGGAGTTGCTGGCGACGATGCGCGCGCTGGTCGGGCCAGACCACGAAGACACGGTCGATGTCGAACTGCAGCTAGCCGAATTGCTGCTCGAAGTGCAGCGCGGCAAGGACGCCTTGCCGATGGCGCGCCATGTGGTCGCGCAACGCGAACTCGATGTCGATGGTCGCCCCGGCGCCAAGATCAGCGCGATGTTGACGTTGGCGCGCGCCCTGCACTCGCTCGGCCAGGCCGAGGAAGCGATCGATGTGCTGCAGAAGGCGAAGGCGCTCGACGACGGCTCGCAGGCAGACCTGGCGCGCATGATCAACCACCGGCTCGCCCACTTCCTGCCGACGGTGCATCGGGAGCAGGAAGCGATGCAGATCGCGCGCCGCAATCTTGCGGGCTTCGAAGCGTGCCTCGATTCGTATTTGCCGGTGCTGCGTGATGAGGAGCGACTTGCCTTCGTGCGGGAGAAGCGCCACGACTTCGAGCTGTTGTTGACGTGGTCGACGACGCCGGCCGATGTGGCCGCGGTCTACGCCGACGGCTTGCGATGGAAAGCCCAGGTGGCGCGTGGGCTTTGGGCGCAGCGTGAGTGGTTGCGCCGCAACCTCGACGCGGCGGGCGCGGCGCACCTGGAGACCCTGCAGAAGGTCAACGCGAAGCTGAACGCGGCGGAACGCGCTGGCGATGCCAAGGCTGCGGCCTGCTTGCGGGCCGAGCGTGGCCGTCTCGTCGATTCGCTGCCGATCCGCGCCCGGGTGGCGACTCCGCACGCATCGATCGAGAACCTCGCCGGCCGCCTCGGCCGCGGCGAAGCGCTCGTCGACTTCTTCGTCTACGAGCGTGAAGACCGCAGCGGCGCCATGGTGGGGCAGCACCTGGTCGCGTTCGTGTTGACGGCGGGCAACCCGCAGCCCTTGCGCATCGACCTGGGGCCGGTGGCGCCAATCGCCGACGCCGTGCAGGCGCATGTGCGCACTTCGGCACGGCGCGGCAAGGCGATGGACGTGGCTTCGGCGCGAGCGGCGGACGTGGTCGGCGCCCGCGTACGCAACCTGGTCTGGCAGCCGTTGGTCGCGGTACTGGCCGGCGCCGAGCGGGTGTTCGTCTGCGCCGACGGGCCGTTGGCGTTGCTGCCGTTCGCGACGTTGCCCGGCGACCGGGCTGGCACGTTCCTGCTCGAACAACACGAGTTCGTGTCGCTGGTGTCGGCGCACGATCTGCTGCGCGCTCGCCACGAGGGAACCGCAGCCGCCAGCCAGGCCGGCAAGGCGGTCCTGGTCGGCGACGTCGACTACGGGCAGGCGGTGCGCGCCGACGCGTTCGCAGCCCTTCCGGCCACGCGCGGCGAGATCACAGCGATCGCGTCCGTGCTCACGCGCCGTCAACTGACGGTGGCGACGTTGACCGGTGCCGAGGCGACGCGGCAGCGGTTGATCGATGCGGTGCGCGGGGCCCGGTTCGTGCATCTGGCGACGCATGGCAACTTCTCCGGCGGTGCGGGCCGTGGCGGTGCCACGCGCGGCGGCGCCGGCGACGAAAGTGGCGGCGGTCGGCCGGGGCAGCGCGGCAGCATTGCCCTCGCCGGGGCGAACTCCGGCGACCTGTTCACCAGCGACGAGATGGCATGGCTCGATCTCGGTGCCTGCGAACTCGTGGTTTTGTCCGCGTGCGACACGGGCCTTGGCGAGACCGCCTACGGCGAACACGTGCTGGGCATGCGGCGCGCGCTGCGCATGGCCGGCGCGCCCATCACGATCACGACCACCTGGCGCATCGACGACGTCGCTGCCGCCGCGCTGATGGCGGACTTCTACGAACGCCTCGGTTCCGGGGCCACCGCCTCGACCGCGCTGCGTGGGGCCCAACTGGCGCAATTGACCAAGGCGCGCGCCGCGGGCGGGGATGGGTCGCCGGCGTCATGGGGCGCCTTCCTGGTGGAAGGCCGCTGACGAAGGCGGCCGCTCGCGTCAGTCCTTCTTTTGCCGCGCCAGGAACTCGACGAGGTCGCGCAGTTGTCGGCGCGACAACGGGCCGCCCATCTTGGGCATCGCGCTCTCCGCGTTGGGTTTGCGCGAGCGGACCTTCGTCCACGGCACCTCGGTCGCCTCGCCGTTCACCGAGACGATCGTGAGGCTGCCGTCCTGGTCCCTGGTGATGACACCGAGGATCTGGTTGCCGTCGGTGGTCTCCAGCGTGACCGCGCCAAAGCCCTCGGCGATGCGCGCGCTCGGTGCGATGAGCGACTCGAGCAACTGGTCGCGCGTGAGCTTCTTGCCGATGCCGTCGAGGGCCGGGCCCGCGTTGCCGCCCACGCCGCCCAGCGAATGGCAGCGCGTGCATCGCGTCGCTTCGTGGTCGTGGAACACGTTGCGGCCCGCTCCCGCATCACCGCCGTCGCGGCACGCCAGGAACGGTCCCATCTCGCCTTTCTTGGCCGCCGCCTGCTCGAACGCAGCGAGAGGCTCGGCCAGTGCCGCGTGCTTGCCGGCTGCCTCGAGCACGTCCAGGCGCAGGTTGGTTTCGATGTCGTCGCGACCGAGCCGCTCGAGCAGCGTGCGCAGTTGCGCGGTCGCCGCTTCCACCTTCATGTCGCCGAGCGCCTCCAGCGCTGCCTGCCGTTCGCCGGTGGTGCCGTTCTGGAGCAGCGAAGCGAGCACCGGAACCGCTTTCTCAGGAGCAGTGCGCGACAGCAGGGCCACGGCGCGTTGGCGCAGCTTCGCCGGCGCGTCGGCGGCGATGCCGTCCAGCGCTGGCGTGAGTTCGGGCGCCTGCAAGTCGGCGAGCGCATCGAGAGCGGCGAGGCGGGCCTCGGCGGGCAGCGCCGTGGCCAGCACCGCGGTGACGAGCTGCGGTGCGGCCTTGTGGAGTTGGATCCTGGCGGTCGCCTTGGCGGTGGCGGCGGCGGTCACCGGATCGGCCAGCAGCAGATGCAGCGAGCCGTGGAAGTTCTGGCGCACGATGTCGCCGTTCTCGTGCTGGCACGGTCGCCAGTTGCCGACCACGCGGCATTGGCCGTGCGGTGCCAGCCATTCGCCGACGATCTCGATCGCCTCGATGCGCGTGCGGGCCGAGTGGCTCTGCAGCTCGGCGACATGCACGACCGCTTCGCCGTTCTCGGTTTGCCCGACCATGCGGTTGGCGTTGAGCGCGCGCCAGTCGATGGCTTCGAGGTCCGGATGGTCGTCGTAGGAGAGTATCGCCAACGCCTGCATCGCTGCGGGAATCGGCGTTTCGTAGATCGCGCGGGCCGCGGCGAAGCGCACGTCGACGTCGGTGTCGGTGAGCGCGCGCGCCAGTTCCGGATCGGCGCGACGGCCGAGCGCCAGGGCCACACCGAGGCGCACCGCACGGCGTGCATCGGTCAGTCGCTCGTGCAGCAACTTCGTTTCGGCGCACTCGGCCAGCGCGAACACGGCGGCGTGGCGCAGCACGACGTCGTGGTCGTCGGTCTTCGCGAGCAGTTCGACCAATGCGTCGCCACTCGCCGCCGCGGCCTTGCCGAAGCGCGCGAGCGCCAGCGCGGCTTCGCGCCGCACGCGGGCATTGCCATCGGTCAGCTTCTTCTGCAGCGCCGAGGGGGCGCTCGCCACCCGCGCATCGCCGAGCACGCGCGCGGCGATGGCCCGCACGTCGGCATCGCCGTCGTCGAGCAGGCCCTGGACGCCATCGAGCCGGGTCGGGTCCTTGCGCCCGAGGATGCCGAGGCCGTGGATGCCGTGCAGGCGCGCCAGCCGGTGGTCGGGGTTCTTCGCCACCGCCAACAGCTCGGCGTGGCCGTCGAGATCGACGAGCGCGAACGTCGCTTCCTGCCGCACGCGGCGGTCGGCATGCGCGAGCAACCCCGGCAACGAGGCGCGGCCGCGCGCCTTCAGATCGCTGGCGAGCAGGTTCGCGGTCGCGCGCAGCGCCATGTCGTTGGCCATGCCCGGCGTGCGCACGCGGTAGATGCGCGCCTTGCCGGTCTTGTTCCACCCCGAGACCCAGTCGAGCAGATACATCGCGCCGTCGGGTCCGAACTCGACGTCGGTGGCGAGGACGTTCCAGACCACCTTGTCGGTGCTGGCGACCTCGTAGCCCGCGCCGGTGCGCTGCAGCCGCAGCGCGTGCACGCCGCTGTACGACGCACCGCCGCGGAAGTCGCACAGGAAGAAGCAGCCGCGGAAGCGTTCGGGCAGGCCGATGCCGGGGTCGAAAACGAGGCCGGACGGGCCGTCGGCGAAGTTCGCGATCGGCGGCAGGATGCCGGCCGGTTGGCCGGGGTGGCGCGGATGCCACATCTGCTCGCGATTCCACGCGCCGCGATCGGACAGCCACTGGAAACCGATGCGCCAGCCGGTGTCGGCGCCGGGCACGATCTGCACGAAGCGGGCGCGGTCGCCGCCGTCGCTGTTGTTGTCGCCGGTGAACAGGTCGCCGTGCAGATCGAACGCCAGTTCCTGCGGATTGCGTAGCCCGCGGTGCACGACTTCGAGGTCGCTGCCGTCGAGTTCGCAACGCAGCACGGCGCCTTCGTGGGGATACGCGAACGTGCGGTCGCCCTGCTGCACGTGGAAGCCGCGGTCGCCGATCGAGAAGTAGACGCGGCGGTCGGGGCCGAGCACGAGGCCGTGCAGGTCGTGGCCGATCAGCGAGGTGTGCACGCCGTAGCCGTCGTGCACGACGTGGCGTTCATCGGCGACGCCGTCGTCGTTGGTGTCGCGCAGGCGCCACAGCTTCGGGATGTTGGTGAACCACAGGTCGTCGCCGATCGGCAGCACGCCCGACGCGATGCCGTCCTCGAGTTCGGCGAAGCCGTCGGCGAACACCGTCGATCGGTCGAGCCGGCCGTCGCGGTCGGTGTCGACCAGCATGCGCACGCGATCCGAGTAGGCGGCGTACTTCGGAATGTCCTTGGCGATGTGCTTCGTGTACTTGGCGAGGCGGTCGGCGACGGTGAGGCAGGCGAGGTCGTCGTCCTTCCACTGCATGTAGTTGCGCGTGTCGAAGACGCCGTCGTTGATGCGGAACGTCTCGGCGACCCAGAAGCGGCCCTTGCCGTCGATCGTGAACGCGACTGCGTTGCACAGGTCGGGCTCGGCGGCGACGAGGTCGCACACCAGGGTCGGTGCCAGCTGGAAGCCCTTGATCTGGTCCTGGGCTTCGGTGTTGGCCGGCGCCACGTACATCGGGCGCTTCTCAGGACTCGTCGTCGCGTCGTGTTGGGCGGCTGTGGCAGCCGCGAACGACAGGACGGTGAACGGGAACGGGCGGAGGCGTGGCGTCACGGTCCGCCCATGGTGACGGCACCCGGGCGGCAATGCGAGCAAGCAGCCGGGCGTCGCTCCGGATTTGACGGCAGCGGTGACGGCCTTCACCTTGCCTTAAGGTTGGTGTTGGCACGATGCGCGGATGACCGGCGTCGGGCTCCTTCGCCCGCCGCCACCGCCAACCGTTCCGAGGTGCTCATGACCCTGTCCCGCCGATTGTTTGTTCAAGGTTCGGCTGCCATTGCCGCGACCGCAGCCGGAGCGTCTGCGTTGCCTGGGCTCGCTCCGGCGCTGACGTCTTCAACCTCACTTGCACCTTCGACAGAAGGCGCCTCGGGCCTCGTGACCGGCGTAGTGAAGCCGCTGCCGTTCGCCGAGCTGCCGGGCTTCCTCGGCAAGGAGCAGTTGCGCTGGCACCACGAATCGCACTACGGCGGCGCGCTGAAAGCTTTCGTAGGCTTCGACGCCTCGCCGACCGGCAACCATCGGCCGCGCGTACAACGCATGAACAGCGTGCTGCTGCACGAGACCTACTTCGACAACATGACGGCCACGCCCGGCAATGCGGGTGCGGCGACGAATGCGGCGCTGGTGGCCCGGTTCGGCTCCTTCGACACCTGGCGCGAGGACTTCGCCACGGCGGCGAAGGCGGCCGCGGGATGGGCCGTGCTCGCCTTCCACCCGACCAACAAGAAGCTCTACCACGTCGTCACCGATTCGCACGACGATGGTCCGGCCTGGTTGGGCGTGCCGCTCCTGGTGATCGACATGTACGAACACAGCTACTACCTCGACTTCCAGAACAAGAAGGCCGACTACGTCGAAGGCTTCCTGGGTCATGTCGATTGGCAGGAAGTCGAACGGCGCCTGCGCGCCTGCCAGGGCTGAGGCTGAGGCCGCATGCGGGTGCTCGTCGTGGAGGATGAACCGGAGTTGTCGCGCGTCGTGCGCGATGGTCTCGTCGTCGCCGGCTTCGTCGTCGACGAGGCCGCGGACGGCGTTTCCGGACTGCATCTGGCCATGCACGTGGAGTACGACGCGATCGTGCTCGACCTGATGGTGCCTCTGCTCGACGGCCGTTCGCTGCTGCGTCAACTGCGACAGGCCAAGGCGACGCCCGTGTTGGTGCTGACCGCGCGCGATGCGATCGGGGACAAGGTTCGATGCCTCGACGACGGGGCCGACGACTACCTGACCAAGCCGTTCCTGGTGGCCGAGCTGCAGGCACGGGTGCGCGCCTTGACGCGGCGCGGCGGTGGCAGGGCGGCACCCGTAGTCGAGTTTGGCGATGTGCGGATCGACATGTCGGCGCGCACGGTTCACGCTGGCGGGCGGCTCGTGGCGCTGACGCCGAAGGAGTACTCGCTGCTCGAGCTGTTGGCGATGCGCCGCGGCACGCTGGTCACCCGGAGCACGATCTACGAGCACCTCTGGAACGACGCGGACGACACGCTTTCCAACGTCGTCGATGTCTACGTCTCCACGCTGCGGCTGAAACTCGGCCGTGGCCTGATCACCACCCGGCGCGGCCACGGCTACCTGATTACTTGATGTTCCGCTCGCTCCGGATCACGCTGCTGTTCTGGTACGCCGTGATGTTCACTGGCGCGATTGCTGCACTGGGAACGAGTTTGCACCGCGAACTGCGCGCCACTTTGTACCAGGAGACGGATGCGCAGTTGGGCCATTGGTGCACGGTGCTACAGCGGTGCGTGGCAGATGCTGCGACGCCTGCCGCCGCCATCGCCAGCGCCAGGAGCGCATTGCCTGACGAGGCTTCGATGGCGGTGTTCGATTCCGCAGGCAAGGTCGTCGCATCGGCGGTCGTCGGGCTGTCGGCCGTTCCCCTGGTGCCAACCGAACCGACCACGCGTGACGACCATCGTTGGCTCGGAACCGAACTGCCGGCGCAAGCTGGGTGGCTCGTCGTCGGGCGCAGCGTGCAATCCGAGAACCATGCCATCCGTCGGTTCTTGTGGATGTTGGCCGCAGCGGGCATCGCGGTTACCGCCCTGGCGTTGGTCGGTGGATTCGTGATGGTGACGCGGGCGCTGGCGCCTGTGCATGCCACTGCGGCCGTCGCGCAGCGCATCTCTGCGCGCAACTTGGGGGAACGCATCCCCGCGGCGCGGGTGCCGCAGGAACTGCGTGGCATGGTCACGACGCTCAACGAGTCCTTCGCCCGGCTGGAGGCGTCGTTCGCCGCCCAGATGGCGTTCACTGCCGATGCGTCGCACGAACTGCGCACGCCGTTGGCGATCGTACTGGCGCATCTCGAACTGGCGGCCTCGCCGGAGCAGTCGGGTGCAGCGATCCAGGAGCGTCTGGTTGCCTGTCGGCACGCGGCGCAACGCATGGAGTCGATCCTCGCCGGCTTGTTGCATCTGGCGCGCGCCGATGCGGGCGCGCTGTCGATCGAAGCGACCCCGATCGATTTCGCCCAACTCGTCGAGGCAGAGGTGGCGGCGATCGAGCCGTTGGCGCGTCGATTCGGAATTGAAGCGATCCGATTCCTCCAAGCGGTCAGCGTGTGCGGAGACACCGAACGCCTGCGCGTCGTTGTCGCAAACCTCCTCGACAACGCGGTTCGCTACAACCGTCCTGGCGGTGAGGTGCGTGTCCATCTGGCACGCGAGGGCACGGCTGCCGTGTTGCGCATCAGCGACACCGGCATTGGCATCGCTCCGGAACACCTTGTGCACGTGTTTGACCGGTTCTACCGCGTCGATGCGTCACGAACGCGCGCCACCGGCGGCAGTGGCCTCGGGCTGGCGATCGTCCGGCGTCTCGTCGAATGCCATCGGGGCTCGATCGACGTCGCATCGCAGCCTGGTCACGGGTCCGAGTTCGTGGTGCGGCTGCCGCTCGGGCCTGCGCCCGCGTGATTCGGGCGCGGCCCCTGTCGCCTCAGCGCACGTTCACTTGCCGGGGGCAGCGGCACCGGTGGCCGGGTTCTGGCAGCCGTACTTGCCCTGGTACCTGGTCGTGCCGGCCTTCACGGCGTCGTCGATCGCCATGCGGTGCAGCCACACGTCGCTGTCGGCGGTGACGTCGGTGCCCTGCTTGTTGAGGCCGAGCATGCCGCGCAGGTCGTTCTGCCAGCCGTCCTTCTCCTTGACGTCGGCTTCGGCCTTGTTGCGGTCGATCACGTTGCGCGCGGCGTAGCTCGCCGACCACTTCGGATCGAGCGTGACCTCGACCTTGTCGGCGATGTTGCCGGTCGACTCGGGCGTCAGCAGCTGCGCTTCCTCGTCGAGCTTGGCGGCGGCGACCACCGTGTTGAACTCGTTGTACTCGCCGACCAGGGCCGGGCCGAGCAGGTTGTCCTTCAGCGTCATGCCCTTCGACTGCTTGACGTTGTCGACGTCGTAGTAGTCGTTGAACGCGAACACGTTGCCGGTCGCGGTGACGATCGTGTCACCGTCCATCTTCAGCGAGCTGCCGCCGTGCGTCGCGTAGGCGTCGTACTTCCAGCTGAACAACACGGTGTTGTTGCTGACGGTGAACTTCGGGAAGCCCTTGCCGTCCTTCGGATGCCAGCACGAGCAGCAGTTGATGCCGTTGCCGGTGTTGTTGATGACCAGGTTGTTGGTGATCGTCAACGTCGCGTCCTGGTGACCGAACGCGTAGATCGCGCCGGTGCCGCCGGTGGGCGCCGTGTTCATCACGATGCAGTTGGTGATCGTCGCTTTGCCGTTCTTGGGCGTGTCGACGAAGATGCCGGGCGATTCGGGCGACGCGTTCTGGCCGGTGCCCGGGTTGAACTTGCGCCAGATCTTCAGACCCTCGTCCTTCAGGTAGTAGTTGCGCGGGCCGTTGTCGACGACGATGCCATCGACCACGATCGTGCCCGGCTCCTTCTGGCCGCGGCAGTCGAACCAGAGCCGCGCGTTGAAGTTCCAGTTCTTCGCCTTGTTGTCGCCGGTGAACACGGTGCGCGTCGTGCCCCACGGGTCGCGCGCGGTGAACTCGTCGTTCCAGCCGCCGATGATCGAGCAGGTCACGGCGATCTTGTCCGAGCCGCAATCACCGCGGCCGGTGTAGGTGCCGCCGGCGATCATCACGGTGTCGCCGGCCTTCAGGTTGGGGATCACGACCGAGAGGTCGCGCACGGGCTCTTCCTTCGTGCCCTTCTTGCCTTTGCCGTTCGTGGCTGAGACGTAGTACGTCGTGCCTTGGGCGCATAGGGGGAGGGTGACGAGGAACGCGAGCGCGCTGAGCGCCAGGGAGCGGAGATGGACCATGGGATCGGCTATCGGCGCGGTGCCAACGCGGCTTTAGCCTTCGGACCTCCCGGTGGGCGGTCCGATGCGAAGACTCGTGCCAGGCATGCGCGGATGGATGGTGGGTGTGGTGGCGACGATGCTCGTCGTCGGCATGGTCGTGTCGTCGCTGCTGGCAGCGAAGAGCGACGGAGTGCGCGACCGCGTCGCTCGCTTCGTGCGCGACCACGAGCAACGCGAAGCTGCGGCGACGACGCCGGCGGCGGCGAAGCGACGCGAACCGTTGTGGGGTGAGGGGTTCGACGAGGACGCTGGTTTTGGCTACGCGTTGGCGGCGGTGATGCTTCGTCGCACGCCGCTGCATTCGCAGCTGCTGCAGACAATGCTGAAGCCAGACGCGGTCGCGGCGCGGGAAGCGGCGTGGCCGGCGCTGGCGCCGATCGTCGAAGTGCTGCAGCGCGCCGCGCATGCACGCACGCCACCATCGCCGCGCTGGCAACCGGGTCCGCTGCAGACGCGGGTGCTGCGCATCGCCCGGCACGTCGCGTCGGACCGCGGCGAGCACCTTCGCTGCGTGCAGCTGTGGCTCGACGAGGTGGTGCTGTGGAGTGACCAGCGCTTGCCTGGCAGCAATTGGCCGTTCGGCGTGGATTGGCCGGAGGACCAGGTTGCGCGCCTTGATCCCGCGGCCGCTCGATTGCTCGCGGAGCAGTTGGCGCGGATCGAGGCGCGCTGGTCGGCGGTGCTCGACGTCGAGTCGGCCTTGGTGAACCAGGCACGGTCCTGCCTGGCCAGTCATCTACAGCATCAGCCCACCCTGCGCGGACGCCTCGCGTCGTGGGCCCACGGCTTCGATCCCAACCAGAGGGAGTTGGCGGCCGTCGACGCCTTGCGCACCCGCCTGCCGGTTCTCGTCGCGTCGACGGCGACCTGGACCGAACGGGAATCGCAGTGGCGGCAGTTTCTCGGGTTGCCGGGCAACCTGGAAGGCACCGCCGTGTCGTCGTGGCTGCGGCACTGCTCCTCCGCCGAACAGACTCACTTCCTTGGCTACGCGAAGTGGCGAGTGCTGCGCCTGGCGCTCGCCTTCCAGCTCGGCGAGCAGTTGCCCGACCTCGTCGATCCGCGCACGGGCAAGCCGTTCGTGGTGACGATCGACGGCGATGTCGCGACGTTCCGCAGCGACGCCGGAGGCAAGACGGTCACCCGCTGGGCGAAGCGGCGCTGAGCGCCGCTGCTACGCATTCGGGCTCAGAAGCCGACCGAAGATGCGAAGCCGGCCGACATCGACGAAGCGAGCGTCACCGCATCGAGCGCCAGGACCTGCGAGTAGATCGCGGCGCCATAGGGAGCAGTCGCCGGGATCGGCAGGGCATTCGGCGCCGTTCCTGCAAGCGCGGCGCCACCGATCGTGACCGCCGGATCGGCGAGGATCCAACATCCGTTCAGCAGTGGCGAGAACGGCGTGCCATCGAGCGGCAGCGGGATCGCGCCGCCGAACAGGCAGCGGTCGAAGCCGAGCATCATCACGTAGAGGCTCGGCGTCGTCGCCGTCACATCGAGCGAGTAGGCGAGGTTGCCGGCGCTCGGAGCGCCACCGGAACTGGCGAGCGTGACGTTGCCGCTGCCGCATTGGGCGGGGATCGCCGACAGGTAGTCGCCGTCACCGGCGCGCGGCGTCGTCGACATGACGAGGATCTCGGCGGCGGAGTAGGCGCGCAGGCTGATCAGGAACTCGTCGATGTCGTAGGCCGAACCGGCGGCAGTGGCGGCGGCCGAGTAGGCACCAACCATGTACGGACCGTTCAGGTTGATCAGCGCGCCGGGCACGTTCGCCAGTTGGAACACGTTGGCGCCGTTCACGTACCAGGTCGCGGTCAGCGTTGCGGTGTCGACCACGAGGGCAATGTGGGTCCAGCCGGCGGCGGCGAGCGCTTGCACGTTCATGGTCGCCGCCGGCAGCAGGAAGTCGCGCACACCGCTGTTGCCGCCGCTGGCGAGGACTTCGCGTTGCATCAGGCCGGTGCTGGCAACCCCGTTGGTGAACAGGCGGTGGCCGCCGGACGGGGCGCCGAGCAAGTAGTTCAGCGACGTGCCGATGTTCGCTCCGGCGCGCAGGCGCATCGACCATGCGATGGTGAGATCGCCGGTGATCGGCTGCGTGCTCGGGTTCCACCCGGAGACGACCCGGTTGTAGTAGGTCGTCGCAACGTTGGAGCCGCCGGCGAGGCAACCGCCGAACAGGCCCACGTCGAAGGCGCTGATCGTGCTGTTCGATTGCAGCGTGCCGTTGCCAGGGAACGCCTGGGGACCGTTGGCGAGGTTGATCACCTCACCGGTGCAGTTGGCGTCGAACTTGTAGTGGATGAAGTCCTGGGCGGTCAGGAACGAAGTGACGCAGGCGAATGCCGCGAGCGAGAGAAGGCGCATGGATGGGCTCCGAGTTGCGGGGAGGGCACAGGCTAACGCCCTGGCTGGATCCGCCAACCCCGCGCCCGTTCGCCGATGCCGTCGCGTTACTTGCCGCCGAGTTGCACGGGCTTCAGCCCGAGCTCGCTCCAACCGTCCTTGCCTTCGACGATACGGATTGTGCGGCCGGCCGGCAGATCGCGCAGCACCTGCAGCTTGCCGTTGCGCGGCCACCGGATCGTCAACGTCTGCACCGCCTTCGCCTGCCCGAGCCCGAGGTGCTGGCGCAGTGGGTTCGCGCCAAAGCAGCCGCCGCTGCTGACGTCGCGATGCACCGAACGCGAAGTTCCGCCGTCGTCGAACTCGGCATGCAGGTGCGCCCCGATCGCCGCGCGATTGCTGTGCGTGCCGACCAGCTGCACCGCGAGCCACTGGTTGCCAAAGCCCGGGTTCTCGAACACGCAATCGTGCGCCGCGTCGCCCGGATAGGCGCCGCCCTGCCGCGCGAAGAGGTCGAGGTCGCCGTCGCTGTCGAGATCCGCGAACGCGATGCCGTGACCCTTCTGCAGATGGCCAAAACCGCCGGCCATCGACACGTCGACGAACTTGGTGCCGCCGCGGTTCCAGTACATCACGTTCGGCATCAGCGAGTAGTAGTACGGATCGCCGGTGCCGAGGTAGAAGTCGAGGAAGCCGTCGTTGTCGAGGTCACCGTGGTTCGCGCCCATCGGCAGCGCCGGGTAGTCGAGGCCGAGGGAAGGCGCGGCGTTGCGGAAGCCGCCCTTGCCGTCGCCCTTCCACATCCGCATCAGCTCGGGATTGGGTCGCGGCAGGCCGAGGTGCCACGCGGCGACGTCGCCGATGCCGGTGCTGTAGGCGGCGCAGAACAGATCGCGCGCGCCGTCGTTGTCGTAGTCGAAGAACCACGCGCCGAAGCTCTCGATCGGCTCCTGCATGCCGAGCTTGGCGGCGACGTCGACGAAACGGCCGTTGCCGGCGTTGCGGTAGAGGCGGTTCGGATCGTGCAGGTTGCTGACGTAGAGATCGACGTGGCCGTCGTGGTCGTAGTCGCCAAACGCGACGCCCTTCGTGTAGCCGAAGTTCGTCACGCCGGCGCGTTCGCCGATGTCGAAGAACGTGCCGTCGCCTTCGTTGCGGAACAGCTGGTTCGGCGCCTTGATCTTCGGTGACGACTCGTTGCCGACGTAGAGATCGAGGTCGCCGTCGTTGTCGACGTCTGCCCAGGTGCAGGTCGAACTCGGCCAGTGCGATTCGCCGAGCCCGGCCGCGAACGTCACGTCGAAGAACGTGCCGTTGCCCTGGTTCTCGAGCAGCGAGTTCGGGTGGCGACCGCCGTCGTAGAGCCAGGCGCCGCGGCACACGTACACGTCGAGGTCGCCGTCGTTGTCGAAGTCGGTTTGGAAGATGTTGATGCCGCTGGTGATGCCGAGCAGCCCGCTCTCCTTGGTGCGATCCGAGAAGGTGCCGTCGCCGTCGTTGCGCCAGAACTTCATCGGGCCGTCGGTCGCCCAGCAGCTGATCACGAGGTCGAGATCGTCGTCGCCGTCGAAGTCGTCGGCAATCACGCCGCCGAGCATGCCGAACGCATTGAGGCCGAGCTTCGCGGCGACGTTGGCGAACTTCGGGAACGGCACCGACGACGTGTAGGTGTTCGCCGGCAGCCGCAGGTCCTCGCGCACGCCGTCCGGCCACTGGCCGAGCGTCATGTTGGCGAGGTTGAGCAACCAGCGCGCGCGCAGGTTCCA
>SXPB01000161.1 GCA_005776475.1 Planctomycetia bacterium
CGCAGCTGTATCCGGAAGCGAAGCGCCTGATCGACTCCAAGGGCCAGGACGAAGAGGCCTACCTGCTCACGATTGCGGCAGCGTTGAGCCGGCTGCGTGATCCGAAAGCGCCGATTCGCGACGCCATGCGCGAGTTCAGCAAGCGGCACCACAAGGAAGGCCAACGGTTCCCCATCGGCGTCATGGCAATGCAGCTCGAACCCGGTAAGGGCTTCTCGCATCACGACCATCGGAACTACAACGGCGTGATCATGGGGATCGAAGGCGAGGCGCGCATCCGCAACTATGACTTCCAGGGCGAAGTGCCGGAGATCTCGTCGACGAAGACCTTCCTCATCCGCGAGACCCGCAACGACCTGATCCTGCCGGGACGTTTCTCGACGCTTGGCCGGGCGCGCGAGAACATCCACGACCTCGTCGCCGGCAAGCAGGGCGCCCGCTTGCTCGACGTGTTCACGTTCTTCGAGGCCAACGCAACGTCGCGCTTTCTTGCAGTCGCTGCACAACCGCACGACGCCGAGGCTCGCACGTTCGAGGCCACCTGGCAGCAGAAGGCCCGCTAGCGGCGATGCGGCTTCTCTGCTTCCAAGCACGCCACTTCGGCTGGAAGAGCTTCCAGAAGACACTCGCTGATGCCGCCGACGTGACCGTCGTCGACGAGATGCACGACTGCATCGTCGTGTTTGCGCACGCCGAGACCCAGGACGAACCCGCCGAAGAGCGGGCGCGGGTCTTTCGGCACACGCTGAAGCACGTCAAGTGGCTCGCGAACAAGCGCGACTACCAGCACATCGTGCTGCACTCGTTTACGCACCTCGGCGGCGAGAACGCGTCACCGCAGTTCGCGCAGGCATTCCTGGAGGAGCTGACCGAGCGACTCGGCGCCACCGGCTATATCGTCAAGAGCACTCCCTTTGGCTATATGTGCGAATGGCAACTCGACGTGCACGGGGAGAGCCTGGCCAAAGTCTACAAACGGATCTGATGCGGGCCCTGTCCGACGGCAGGGGCGGGTATCGACCTTCCTGCGAGCTGCGGTTCGTCAGGGCTCGCCGCGTCGACACGGATTGGTCCCTGGGCAACGCATGCGGCGCCCGAACTGCGCCCGCTCAAGCCTCGGATTCCTGCGCGAGCGCGGACGTTGGTCGCGTGATCGGCCACACACTGCGTCGCGCCCGCGACGAGCGATCCACTCGAGAGTGCGGTTCCGTGCACCGATGCGCCTGCTTCATCTGGCTCCCATGAGCCTCCGCGCGGCCATCCGGCGCGGTGGGATCGCGGCGAAACCCACGGCGCTCGACGGCGAGCTGCCGCTCAGGTAGGCGCAAACTGCGCGATCGCCGCGATCTGCGCCAAGGCCGCCGGCAGGTCCTTCGCACCGACGTCGCTCGGCAACGCCGCCGAAGAGCGCTGCAGGCGGGCAAGCCAACGGCGATCGAGCGGCTGCGCCGGCCGCGCCGGCGCCACCGCGGCCGCGGTGGTCTCCTTGGTGCCCACCGCTACACCAGCCCCGACGGAAAAACCGGCCAGCAACAGCGCACTGCGCACCGCCGTGGCGCGCGAATAGGTGAACAGCTCGGCGCCCGGTGCGCAGCGCGCGCGCAGCGCCGCGAATGCGCGCACGGTCCAGAGGTCGGCACTGGTGCGCGGCGACCAGGGGTCCCAGAAAACGATGTCGGCGGGCTGCGCCATGCGCGCGATCGCGTCGAGCGCGTCGCCTGGCATGAGCTGCCAACGGAACTGCGGCTCGTCGCACGCTCCGTGTTCGAGCAACGCGAGTGCGGCAGCGCGATCTTCGGCCGACCAGTGCAGCTGCGCGGCGCCGTCGGCCGACGCGGCCAGTGTGAGCGCGCCGAGGTCGCGCTCGAAACTGAAAATCGAGAGTCGGCGCGCCCCCGAGGGAGCCGCGCGCGCGCAGCGCAATGCGGCAAGTGCATTGGCGGCGGCGCCGAGACCGACGTCGAACAGCACAAGCGGCGCGCCGCCTTCGGCCAGGCGCGCGCCGAGCCGCGCTTGCGTCACGTAGAGCTGCTCGGCCTCGGCCCTGGCGCCGAGGCCCGGGTGCATCACCTCGCCGACTTCGCGGTCGAGCATGGCGGGCGCGCCCGACGTCGTGGCAACGATCGCGAAGCGCGGCGTCGACGCCGCCAGTTCGCTGCTGGTCGGCGCCGCCGCGCGCCTTCCCGGCACCCGCGCGCTGGCGTCGTGTTCGTGGCGATCGATCGCCGCCAGGGTCGTGCGCAGGAACGCGGCATACTGGCCGGTGTGAATCGCAGCGCGCGCGCGGCGCATCAGCTCCAGGTAGTGGTGGAGGTTGTGCACCGCCAAGAGCCGCGGCAACAGGGTCTCCCGGCTCTTCAGCAAGTGGTGCAGGTAGCTGCGCGGATGACTGCGACACGTCGTGCACGCGCAGTCCGCATCCAACGGCACGTCGGCGAGGCGGTTCTCCATGCGGGCGAGGCGCACGCGGCCCGTCGACGTGAACGCGGTGCCCTGGAATGCCATCGACGTCGGCAACACGCAATCGAACATGTCGACGCCCCGCGCGATCGCGAGGAGCATGTCCGGCGGCGTGCCGACGCCCCTCAGATAGCGCGGCCGATTGCCGGGCAGGTGTTCCACCGCGGCCGCGATCACTTCGCCGCGCTGGCTGCGCGTGTCGCCGACCGCCACGCCGCCGATGGCGAAGCCGTCGAACGCGTGCTGGGCCAGGAACTGCGCCGACTGCGTCCGCCACGCCAGCGACAAGCCGCCTTGCACGATCGCGAACAGTGCCGCCTCGGCAGACCGCCGCGCCGCCAGGCTGCGCAGCGCCCAGCGGTGCGTGCGCTGCATGGCCGCCTCGATCTCCGCCGCTGGCGTCGTCGACGACGGACACACATCGAGCACCATCATCACATCGCTGCCGATCGCCTCCTGCATCGCAATGGACGACTCCGGCGTCAGCAGGTGCTCCCGACAATCGACGTAGCTGCGAAAGCGCGCGCCGGCCTCGGTCACCACCCGGTCCTGTGCCAGCGAGAAGATCTGGAACCCACCCGAGTCGGTGAGGATGCCCCGTTCCCACCCCATGAACCGATGCAGCCCTCCGAGCTGCCGCATCGCTTCGGCCCCTGGTCGCAGCGCGAGGTGGTACGTATTGCCGAGGATCATCTCCGCGCCCAGATCGCGAATCTCCTGCACCGTGAGCCCCGTCACGGCTGCTCGCGTTCCCACCGGCATGAACGCGGGGGTGTGGATCAAGCCATGGGCAGTGCGGATGCAACCTGCGCGCGCCGGGCCATCGGTGGCATGGATCGAGAACGTGAGGGGCACGCGAGGTGCTTACCCGACGCCGGGCCAAGGCGACAGGGCGAGAGGGAATGGCCGGGGGGATGCGTTGGCGGCGTACTGGCGTGTCGCGACCGCGACAGGCCGTTCGATCTCGCCCGTCGGCGCCGTGCGCGCTGGACAAGAGAACTCTGGATCGGGCTACGCGCGCATCCAGGGCGAACGCAAGCAACTCTTCGACCAGGCGGATGCCGAGGGGCCGTCGCCGGTTCGAAGCAACCGCTTCGAAGCGCAGAAGGAAGATGCCGACTCGAGGCTACGGTCGCCTCTCTCTCACGCACTCCATCCCTGGAAATGCGTGGCCTCGAGTCGGTAACCCCGACAATCCAACATCCGTGCCACGTTCCGGCGCCGTGGCGACGTGGGGCGGAGCCGGGCAACTGCGTGGGTTTTGTTGCGGTGGCGTAACGACAGCGACGGTCCGCGCCATTGACGGGGGTCGTACCGCCTCCTAGAGACGGCGCCATGGCCGGCCCTCACGTTCGCGACATCACCGCGGCGACCTTCCAGAAGGAAGTCGTCGAGCGCTCCATGACCCGCCCCGTCCTGCTCGACTTCTGGGCGGCGTGGTGTGGCCCGTGCAAGGCCCTCGGTCCCGTGCTCGAGCGCATCGCCGGCGAGTTCGGCGGGGCCTTCGAACTCGGCAAGGTCGATTCCGACAAGGAACAGGACCTCGCCTACGCCTTCGGCGTCCAGGGCATTCCGTACTGCGTCCTGATCGACGGCGGCCGGCCACTCGATGCGTTCTCTGGTGCTCTGCCCGAGGCCGAAGTGCGCCGCTTCCTGCAGCGCCACGGCGTCGAACCGATCGTGGTCGAGGCGCCAGCGGCACCGGCGGCCCCGAAAGTCGATCCCGACAGCCCGGCTGGTCGGGTAGCGCGGGCGCGCACGGCCGCCGCGGCGGGGGATCCCGTCGCGGTGCGCGAAGTCCTGGCGGGCATCGCCGAAGAGGACGATCGCCATGACGAGGCGGTGCGGTTGCGGACCGGTTGCGAGTGGCTCGAAGCGGATCTGGCCGGGGCGTCGGCGCCGGCCGAGAAGTCGCTCATCGCGGCGCGCCAGGCGTTGGCGCGCAAGGATGTCGTCGGCGCCATGACCGCGCTGCTCGACTCGGTGGCGGCTGACAAGGCGTGCCGCGGCGGGCTCGCCCGCAAGGGCATGCTGCTGTGCTTCGCCATCGTCGGCGAAGACGACGAGCGCCTGGACGACTTCCGCCGGCGGCTCGCGACCCTGCTGTACTGACGGCAACGACGCGCGCGACGCGCGCCGGGTCAGCTGCGCAGGGCGACGTGCATGCGCACGAGTTCGGCCAGCGAATGGGCCATCGTCTTGCGCATCACGTTGGCGCGGTGCACTTCGACCGTCTTGGGACTGAGTCCGAGCTTGGCGGCGACTTCCTTGTTCGCCGAGCCTTGCACGATCAGTTCCATGACTTCGGTCTCGCGGCCGGACAACGTCGCGAAGCGCTTCTTGATGCCGTCGAGCGTGTGGTCCGCGCGGCGGCGCACCTCGTCGAGTTCCACGGCGCGGGCGATGGCTGCCATCATCTGCTGCACGTCGAACGGCTTCTCGATGAAGTCGATGCTGCCGAGCTTGATCGCCTTCACCGCTTCCGAGACGCGTGCCATGCCGCTCATGAACACCACGGGCAGGTGGCAGCCACGTTCGGCGAGTGCTTGCAGCAGCTCGATGCCGGTCTTGTCGGGCAGGATGAGGTCGATCACGAGGCAGCCGGGGCGCTCCTCGTCGAGGGATTCGAGCAGCGACTCCGCGCTCGTGTGCGTCGACACCTGGAACCCGCCGAGCGGGCCCATGCGCTGGAACAGCGCCTGGATCGATGGTTCGTCGTCGACGACGCGAACGAGGGGCATCGTCGACGTCTCCACGACGGCGCTGCCGGATTGGGGCGTTGCGGTTCGCTGAACCTGCATTGTTCTCTCTCCGGTCGGGGGATACCTGGGCTCCGACCACCCGTCCCATCGGCATTTGGCTTGTCGCTACATGAGACGCGCTCCAGGAATCTCCTTAAGGGTCGGTCGAAACTGCCGCCCTTGAGTCCGGCGCCGTGGTTCCGCAGACTGTGCGCCGCATGCCAACCCTTCGCTGTGTGTCCCTTCTTGCCTATGCCGCCGTGGTCGTGGCCTGCTCGGCCGTGCCGGAAGCCCCGCCGGTTCCGAACGTTCCCAGCACGTCCGCGCCCGTCGCTCCGGTGGCACCCGTCGCGGTTGCGACCGAAGCGCCGAAGCCCAAGAGCCTGAAGGCGGCGATGGAAGGCATCGAGGAAGACTGGCACCTGCTTGAGAAGCAGGTGGTGCAGGCGAGCGACCTGCCGGCGACCGCGGCGGCGGCCGAACGCATCGCCAAGGTGATGCATCTCGCCTACGACCCGTGGGAGGACAAGGAAGTGCCCGACTTTGGCAAGCTGGCGCGCGAGGCCGAGGCGGCGTTCCTGGAGTTGGCCAAGAAAGCTGCCGCGGGCGATGCCGAAGCCGTGAAGGCGATGGGCAAGACGCTGCAGCTCCAACACTGCGCGCGGTGCCACGACGCGGTCGAAGCCGTGCACGGCTGAAGCGACGCCGGCGGTACTGCGGCGGGAGCTTGCACTGGCGCCGTGGTTGCGTAACCACAGGGCATGCGTTCCTTCGCCGTCGGCTGCCTCGGTTGGCTCCTCGCGTCGTCCGGCGCTGGCTCGGTTGCCCAGGCGCCACTGCCGTCGACTCCGGCGCCGCGGACCGACACCAGCATCGACGACGAGGCGATCGAGCAGCGCATCCTGCAAGCGTGCGCGGCGCTGCGGACGAGCGGGCGGCTGGTCGCGGCGAAGGAACTCGCCGACCAGATGACGACGGCGGCGAGCGTCGTCCGCACGTTGCCAGCGGAGCACAAGAACGTCGTGTCGGGACCGGATCTGCACGACCTGGCGCAGGCCAGTTGCCGCATGGTGGGGCACTACTACCTCTGCCGCGAATGCGACGAGTGGCACTTCACTGCGGCTTCGGGTTTCTGCCTCGATGGCGAGGGTGCCGTCGCCACCTGTGCCCACGTCGTGGCACCCGATGACGGCATGCGCGCGTCGTTCCTGGTGACGGCGGATCTGCACGGAGCCGTGTGGCCGGTCGAGAAAGTCCTGGTGGCGGCAGTGGCGAACGACGTCTGTGTGCTGCAGACGTCGGAGCGCGGCGCGGTCGGCCTGCCGCTGCGCGGGCTCGTGCGCACCGGGGAACGTGTCTACTGCCTGTCGCACCCTGACCACCAGTTCGGGTTCTTCAGCGAGGGCCTGTTGGCGCGGCAGTTCCTGGCGCGGGCGCAAGTGGAGGCGCCGAAGTCGGCAGAACCGAAGCCGGGCGCGCCGGCCGCGGCCGCGAAGCCCGAGGCCAAAGGACCCGCGTTGCCATGGCTCCACGTGACCTGCGATTTCTGCAAGGGCAGCAGCGGTGCGCCGATTCTCGACGCGATGGGCAACGTGGTCGGAGTGGCGCAATCGACGACGACCGTTCTCTACGACGAAGCCGCGGTGCCGGTCGACACCCAGATGGTGTTCAAGACGGCGACACCGGCGGCCGCGCTGTTGGCGATGGTGCGCGCTCCGGCGGCCGCGGACGTGACGCCGCGCAAGCGCTGATCACCGGCCGAGGGCGCGGGCGATGTTGTTGCGGGCGGGGGCTTCGAACTGCGCGCCCCATGGCGTGTAGAACAAGCGTTCGCGCTGCAGCATGCGGGTGAAGAAGGCGGCGCGCCCAGCGGCGAAGTCGGCGTCGGCGACGTGCGGGTACTCGGCGCGGATGCGTTCGGTGTTGTGCGTGAAGCGCGGCCACGGCACCGCCAGCGACATCAGGTCGAGATCGAGCACGAGGTCGCTGCCGCTGACCGTGGGTTGGTGGTCGCGGGTGGCGAGCACGATGTCGTGGACCCGCGTGGCGTCGGGGTGGCTCCAGCCGATGGCCAGCAGCCGGGCGCGCGCCAGGACCGCGCTGTCGCTCTCGTTGGTCTTGCTCCGCGCGTCGTAGATGGCGTCGTGGAACCAGACCGCCATGACCTGCCCCTCGTCGAGGCCGACCCGGCCGCCTTGGTGCAGCATGTCGGCAATGTGCTCGATGCCATGGTAGTGGCGGTGGGGTTCCAGGTAACGGCGCGTCAGTTCGAGCAGGAGGTCGTCGGCCATGGCAGCGGCGTGGCAGCGTAGCGCGCGCTGGTTTGGCGGCGAATCCATGCGCCGCTGGTGCTATGGCGCCATCGCCCGTATCGTCTTTGCCCCTTTCCCGTGATACTGCCCCGCGTCGTCATCGTAGGCCGGCCGAACGTCGGCAAATCGAGCCTTTTCAACCGGCTCATCGGCCGGCGCGTCGCCATTGTCGAGCCAACTGCTGGCGTCACCCGCGACCGGGTTTCGGTGCCGGTGCGCTACGGCGAGCGCACCTTCGAACTGACCGACACCGGCGGCCTCGGGCTCGTCGACGAAGCGCTGCTGAAGGAACACGTCGAGGCGCAGATCGAAGCCGCATTGCTGACGGCCGATGTCGTCCTGTTCGTCGTCGATGGCAAGACCGGTCGGGTTCCCGGTGACGACCTGGTGGCGCGCCGGTTGCGCACGCTGCACAAGCCGCTGTTCCTGGTCGCCAACAAGATCGAGTCGTTCCACGAAGAGCTCGGCGCTTCCGAGTGGCAGCGCCTGGGCTTCGGCGACCCGATGTCGGTCAGCGCGAAGGAAGGGTTCGGCGTCACCGACCTGATGGATCGCATCGTCGGCATGTTGCCGCCGAAGACGGAAGACGAAGACGCGATGGAAGGCGACGTGCTGCGTTTCGCCATCATCGGCAAGCGCAATTCGGGCAAGTCGACCCTGATCAACCAGCTCGCCGGTGAGGAGCGGGTGATCGTGTCCGAGCTGCCCGGCACCACGCGCGACGCCATCGACGTGATGCTCGAGTTCGACGGCAAGAAGTTGATGGCGATCGACACCGCCGGCGTGCGCAAGAAGAAGAGCCTCGAGCACGCGATCGAGCTGTTCGCCCACAACCGCAGCAACGACAGCATCCGCCGCGCCCACGTCTGCGTGCACATGTTCGACGTGCGCGAGCAGATCAGTCAGGTCGACAAGGCCCTCGCCGCCTACTGCGTCGAGCACCACAAGCCGGTGATCCTGGTCGGCAACAAGATCGACCTCGCCCCCGAGCTCGACCTGAAGAAGTGGGATGCCTACATCAAGCAGCAGTTGCCCGGCATCGACCACGCGCCGGTCGCGTTCATGTCGGCGAAGGACGGCATCAACGTCGATGGCACGCTCGAACTGCTGTTCGACCTGCGCGACCAGACCCGCACCAAACTGTCGACCGGCAAGCTGAACGCCGTGCTGCAGGAGGCCAAGGATCGCCTGCTGCCGTCGTCCGGCGGTTTCCCGAAGCTGTTCTACGGCACCCAGACCGGCACCGAACCGGTGTCGATCCTGGTGTTCGTCAACGAGCCGAAGATCTTCCGCGGCCAGTACGAGCGCTACCTGACGCAGGTGTTGCGCGATGCGTTCGACTGCCAGGAAGTGCCGATCAAGCTGGCCTTCCGTCGCCGCGACAAGATCGTGCTCGATCCGCAGGCATGAGGCGTTGCGGCGGCACGCCGCCGCGTCATCGGCCCAGCGCCGCGAGGGTGGCCGCGGCCGCATCCTGACCGACCACCGGTCCGAACTTGAAGGCGTGCCCGCTGCAGGCAAGCACGGTGGTTGTGCGGCGGTGCGTGACGATGCGGAAGTCCTGGTCGGCCGTCATCGTGTAGAGACAGCGTTCCGTGCGGCGCAGGGTCCGCACCGCCGGACGCAGCCGTTCCCGCGCGAGCGTGCGCAGCGCGCCCTCGTCGATGGGTGGTGGCAGTGCATCCGGATCGACGCCGGGGCCGGCCGAGCGATGCACGGCGAGTTTCAAGCCGGCGTCGTCATGGCTCGGCAGTCCGTACTGGAAGTCGTTCGGTTCGGTGCCGATGCGAGCCCACACCGGAAAGACGCCGGCCCGCTGCGCCGCCGGATCGGCCTCGACGTCGACGTAGGCGACTTCCTGGCGTTGCACGACCAGCTGCGCAGCGAGTGCGTTTTCCAGGAGTGGCAGCCACGCTCCGCACGCGAGAACGGCGTGACTCGCTCGGATCGTGCCGGTCGTCGTCGACAGCTCGATCGCCGTTGCGGTTTCCTGCCGGCGGGTGACACGGGTGTCGAATGCGAACGTGACCCCGCGCGCCGCGAGCCACGTGCGCAGTCCGGCCATCGTCTCGGCCGCGAGCACCATCGCGGCCGTGTGGTCGAGCAGCACCGCATCGCCGGCGTCGAATCGCAGCAGCGGGAAGCGAGCGCGCGCCGCGTCGAGCTCGAGCGCTTCGACGGCGACGCCGGTCTGCAGGGTGGCCCGCTGCCAGGCCGCGAACAGTCCGCGGGCAGGGCCGAAGAACACTCCCGGCGTGCGGACGCGCAACGGCTTGCCGAGCGCGGCTTCGAGCGCTGGCCAGCCTTCGGCATGGGCGCGCTGCGCCATCGCCACGAACTTCGGGTCGTCGTACGACGAGCGGGTGATCCGCGTCGCCCCGTGCGAGCTGCCGCCGGTGTGGCCGGGCGCACCTTGCTCGACCACGAGCAGCCGGGGCAGCCCGCGCCAGGCCAGCCAGAACGCCGTGCACAGCCCGTGGATACCGCCGCCGACGACGACGCAGTCGAACTCGACCATGCGCCCGAGCATTGCGTGCCGCAGCAACCGGAGCAACGACGCCCCGAAGCGGGATCCTCGGGCTGTTACCCTTGGCAGCGTTCCTTCGCTGCCGTGGGGGAGATTCATGGCTTCCGCGGTGGAAACGGCCCCAGACCGGGGCTACATCAAGGAGCTATAGTTCCTCGCCCACCTCTGCGCCGATTGTCTCGCCGATGAAGGTCACGCTGATCCACCCGCCGGTCTACATCAACAAGCACGGCCTTACCGCGTTGCGTCCGAGCCTGCCGCTCGGCCTCGCCTACATCGCGGCGGTGCTGCGCGATGACAAGCACGACATCACGGTGATCGATGCGCTCGGCGCGGCACCCGAACAGATGATCGCCGACGGCGACATCTGGCGACTCGGGCTCACGCCCGAGGAGATCATCGCACGCGTGCCCGCGGGCACGCAGGCGATCGGCATCACCAGCATGTGGAGCTACAGCTGGCCGATCGTGCGCGAGTTGATCAAGAAGATCCGGCTAGCGCTGCCGAAGGTCACGATCGTGTGCGGCGGCGAGCACTTCACCGCGGTGCCCGAGTTGTCGATGGAGCAGGCGCCGATCGACTTCCTGGTGCTTGGCGAAGGTGAAGAGACGGCAGTCGCGTTGTTCCGCGCGCTCGAACTCGGCCTCGACCACACGGTGATCCCGGGCATCGCGTTCCGCACCACGGAAGGCGTGGCGCAGAAGAACCCGCGCCGCGACCGCATCAAGAACGTCGACGAGCTGCCGTGGCCGGCGTGGGAGTTCTTCGACATCGAGGCCTACTCCAGCAATCGCCTCGTCAGCGGCATCTACTACGGCAAGACGGTGCCGATCCTCGCCACGCGCGGCTGCCCGTACCAATGCACGTACTGCAGTTCGCCGAACATGTGGACGACGCGTTGGTTCGCGCGTTCGCCGAAGGACGTGCTCGACGAGATCGAGAGCTACGTCAAGACCTACGGCGCCGCCAACTTCCCGTTCCAGGACCTCACCGCGATCCTGAAGCGCGAATGGGTGGTCGAGTTCTGCCAGGAGGTCGAGCAGCGCAAGCTCAAGATCACGTGGCAACTGCCGGCCGGCACGCGCAGCGAGATCATCGACGAAGAGGTCGCCAGCCTGCTCGTGCGCAGTGGCTGCCGTTCGCTCAACTTCGCGCCCGAGTCGGGCAGTGAGCGCACGCGCAAGCACATGAAGAAGATGCTGACCGACGAGAAGCTGTTCCGTGCGGTGCACGCGTCGGTGAAGGCTGGGCTCAACGTCGGTGCGTTCTTCGTGCTCGCGTATCCCACCGACGAAGTCGAGGACTTGAAGGCCACCGTGCGGCTCGCCGCCAAGCTCGGGCGCGCCGGCATCGACGACGTGTCGGCCGGGTTCTTCTTTCCGCTGCCGAGCACCGAGATCACGCGCCAGCTCGAGAAGGAGGGCAAGGTCCAGTACACGGACAAGTTCCTCCAGCTGCCGATCTACGTGCACAACAAGTTCTTGTCGGACGATCGCAAGTTCAACGAGCACTTCACCGCCAAACAGCTGACGCGGTGGAAGTACAAGGTCGTCGCCGCCTTCTACCTCAACAGCTTCTTGTTCCACCCCGGGCGCGTGTTCCGCATCCTGTGGAACTTCCTGCGCGGCAAGGAGACTTCGAAGATGGAGTCGTTCCTGCAGGAGACGCGGCGCAAGTTCCGGCTGCGGAAGAAGAAGCCAGTCGTGACGGCGCAGCCGGCGCAACCGGCGTCGCGCTAGCCCTCAGCGGCGCTGCTGCGCCAGCAGCGATTGGATGCGCGCGATCTGCAGCGCGGCGACGCCGCGTGGGCTCACGTTCTGGCGCGCGAAGGCGAATGCGGCAGCGCCGGCCTTGGCGGCGAGGGCCGGCGACTGCAGCCATTCGAGGGCTGCCTGCGCCATCGCTGCAGGCGTCTCGGCGACACGCCTGGCCGCGGCCGGCACGTCGATGCCGCGGGCGCCGAGAGCATTGGTGACGACGGGCAAGCCATGCGCTAGCGCCGCGAGGCCCTTCATGCGGAAGCCGCCGCCCGACCACACCGGTGCCAACAACAGCCTGACCTGGCCGAACAAGGTGGCGAGGTCGGGAACGAAGCCCACGACGCGCACGCCGGGGTGGGCGCGCAAGTCGGCAATGCGCTCCGAATGTACGCCGGCCAACCAGAGTTCGCAGTCAGGTGCCGCGGCGCGTAGCGCAGGCAGCACCTCGCGGGCGAGGCGGGTCGCAGCTTCGGGATTGGGGGCGTGGCTGTAGTCGCCGAGGAACAGGGCCCGCGGTGGCGCCGCACCCGGGGTCACCGGTTCTGCGGGCACCATGAACACGGGGGGGCGCACTTCGACGGGACGGCCGAGTGCGGTGGCCAGGGCGTTGGCGTCTTCCGGGGTCAGCGCCTGCAGCAAGGCCGCCCGCGGATACTGGGTGTGCACGAAGGCGTTCCACAGGCGACGGTCGCGGCGGTCGCCCCACCGCCCGAGTCCGGTGCGCGTGTTGGCAGGGCAGCCCGCTTCGTGGTCGGTGAGCACCGTGGGCACGCCGCCAGCGAACGGCAGGTATTGCGCCATCTGCGCCAGTTCGACCAGCACCGCATCGGGTCGGAACTCGGCGATGGCCCGTGCCAACAGTGCCGGCATGCCAGGATGCCAATGTTTGGCGGCGACCAGCGGTTGCCGCCGCCAGCGCCACAGCATGCGCAGCCGGTCCAGAAGGCCCGCCCAGCCCGCGTGTCGGTCGGGTCGTCGAAGAAAGTAGCCCTGGCGGATGGCGGCCGGGCTTTGGTCAGAAACACGCAATTCTTCGTCGCGCGAAACCAAGGCAACCAGGCCCACTTCGGCCTGTTCTGCAAGACCGGAAAGCAGGCTGGCCAGGTAGCTACCACCGCCGTGGGCGGCCGCTGGGTCCGGTAGGAAGGGGGTTACGACGAGCAGGCGCATGGCAGGACCGGACGACGGTCGCGCGGATACTGCGAGGCAAGGCCGCGCGGGGCAAGCGGCAAGCGGCACTGTCGGCCGCGGCAGGCGCCGCGGCTGCGGACAAGGCTGTGGCGGGATCGCGCGGCCGTGGTCATAATGCGAAGCCGTTCCAGCTGTCCGCAAGGGTCAATGAGGATAGCCGGTTCTGCGTAACGGCCACGAACGGTATGAACGACACCCTCAAGTCCATCACAGCGTTCCTCGAAACGGGAAGGCCTGAGCTCCAAGTTGCTGCTGCGCAGATTCTTGGCGAGCTTCGCCTGAAGGACACTGCAGTGGTGAAGGCTCTCGCAGGCAGCCTGCGTCGTTCGCCGGTGCTCGCCCGGTTCTGTCTGGACGCCCTCAGCAAGATCCAGACCGATGAAGCGATTGCCACGGTTGCGCGGGCGGCCATCGACATGGATGCGCTGGGCGATCACGCCCTGCATCTCGTCGCCGAACTCGGAAGCGCGACGCACCCGATTCTCGCCCAAGCCTACCCGCAGGCGTCGCTGGAGCAGCGTGCGCGCATCCTGGGCATGCTCGGCAAGCACATCGGCAAGGATGCCCTCGCCGTGTTCATCCCGGCCCTGCTGACGCCCGAAAGCACCGATCTGGCGCAGCGGCTGCTGATCGCCGCCCAGCCCCAGTTCGCTCCACCGCTGCAGAAGGCGTTGCGCGACGGTCTGCAAAAGCACTTGGGCGAAGCGCTGCCGGAGGCGTGCCTCGCCAACGTGGTCACGGTTCTTGCCGCGGTGGATGCGGAAGGTTCGCGCGCCTACCTGCTCGGACTGATCGGGCCGGAGACGGCGCCGGTGGTCCGTTCGTCCGCACTGCGTGCGCTGCAGGGCAGCAAGCTCTCGGCAACCCAGGTGCGCATGCTGCTCGACTTGCTCGAAGACGTGCAGCAGAAGGGTGTGCACGACGCGGTGCGCGAAGTCCTGGCGAAGCTGCCGGAGCTGCCGGAGGCGATGCTGCCCGTGTGCAAGCGGTTGTTGCTGGCGCGCCAGCCCGAACAGCGCCTGTTCGCGTTGCGCATGCTGCGCACCGCGGGCGGCCTCGATCTGGCCAAGGTGGCGATCAAACTGCTCGACCACGACGACGAGCGCTTCCGCCACGCCGCCGCCGAGCTGCTCGCCAACAACCGGCAGGCGTTCGATCTGCTGCTGCGGTTGCTGCTCACTACCCGCGCCCCGGGCCTTGCCGAATCGTGCGCGGTGATCCTCGGCAAGCATGCGCCGCAACTGGCACCCAAGACCGTGCGCGCCGTCGCCGAGAAGGCCGTCAAGCTGCTCGGCGTCAACGCGCGCATCGCCGACCTGCTGCTCGACGTGGTGTTGGCCGCAGGAGTGCAGAAGCTCGCGCCGTTCCTGGTGGAGCGCTGCATCCGCCTGCGCCGCACCAGTCGCCACACCGATGCGATGCACGTCCTGGCGCGCACCGTCGCGGTGTTGCCGACCGACGACGAAGTGCGCTACCAGCTGGCACTCACCAAGTTGATGCACGATGCCACGCAGCCGGCGGTCGAGAACGCAGCGCCAGGCAATCCGACGATGGGATTCCTCGCCGTGCTGATTCGCAACGGGTTCCCGTTGTTCGATCGACTGCGCAAGGAATCGGCGATGACGCCGGAGTTGATGCTGCGCATCGCGACCCACTTCGCCGCTGCCGTCGGCGCCGAGCGCAAGCTCGCGACCGAGTTGCTGCAGTTCCTCGCGACGCGGACCAAGGGTCGCGCTGGCGACGAAGCCCGGTTGGTGCTGCGCGCCGTCGGCGGCTGAGCGGGAGCGTGGGTCAGTCGGTCGCCGCGCCGCCCATGCGAACCACGGTCTCCGGGTCGGCGGCGCGAAAGCGTGCCGCGCTCGGGCCGACCAGGACTACTACCGTGGAGCCAAAGCCGAATTGGCCGACTTCGTCACCGGCCAACACGTTGCCGGAGCTGCGCGTGACCACCGTGCCGCCGACGTTGTAGGCGCCGACCATCACGATCACCGCGGTTGTGCCATTGGCGAGCCGGCACCGGAAGACATGCCGGGCATTGCGGGCGAACAGCCGATCGATGCAGCGCACGGCCGGCGGATTGACGGGGAACAATGTGCCCGGCAACGCGGTGACGCCTCCGATCGCGGCGGTGAACGGCGAATGCACGCGGTGGTAGTCGCCCGGCGCCAGGTAGATCGTCGCCTGCGAGCCGCCGTCGAGGGCGCGCGCCAGCTCGGTGTCGCCGACCAGATCGGCGACGGCGTAGTCGTTGCCCTTCACCTGCGGAATGCGGCCGCCGTGGATCGGGCCGGCGGTGACGATGCGGCCGTCGCACGGCCACACCAGCGGCGTGGGCGCCACCGGGCGTGAGCCCGGGCGCAGCGACCGGCGAAAGAACGCCTGCAGGCTGCGGAACGACGCCAGGTCGCCTTCGACTTCGCCGAGCGCAGCGCCGTAGCGCCGCGCGAACCAGCCGAAGAAGGTGGCGCGCAGTCGGCGCGGCAGCGGCACGCTGCACAGCCACCCGCAGACGCGCGACAGGGCGACCTTGGGCAGGGCGTGCAGCAGCAGGGATCGGACGGCGGACATGGCGCGGCACAGTGGGGGGACGTCGCATCGGGTGCAAGTTCGGACTCGCGAGAGACCCGGCGCCGACGTGTGCCATTCAACCGCCACGCTGCATCTGGCAAGATGCCGCCATGCACTCCATGCGCCTGTCCGGGTTTCTGGCCGCGTGCTTCCTGACGGCGGCCTGTGCCGAGAGCAACGCCGGCTCGCGCGCGTCGGACGGAGTGCTCGTGCTCGAAGTCGGCGGTGAGCAGGCGTCGCTGCGCGATGCGCTGCATGCGGTGGGAGTCGAAGTCGCGCCGCGACCGCGGGCCGAGGTGACCGACGTGCCACCAGGGCCCGTCGAGCAGGTGCCGCCGCCGGGCCCCGGGGAGCAACCGCAACCACAACCCCAGCCAACTCCCGCACCCGCACCGCAGGAGACGTGGTTCACCGTCGAGATGAAGTCCGGCGACAGCCTGATCCAGATCGCCAAGAAGCACCTCGGCAACGGCAACCGCTTTCGTGACATCCTCAAGTGGAACGGCTGGTCCGAAGACGACGCGCTGACGCTGCGCCCGGGCACCAAGGTGAAGCTCCGGCGCGATGCGCTGACGAACGGCCGGCGATGACGGCGCCGACTTCGCCGCTGCAACTCGACCCGATCGGCTTTCTGCACGCGCCGCAGCGAGTGCATCACGATGCCCCGCGGCAGAGTGGACTCGGCCGCGGCGGCGAGGGGTTCATCGAACTGCGGCAAGGCCTGCAGAACGGCCTCCGCGATCTCGCCGGCTTCAGTCACGTGTGGGTGCTGAGCTGGCTGCACCTGGCGCGCGGTCGCCGCTGCCAGGTGATGCCGCCGCGCGACACCAGGAAGCGCGGCGTGTTTGCGACGCGCGCGCCGCAGCGGCCCAATCCCCTCGGGCTGTCGTGCGTGCGACTCGTGCGGATCGAGAAGCGGCGCGTGCACATCGCCGACCACGATCTGCTCGACGGCACGCCGGTGCTCGACCTCAAGCCCTACCTGCCGTACTGCGACAGCGTGCCGGATGCAGCGATCGGCTACGTCGCCGATCTGCCCGGCACCGCTGCCGACCATCGCTGTTGGTGGGATGCGAAGGGCAAGCCACCGCCGCGCATCTACCGCAAGGGTCCGCCGTCGCCGTGATCAGCTGCGGTAGTCGGCGTTGATCTGCACGTAGTCCTTGGTGAAGTCGCAAGTCCACACGTCGGCGCTGGCCGTGCCCACGGCGAGGTCGACCCCGAGCGTGACCAACGTGTCCTCGACGAGATGCCGATGCGCCAGCGGCTCGTTCTCGGGATGTGGTTTGCCGCCGCTGTAGACGTCGGCGGCGCCGACCCAAACGCGGGCCCGTTCGGCCGGGAACGTCACGCCGGCGCGTCCGGCCGCCGACAGGATGCGGCCCCAGTTCGGATCGCGGCCGGCGACGGCGGTCTTCACCAGCGGACTCGTGGCGATGACGCGGCCGACGGCCGTGGCTTCGGCTTCGGTTCGTGCGCCGCGCACTTCGATCGTGACGAGGCGCGTGGCGCCTTCGCCGTCCGCCGCGATCGTCCTGGCCAGGCGTTGGGCGAGCCCCGTGACCGCACCTTCGAGATCCGTTCCCGCCGACCGGCCACTCGCCAGCAACACCAGGGTGTCGTTCGGCGAGGTGTCGCCGTCGACGGTGACCCGGTGGAAGCTGCGGTCGGCGACGTTGCGCAGCAGTTGTTCCGTGGCACCGGTGCTCTGCGTGCGGCCATCCGTCAGCAAGAAGCCGAGCATCGTCGCCATGTTCGGATGGATCATGCCTGAGCCCTTGGCGAAGCCGGTCGTGCGGGACGTCGTCGCCGCGTGCAGGGCCTTCGGGTAGGTGTCGGTCGTCATGATCGCGCGGGCGAAGTCCATGGCGCCGTCCACACTCGCCTGCGCCACCAGCGCTTCGAGGTGGGTGACGATGCGTTGCGTCGGCAGCGGCGCTCCGATCGGGCCGGTGCTCAGCATCAAGACCTGCTCTTCGGGGCAGCGCAGTCGTTCGGCCAACGCGCGGCAGCACGTGCGGGCGTCGGCGATGCCTTGCTCGCCGGTGGCGCAGTTCGCATTGCGCGCGTTGACGAGCACGGCGCGCACGCGCCCGCCACTGCGAGTCAGGTGATCGCGGCAAACGTGGATGTGCGCGCCAACCAGCTGGTTCTGCGTGTAGATCGCCGCCGCCGCCACCGGCTCGTCGGCCAGCAGCAACCCAAGATCGAACTGTCCCGCCTTCTTCAGCCCGCAATGCAGCCCGGCGGCGCGAAACCCCAGCGGCAGCGGAACGTGTACAGGAACCGGTTCGAGTTGGACGGTCATGGGGGCGCGGACACTATCTCGCCCGCGCGCCAACGTCATCGGTGCAGCGGGGTCGCGGGGGGCGCGCGGGCGTCATCCGCCACTCTGGGCGCGGCAGCGGGGCGGAGGGCGATTGCATCGCCGCAATCTCACCCCGCGTCGCCGCGCCACCAGAGATCAGAACCGGAACGGCATGCGCAGGTAGTGCAGTTCAGGACGCGGGGACGACGGGTTCAGCGCCGGCGGCTGGTTGATCCCCGGCTTGTAGGCCATGTCGAACATGACGTCCCATTGCACGTAGCGCGGCGCACCGTTGGTGGCGATCCAGGCCAGCAGAGCCGGGTCCTGGAGGTTGGTGACGAAGTCGTTCTCGCTCGTCGACGGGAAGCGGCCGATCAGCACGTTGGCCGGATCCGGATCCTGGTGGAACGCGAAGCCGAAGCGCACGTTCGCAATCGGGATCGGGGCGCCGCCGATGGGCGTGTAGACCGGGCCGAGGCCCTCCGAAGCGTTGGTGATGATCTTGAAGAACTTGGCGCGGACCTGCACCTGCGTCGCTTCGGTCGGCAGCAGTTCGGTGCCGGCATCGACGGTCATGTCGGTCAGCGAGTTCGCGACGATGCGGAACGAGCCGAGTTGCGAACCGGCCGCGTTCAGCAGTTCGGCTTCGTAGCCGACATAACGATTGGCTTCCGGCAGCGTCGCCGTGGCGAGCTTGATCCGGTAGGCGGGCTGGCCGAGGAAGGTCAGCCCCGACTCGAGCGCTGCAACCGCCGTCGGCGTCACCACCGACGGATAGTTGATGCGCGTGCCGGTCGAGCCGAGCGGGATGTAGTCGACGTAGCCCGGCTTGCTGCCGCTGGTCTGCGTGCCCGCGAACTCAAACGTCGGGCCGACGGCGGCCGCACCCGCGAGCACGATGCCGCGCGGCAAGCCGTCATCGAGCGCCAGGGGACGACGCTGGCTGGAGCCGGTGTCGATCCACGACGAGCGAACGCGCGAGCGACCGCCGAACGGGGACGGCAGCAGGGTCGGCGACGGGCGGATGTCGCCCTCGTTCTCGCCGACGTTCGTGGCCACGCCCGCGTCATCGACGAACACGCCGGCGGCGTTCGCGAAGCCGCGCCAGCCGAGCAGCTGACGCTTGCCCGGGCCGACGATGTCGATCGTCGAGCCCGGCAGACGGAACAGGATGTTGTCGTCGAGCAGGGTGTTGGTGCCGTCCGTCAGGTTGTCGCCCGGCGGAACCATCAGCTGCACGATGCCCATGCCGCCGAGACCGCCGAGCGGCTCGGTGTCGTAGGAGGTGCCCGCCAGCGGGGGTTGGCCCGAGACGGGATACTTGTTGGACACCTGGACGGCGCCGAAGCCACCGGTGGTGCACACGCCGCCGTCGGCGGAGACCGCGAAGCTGTAGTCGTTGCCGCCGAACAGCGCACCCGCGGGCGTGCCATAGAGGAAGCGCGGCGGCGACACCGTCGTCGAGCCGTGGGCTTCGATGACGATCGACTTCGCCGACATCAGGATCACCATGCCGCCAGCGCCGCCGCCGCCGCCGCCGGCTTCGCCGCACGCGCCGACCTGCTCGCCGCCGCCGCCGTGACCGCCGTCCGCGGTGATCTTGCCGGTCGACAGGATGGTGATTTCTTCGAGCGCCTTCACGATGAGGACGCCGCCACCGCCACCGCCGCCACCGCCGCTGTAGTCGTTCTTCGGGTCGTTGCCCGTGAGCGAGCACACGAAGCCGGGCGACGTGTCACCGCCGCCACCGCCACCGCCGCCGCCGATCGGGATGCTGAGCTCGCCGGTGATGCGCACCGGACGGCCATCCAGGCGGATGCCGCTGCCCCAGAAGTTGTTGTCGTTGCGCGTGTCGACGAACACGAGGTCGCCAGGTTCGCCGCCGTTCAGGAACGCGCTGCGCTGGCCCGAAGAGCCGCCGCATCCCGTGCCGCCGAAGCCGCGCTTCTGCTGGAACGAGCTGTTCGCCGTGGGAGGCGTGTTGGGGATGATCGTCGCCGGGGTGGTGCCGCGGTAGTTGGGGTCACCTTGCGTGGCGAACGTGCCGCCGCCGCCGCCCGAACCGCCGCCGGAGCCGTTGTAGCCACCGCTGGTGTAGCAACCGGTCACGCAGGCGAGGTAGCCGCCGCGACCACCCTTGCCGGCTTCCTGCATCGGGCCACGCCCGGTGCCGCCGCGCGGGTCGCGCTGCGTGGCGCTCGGCGTGCCATCGCCGCCGTTGCCGCCGCCGCACGAGCCGACGCCGCCGGCCTTCGCGAAGTTGGCCGATTGCAGCGTGTCGACGCGGGCGCCGTTGCCACCGCGCACCGAGAGCGTGCCGCCCACGGTGAAGCGGCCGCTGCACAACCAGACCATCGGGTTCGGACCGTTGCCGACGACCGAGACGCCCTGCGGGATCGTCACGTTGCGGAAGTTGAACACGCCACCGGAGACCGTGAACGGCAGTCCGTTCGCCGGCACGATCTGCGTGAACGCCGTGTTGAGCACGACTTCGCTGGCGGTCGGTTGGTACTCGAGGGTCGTCGACTTGCCTTCGAACGCGAAGCCGGCCTTGACGTAGCCCGGACCGACGTCGGCCTGCGCTTCCGGGAAGGCGGCGCTGAGGTCGATGTTGCCGATCGACTGGAACTCTTCGACGATGCTGTTCCACTGCTGCTCGTACGAGCTGCTGGTCTGGAACTGGCCGAAGATGCGGTTGTAGCTCGGATTGCCGGCGTTCGATTCGCCAGCGATGTCTTCGAGGCTCGACTCGACGATGACGCGGATGGTCGCGTTGTTCGGCAGCACCCCGAGCGGACGCAGCACCAGCGTGGCGCCGGTCAGGTCATTGCGTTCGATCTCGACGTCGGCCGGGATCCACGTGAAATCGTCGAGGTTCGGGTCGTAGACCGGATCCTTGTACTCGAGCCACACGCGGCCCTTCATGTTCTCGTCGCGCAGCAGCGGGTCGGTCGCGATGCTGACCGGCACGTTGCCGCTGCTCGGGTTCAGCGCCTGGTCGAAGTGCAGGCGCACTTCCAGCGGCGCGGCCCCGAACAGGCCAAGCGGCACGTTCTGCAGATCGTTGGTCGTCGAGACTTCGAGTGCCGTGCGCGTCGGGCCGCCGGCCTTCGGGTTGCGGAACAGCTGGGCAGGCTGGGTGCCGTCGCGCGTGACGAAGCTGAACGTGACCGGCGCTTCGAGGGCCTTGCCGCCCAGGGTGCGCAGCACGGTGGTCTCACCCGAGCCACCAACCAGGCGCACCAGGTAGGTGCGGCCCGAGCGGAAGCCGCCGTTGCTGAACGTGTTGTTGCTGGCAAACGTCGGCACGAACGACAAGCGGCGGCCGATGCTGGTGTCACCAGGGCTGGTGGCCACGGCAAACTGGCCGGTGACCAGCTCAGGGACCGGATCGCCCAACTGGTCGAGCGCCTGGAACGTCATCGTCGACAAGCTCGCCGAATCGAGATCGACGTTCGCACTGAAGTCGATGCTGATCGGGTCGTTGAGATAGATCGTGCCGCCGTTGTTCGGGTCGGTCTTGAGGACGACGAAGTCGCCGCCGGCCGTCACTGCACTGGTGGAACCTCCACCGCCGGAGCAGGCGACGAGGGCGGCCAGGGTGGCGTAGGACAACAAGCGGGCGGGGTCGGGTCGCTTCATGGCAATGCTCGAGGGAACCTTATCCTGAAGACAGCAGAGTGGCGGGCGGTTTGCGGGCCGTCGCCAACGTAAGGGGAGTCCGTGTCCGTAGGGACGAGACGTGACTGCATGCAAAAAGGGCGCCAGCATTGTGGCTCCCGCTCGCAAATGGTCAAGAAGTGCCGTCCGGATGCGGGAAATCGGCGGTCGGCGGGCTCGCGACATCGGCCCTAGGCAGCGTTCCCGGAGCGAGTTGGCTCGACCGGCGCGCGGTTTCGCCCGGTGCGGTCGGCGGTTGGGCGCCCCCGAGGAACTGGGGGAGCGGAAGTCCTCCCCGGGCCGGACCCGGGCGAGCGGCGGGGGCTTCGAACCCGGGTCGCGACTCTGGTCGGAGCGCACCCGCCGGGGCGATCCGAACCGCCCTTGGCAGGGCGGAACCGCCGCTTCCTACCAGCGCACGGGCAGGCGCAAGAACTGCAGCGTCGGTCGCCCAACGTCCGGTCGCAAGGTCTGCACCGCCCCGATCCCGGCGTCGTAGGTCAGGTCGAAGGTGACGTCCCACATCACGTAGCGCGGCCGGTTGCTCAGCAGCCACTCCTGCACGTCGGCATGGTCCAAGTCGTGGACGAACTGCTGCGCGCCTTCGGGGAAACGCACCCCGCCGGCGGTCGTCGGATCGGTGTGGAAGGCAAAGCCGATGCGCACGCTCGCCGTGGGCACGGCGGAACTGGCGCCGAGCGGCACGCGATGCGGCAGGCCATCGACGTCGCGGGTGGTGATGCCGAAGAACTTCGCCACGACGCGCAACTGCGTCGCGCCTTCGGGCAGCAACTCACGGCCCGGGTCGACCACCAGTTCGTCGGCCGTGTGCGACAGGATCCGGAAGCTCGCGAGCCGCGCGCCGCCGGCGTTCTGCAGTTCGGCTTCGTGCTGCGCGTAGCGGTTGGCGAGGTTGCCGAGCGCGGGTTGTTGCAAGCGCACGCGATAGGCGGGCTCGCCCAGGTACGTCGCGTCGGCGGACACGCTGGCGAGCGCCGTCGGCGTGATGCGCACCGGTTGTTCGATGCGCACGCCGGCGGTGTCGAGCGCCGACCAGGCGACGTAGCCATCCGCTTGCAGGCCGGCGAACTCGTAGCGTGGTCCCACTTCGACGCCGGCCCCGACGACGATCGCGCGCGCCTGGCCGTCAGGGGTGGCGAGCGGCCGGCGTTGGCTGCGGCCGGTGTCGAGCCACGGCGAACGCGCGCGCGATTTGGCGCCGAACGGAACCGGCAACAGCACGGGTGATGGGCGGATGTCGCCTTCGTGTTTGCCGATGTTCGTCGCGATGCCGTTGTCGTCGACGGGCACGCCACTGGCGTTGGGGAAGCCGCGCCATGCGAGCAGCTGCTGCTTCTGCGCGGCAATCTCGATCTTCATCGTCGGCGTCGCGCTGGAGAGGCCGCCGGGCATGTGGAAGTGGATGTTGTCGTCGAGGCGCGTGTTGGTGCCGTCGCTGTTGTCGCCCGGCGGCACCATCAACTGCACGACACCGAGCCCACCGAGGCCACCGGTGGGATTCTCGTCGTAGGTGGTGCCGGGCAGCATCGTGCCGCCGTTGAGCGGGTACTTCTCGGGGATGCTTGGCCCTTCGAAACCACCGGTGCGGCAGATGCCGCCATCGGCGGAGATCGCGAACGTGTAGTCGTTGCCGGCGAAGGGCGCGCCCGCGGGCGCGCTGTAGACGAAGCGTGGCGTCGGCAACGACGCGTTGCCGTGCGCTTCGATGCGGATGCCCTTGGCCGACATCAGGATCACCATGCCGCCCGCGCCGCCGCCGCCGCCGCCGGCTTCGCCGCAGCCGCCGACCTGTTCGCCGCCGCCGCCGTTGCCGCCATCGGCGTCGAGGCGGCCGGTCGACGTGATCCAGATTTCGCCGAGTGCCTTCACGACCAGCACACCGCCGCCGCCGCCACGGCCGCCGCCGCTGTAGTCGCTGATGAACTGGCCCTCGTTGGGGTTGCAGGTCGGGTTCGGCACGCTCGCCGTGTCGCCGCCGCCGCCGCCGCCGCCGCCACCGACCGGCACCGCGAGTTCGCCGGCGATGCGCAGGTTGCTGGCGAAGTCGATGGCGCTGCCCCAGTAGTCGTTGTTGGTGCGGGTGTCGCGGAAGACGAGATCACCCGGTTCGCCGCCGCGCAGGAAGCCGCTGCGGTTGCCGCTGCCGTTGGCGGCGTTGTTCAAGTTGCTGCAGCCGGCCCCGCCGAAGCCCAGCCATTGCTGGAACGACGTCGCCGTCAGCGGTGTGGGGGCGTTCGGTTGGGGTGCCGTGGCGGGCACCGCACCGAGCCAGTTCGGGTCGCCCTGGGTCGCCATTGCACCGCCACCGCCGCCCGAGCCGCCACCGCTGTCCTGGTAGCCGTTGCCGGTGTAGCAGTTGGCCTCGCACGCGAACAAACCGCCGCGACCGCCCTTGCCGAATTCCTGCAGCGGACCGCGGCCGGTGCCGCCGCGCAGATCGCGCCTGGTCGCCGAAGGAGTGCCGTCGCCGCCGTTGCCGCCGGTGCAGATGCCGATGCCGCCGGCCTTGGCGACGTTCGCCGAATTGAGCGTGTCGACGCGGGCGCCATCGCCGCCGCCGACCGTCAGCGTGCCGCTGACGGTGAACTTGCCGCTGCACAACCACACCATCGGGTTCGGGCCCTGGCCGATCACGCGCACGCCCTGCGGGATGGTGACGTCGCGGAACTGGAACACGCCCCCGTTCACCGAGAACGGCAGTCCGTTCGCCGGCACGATCTGCGTGAACGCCGTGTTGAGCACGACTTCGTTGGTGGTCGGGTGGTAGTCGCGCTGCACGCTGCTGCCTTCGAAGGCGAACCCGGCGCGCAACCAGCCCGGGCCGGTTTCGGCCTGCGACTCGGGAAACACCGCGCCGAGGTCGATGCCGTGCGTGTCGTCGAACGACTCGACGATCGCGTCCCATTGCTGGCCGTGATCGGCCACGGTGCGGAACCTGCCGAACACACGGTCGTAGCCCGGCCGATCGAGGTTCGCTTCGCCGGCGATGTCCTCGACGCCAGGTTCGACGATCACGCGCACTTCGGCGTTGTTGGGCAACACTCCGATCGGGCGCAGCACGAGGATGGCGCCCGTGATGTCGTTGCGTTCGAGTTCGACCGCGGCGGGGATCCAGGTGTAGTCGCCGGCGATCGGATCGAGTTCGGGATCCTGGTACTCGAGGAACACGCCGCCCTTGTCGGTTTCCTTGCGAAGCAGCGGATCGGTCGCGATGCCGACCGGAATGTTGCTGCGCAGGGGATTGAGGGCCTGGTCGAAATGCAGGCGGACTTCGAGCGGCGGCGCGCCGAGCAGCGCCAGCGGCACCAGCTCAAGGTCCATCGCCGTCGTCACTTCGAGGCCCACGCGCACCGGACCGCCGGGCTTGGGATTGGCGAACAGTTGCGATGGCGACGTACCGGCGACGGTGCGGAACGACAGCGCGAACGGTGCATCCATGCCGCGGCCGCGGCGGTCCATCACGGTGGTGCCGTTGTGGGCGTCGCCGCCGACGAGGTGCACGACGTACTGGCGATCCGGTTTGAAGCCGCCGTTGTCGAACGCTTCGTTGCTCGGCAGCTTCGGCGCGAACAGCAGCGCATGACCGTCGTCGTCGAGATGGAAATTGCCGGTGACGAGCTCGGGCACTTCCTGGCCCGTCGCGTCCATCGCCACGAACGACACGGTGGTCAACGAGGCTGATTCGAAGTCGACCGGCTGGCTGAACTCGATGCGGACCGGTTCGTTCAGGTGGATCGTGCCGCCGCTGCGGGGTTCGGTGTCGGTCACGTAGAACTCGCCGCCGGTCTTGGCTTCCGGCGTTTCGGCGCCCTTGCTCGAACAGGCAACGGCAACGAACACGGCCGCAACTGCGACGATCGCGCACGGGGTACGGGCGTACATCGGACTCTCTCCTGGGGTCGCGGGGGCGACTGTCGAGAAGTAGTCCCGGGCGACCGCGGCGGTAACACCGCGTGCGCAGTCGCTCGCCCAGCGTTCGCTTTCAGTTCGTCGAGAAGGTGCCGAACAAGTCGTCGTAGCCGGGCGTCAGCGTATTGTCCTGGCCGGCCAGGTCGCGCAGGGTCGGTGCGACGAACACGTGGAAGGTCGTCGCACTCGGCAGGGCGCCGAATGGCCGCACCACGATCACGGCTTCGAGGTCCGTGTTGCGTTCGAGTTCGAGGGTCGTCGGCACGCTCAGGTACGCGCCGGGCGGACCGCTCGGATTCTGGTACGAGATCCGGATCCGCCACAGGAGGTTGTCGTACGCCGGATCGATCGGTTGGTCGAAGGTGAGGCGCAACTCGGAGAACGGCGCCGCACCGGGGATGCTGGGCACGGTGAAGTCGCGGCGGGCAGGCCCGAACACGGTGCGGTCGCGGAACAGCCCGGCGGGCCCCAGGCCGGTGCGCGTCTGGAACGTGAACGTCAGTTCGTCAACCAGCCGTTGGCCCGTCACGTCGTGCAGGTTGTCCGTGACGTGCACGCGGTAGCTGCGGCCGGCGCGCAGGCCACCGTTCGCGTAGGTGCCGTCCGTCGGCAGGTCGGGCTGGAACCACAGCATCGTGCCGTTGTTCGCCAGTCGGTAGGTGCCGGGCACAGCCACGAGGGTGGGTTGGCCCGTCGCGTCGAACTCCTCGATCACGAACGTCGATGGATTCACCGAGTCGAGATCGAGTTGCGTCGAGAACGACACCAGGATCGGGTCGTTCAAGTAGATCGGTGCGCTGCCCGATGGCTGGTGCGCTTCTGTGGCGAAGGGAACCACCACGGTCGGCACCGGCGGCGAGCTCGACGAGTTCGAGCACGCCGTGGCGAGAAGGGACGCAAGCAGAAGGGGTGTCAGCCGGGGCATTGGCTCTCCGCAGGTGATTCCATGAACTCGATTGGCGGCACTCGGCAACCACGCCGCACCTGGATCCGGCGATCAGAAATGGAACGGCAGCCGCAGTCCGGTCAGTTCGAGGCGCGGCGCTGCAGGATCCAGCGGCGGGGTGTTGCCGGCAAGGGTGTAGGCGCTGTCGAACACGACGTCCCACATCACGTAGCGCGGTCGCTGCGTGGTCAGGAACAGCCGCAGGTCGGGCGCCGTCAGGTCGTGGGTGAAGGTGCCGTTGCCGTACGGGAAGCGAAGGCCGCCGGGGTGCGCCGGATTCGGGTCGGTGTGGAAGGCAAAGCCGATGCGCGCGTTCGCGGTCGGCACCGGCTGCGAGGTTCCCGGCAAGGTCGTCGCCGGCAGCGAAGTTCCCGCCGTGGTGCGCAGCTCGAGGATGCGAGCGACGATGCGAAGGTGCGTCGCCGCGGTCGGCAGCAGGCCAGCCGGTGCCAGATGCAACGTGCTGGCGTCGTGCGCGAGGATGCGGAACGTCGCCAACGTCGAACTGGCGGGGTCGAGCAGCTCGGCGTCGTAGCCAGCGAAGCGATCGCCGCGGTTGCCGAGGATCGGCTGCGCGAGTTGGACCCGGTACGCCGGCAGGCCGTCGTGGGTCGCGGCGGCATCCAGGTTCGCGATCGGATTCGGGGTGACCACCACCGGGTGCTGCGTCGTCACCGATGCTCCGATCGTCGCCCATTGCGCGTAGCCGGCGAGGTCGATGCCCGGGAGTTCGAACATGGGCCCTGGCTCGGCGCCGTTGCCGAGCACGAGGCCACGCGCTTGCCCATCGGCGGCGAGCAGCGGGCGCCGCGCGCTTTGGCCGGTGTCGATCCACTTCGAACGGACGCGCGAGCGGGCGCCGAAGGGACTCGGCAGCAGCACGGGCGCCGGCCGGATGTCGCCTTCCTCGTTGCCGATCATCACCGGCGCGCCGCTGTCGTCGATGTGCGTGCCGTCGCTGCCCGGGAACCCGCGCCACGCCAGCAGTTGTCGCTTGGCGGCGGCGCCGAGTGGCGTCGCTTGCGGGATCGACAGTTGGCCGGGCAGATAGAAGTAGATGTTGTCGTCGAGGGCGGTGTTGGTGCCGTCGCTGTTGTCGCCCGTGGGTGCCAGCAGCTGCACGATGCCCATGCCGCCAAAACCACCGAGTGGATCCTGGTCGTAGGTGGTGCCGCTGATCGGCAGTTGCCCTGATAGCGGGTACTTGCCGGTGACGTTGACCGTGCCAAAGGTGCCGGTCGTGCACACGCCGCCATCGGCGCTGATTGCGAACGAGTACTCGTTGCCGGCGAACGGGCCGCCGTTGCCGCTGCCGTACACGAACCGGTTCGTCGCTACGTCGCCGTGCGCCTCGATGCGGATCGCGACTGCCGATAACAGCAGCACCATGCCACCCGCACCGCCACCACCGCCGCCGGAATCGATGCAAGCGCCGCTTTGCTCGCCACCGCCGCCGTGGCCTCCGTCGGCGCTGATGCGGCCGTTCGCCGTGATCCAGATTTCCCCGAGACTCTTGATCACGATGCAGCCACCACCGCCGCCGCCGCCACCACCGCGGTGGTCCAACGTCGGATTGTTGCCGTTCAGCGAGCACACGAAACCCGGCGACGTGTCGCCGCCACCACCGCCGCCGCCGCCGCCTTGCAGCGTGGTGAGCTCACCGCGAATGCGCAATCCGCGATGCAGGTCGAAGCCGTCACCGAAGAAGTTGTTGTCGACGCGGCTATCGGTGAATGCCCGCGGGCCCGGTTCGCCGCCGCTCAAGAACGCCGTGCGCGTACCGGAGTTGCCGCTGCAGCCGGTGCCGCCAAACCCGAGCTTCTGTTGGAACGCCGAGAATGATGACGGTGGTGTGTTCGGTTGGATGTTGGTCGGCGAAGTGCCGCGGAACCAAGGGTCACCCTGCGTTGCGAACGTGCCGCCGCCACCGCCGGAGCCGCCGCCGTTGCCGTAGCTGAAGCCCGTGTAGCAACCCGTGACGCAACTGAGGTAGCCGCCACGGCCGCCGCCCCCGACCTGTTGGCCGGGGCCGCGTCCGGTCGCGCCGCGCATGTCGCGCAGCAGCGGATCGGCCGAGCCAGCGCCGCCGTCGCCCCCGCCGCACCGGCCAATGCCACCAGCGTTCGCGTAGTGGCCGAGGCTCCCGGTTCCTACGCGGTCACCCGGCCCATAGTACTGGCCACCGGCGGTGTCGTCGCGCACCCCCCTGCCACCGTTCGCCGACAGCGTGCCACCGATCGTGACTTTGCCGCGGCACAGAAACACCAGCGGATTCTGGCCGACGCCTTGCACGGTGGCGCCGTCGGGGATCGTCAGGTTGCGCAGGTGGAACACGCCGCCGGTCACTTCCTGCGGTGGGCCTTGCACCGGCACGAACGTCGTGAACGCGGTGCTCAGCAGCGTTTCGTTCGCAGGTGCCGCGAAGTCGACGCTGTCGCTGCCGCCTTCGAACACCGGCGCCGCCCGCACGTAGCCGGGGCCAACTTCCGCTGCGGGGTCGGCGAACATCGCCGCGTGGTCGATGGCGCTCGCCGTCGCGAACGCCTCGAGCAGCACGTTCCACTGTTGGGTCCAGGCGTCCTTGGTGCGGAACGTGCCGAACACGCGGTTGTGGTTCGCGGTCGCGAGGTTCGACTGGCCGGCGACGTCGCGCACCGCGGCTTCGACGATCACGCGCACGGTCGCCGCGTTGGGCAGCACGCCGACGGGGCGCAGCACCACGGTCGCACCCTGGGCGTCGTTGCGTTCGAGTTCGACGGCGGCAGGCAACCAGCGGAACGTGCCCGGCGGGTCTTCGGGATCGTCGTACTCGAGGAACACGTTGCCGCGCGCCGACGCGTCGCGCACGGTCGGATCGAGTTGTACGTTGAGGGGCAGGTTGTCCGGCGACGGATCGAGCGGTTGGTCGAAGTGCAGCCGAACTTCGACCGGCGCCTGGCCGAACAGGTTGAGTGGCGTCGCCTCGACGCCGCCCGGCGTGACGTCAAACCCGCTGCGGTGCGGCCCGAACACGCTGCGGTCGCGATACAGCATCGCCGCGGAGGTACCGGTGCGGGTGCGGAAGGTGAACGCCAGCGGTTGGACCAGCGGCTTGCCGTGTACGTCGCGCAGGGCCGGCGCCGCGGAGTTGCCGCCATCGGCCAGTTCGACGCGGTAGACGCGGTCGGCGCGCAAGCCGCCGGTGGCGAACGCCCCATCGCGCGCAATTGCCGGTTGGAACCACAGCATGGTGCCGTTGTTGGCCAACTCGAACGTGCCGGCGACGGCGATGCCGGTCGGGGTGCCGGTGGCGTCGCGTTCCTCGATGCGCAGCGTGTCGAGCGACACCGATTCGAGGTCGACCTGCGTCGTGAACGACACCGTGATCGGGTCGTTGAGATAGACCTCGGCGCCTTCGCCCGGCGTGTGGGCCAACGCTTCGAACGGGGCCGTGGCCGGCGGGGTGTCGGCCGAGTTCGAGCACGCCGTGGCGAGCAATGCAGCGGCGAGCACGAGGCGGTTCATTGGGGGCATGGCATCTCCGCGAGTTTGCGCAGTAGCAGTGTGACGGTGCCCGGTAACAACGCCCATCCGGCAATCAGAAGCCAAACGGCAGGCGCAGTTCGTGCAGTTCGAGCCGTGGGCGGGTGAGGCTTGGCACCGGCGTCGCGCCACCGCCGTGGTAGGCCTGGTCGGCCAGCACATCCCACATCAAGAAGCGCGGCTTTTGCGCGGCGAGGAACTGCAGCAGGTCGGGCGATTGCAGGTCGTGCGCGAAGGTGTTGCTCGCGGCCGGGAAACGCGTTCCGGCGGCGCCGTTCGGGTCGGTATGGAAGGCAAAGCCGATGCGCACGTTCGCGGTTGGCACCGGGGTTGTGCCGACGAACGTGCTCGGCAGCAACGCGCTCGCTTCGGTGCGCACGTGGAATGGCCGTGCAACGATCCGCACGTGGGTCGCGCCATCCGCTTGCAGCAGGGCATCGGCAGCCAGCACGAGCGCGTTCGCATCGTGCGCGACGATGCGCAG